>CAYPWW010000009.1:0-53253 GCA_964414555.1 uncultured Algimonas sp.
ACACGGGCTTGCGCGTCCAACATCCATTCAACACTAACATCACCCTCCCCGTCTGGATCGCGAACTTTATCCTGATGGATTACGGCACAGGCGCAGTGTTCGGCTGTCCGGCGCATGACCAGCGCGATCTGGATTTCGCACGGAAATATGATCTGCCCGTCACACCTGTCGTTCTCCCCGCTGGAGAAGACGCGGCCAGCTATGACGTGGCGGACGAAGCCTATACCGGCGAAGGCGAATTATTTAATTCCGACTTCCTCAATGGTCTCAATAAATCCGAGGGCATCGCCGCGGCCATTGCTAAGATCGAAGAGATGGACCTAGGCCAAGGCGTCACGCAATATCGTTTGCGCGATTGGGGCGTATCTCGTCAGCGGTATTGGGGTTGTCCAATCCCTGTTATTAAATGCGAGGCCTGTGGCTCACAGCCCGTGCCGGAGGATCAACTGCCCGTCGAGCTGCCTTACGACATTAATTTCGACAGCCCTGGCAATCCGCTGGACCGTCATCCGACGTGGAAGACCGAGGGCGTCACCTGCCCCAAATGCGGCGCGGCGGCCGAGCGGGAAACCGATACGCTGGACACCTTTGCGGACTCCAGCTGGTACTTCGCAGCCTTTGGCGGCTCACTCGACCAGGATGGTAATATGGATTGGGCGGCGGCGTCCAAATGGCTGCCCGTCGATCAATATGTCGGCGGTGTGGAACATGCGGTGCTGCACTTGCTCTACGCGCGTTTCTTTACGCGAGGCTTGCGCGATTGTGGTCTGCTTGACTTGCCGAGCGGCGAGCCTTTCGCCGGGCTGTTCACCCAAGGCATGGTGACCCACGCGACCTATGCGCTGGTCGATGAGCCGATTGAGAAGAATAGCTGGGTCTTGCCGGAAGAGGTCGACCAGACAGCGGACGGCTACGTCCATATTCCAACGGGCCGCGCGGTCACCAAAGGCGACATCATCAAGATGTCCAAGTCCAAGAAAAACACTGTCGACCCAGACGACATCATCAAAGGCTATGGCGCGGATGTCGCGCGCTGGTTTGTGCTCTCCGATTCCCCGCCCGAACGCGATGTCGAATGGACCGAAGACGGCGTGACAGGTGCTTGGCGCTTTTCTAAAAAGGTCTGGAACCTGATGCCAGACAACACGCCCGAACACGGCCCGATGACGGTTGCAACAGACGCCAAGGGCGACTCTCTTGCCTTACGCAAAATCGCGCATCGTGCGTTGGAAAAACTCACCGCCGGGATTGAGGCGTTTCGCTTCAACACCTCGGTCGCACAAATCTATGAGCTGACCAATGCGCTGGGCAAATATAAAGCCGATGACGCAGCGCGCGCAGAAGCGCTAGGCATTTTGATCCGGGCCATCGCGCCCTTCATGCCGCATTTAGCCGAAGAGTGCTGGGCGCGCCTTGGCGGAGACGGACTCGTCTATCACGCGCCTTGGCCGACGGTTGATCTGGCCATGTTGGTGGATGACGAAATCACCCTACCCTTGCAGGTGAACGGCAAACGCCGCGGTGAGCTGTCAGTCGCCAAAGACCTGCCCAAGGACGAAATCGAGAAGCTGGCGCTGGCCGACGAAGGCGTCCAACGCGCGATAGGTGACGCAACCGTTAGGAAAGTCATTATTGTGCCGGGCCGTATCGTCAATATAGTGGCGAAATGATACGCGCTCTTTTCCTCGGCCTCTCCGCCCTCGCCCTGTCGGCCTGTGGCTTTTCGCCTATGCATGCGACAGGCGAGACCTCGCTCGCAAATATCGCCGTTGAGCTGAAAAAAGGCCCGGACGTAACGGATAATCAGGCTGGGTTTTATATGACCCAGCGCCTGCGGGATCGCATCGGCAAAGCCTCTGACACGCCAGACTACGTCCTCCGCCTCGGGCCGAGATATAATCGCGGACGTTTGGGTATTACGGGTGATGATGTCGCCTCGCGCTATGACGTGACGCTTAGCTCGACCTATGAGCTCGTTCAGTCTGAAACGGGTAAGGTCGTGGACCGGGGCCGCGTGTCTGCCATTACAACATTTGGCGCGCCGGCAGGGCCATTCGGGATTGTGACCGCGGATGACACCGGCACACGCCAAGCCGCCAAAGAAATCGCCGATCGCCTTGTCATCGTACTCGCGAAACATTTCGCCGAAAACCCGTCGTGAAAGCCGGATCGTGAAGATCACTGGGTCTCGACAAGACCGTTTTTTAAAATCACCGCCGCCGGATATTATTGGCGTGCTATTGTTTGGGCCCGATCGCGGGCGCGTGAAATCTCGCGCGCAAACACTCGCGGGCGTCTTGGTGCCAGATGCAGACCCAACGTTTGGCGCCACGCTGATTACGGCGGATGATCTGTCTGCAGACACTGCGAAGCTCTCAGATGAAATGAGCGCGATGAGCTTGCTTGGCGGCGGGCGTTTAGTGCGCCTAAGGCTCGATCACGAACGACAAGCGGCGGCGATTTCGAAATTAATTAAATCTCTCGATTCTGATCCGTCCCGGGCCGAGGCCAAACTCATCATTGAGGGCGGCGACATGACGACCCGGTCTTCCATTCGCAAGGCTGTGGAGGCGTCGAAACATTTTGCCGCCGTCGGATGTTATGCCGCCAATGCCGCAGACCTGCGGGACCAAATTCGAACCAGCCTCAGCGCCCATGACATGAGCATTACGCCTGATGCTCTGGAGGCTTGGCTCCCTTTACTTGAGGGGGACCACGCGCTCGCATCTGGAGAGATTGAGAAAATGGCGCTTTATAAAGGCTATGGTCAAACCCCCGGTGCCGTGGTCAGCCTCTCTGATATTCAAGCCGTTGCAGCGGGTGGGCAATCCGCATCCATCGACACCATTGTGACGGAAGCCTTGCTCGGCGATGTCGATGCCATGGATGCCAGCTATCGCCGTGCCGTCGCAGGCAAAGTCAGCCCGATTGGTATTTTATTCGGCCTACAACGACAACTTCTTCGCTTAACGGAGGCCGCCATTCGAATGGACGGCGGTGACAGCGCGGGTCAAGCCATTAAAGGCCTGCGTCCTCCCGTCTGGGGCTCACAAGAGCGCGAGTTTACGCGGCAACTGAATATATGGCCGTTGCGTATGTTGCGTAGAGGCCTCGCAGAGTGTCAGGCTGCAGACCGCGCCTCTAAAACTGCGGGTGCGCCGATTGAAGCGATCACATCCCGCCTTTTATTAGCTTTGGCCGGTTACGCCGCCAAAAGGAGATAAGCATGGAGAATTTAGTCTCTGAATTTGAACGGCTTCATCAGAACTTTCCGTTTCTCTTAGGGCTTGGAAAAAACTTTATCGCAGCTCTAATAATATTGATAACGGGCTTCATTGTCAGCAAATGGATACGAAATCGTATTCGTAAATCGAGCATTGGTGGCACGCATTTAGATGCGACTTTAAAACCTGTCGTCGCATCCGTTATTTATTATTTGATTCTTGCGCTGACGCTTTATGCGGTACTTATAAAATTAGGGGTCCCGCCGACGTCCTTGATTGCCGTCTTTGGTGGAGCAGCGATTGCAATTGCTTTGGCCTTGAAAGATACGCTGGCAAACATCGCATCTGGGTTGATGCTTTTATTTCTTCGTCCTTTATCTGTTGGGGAATATGTTGATTTGGGGTCTTCTGCCGGAACGGTAACTGAGGTTGGGCTGTTTTCGACGACATTGAAAACAGCTGACGGCATTTTTCAATTTGTCCCAAATTCTACTGTCTGGAATACCCGTATTCAGAACTTCGGCCGACATCAGATTCGACGCTTCACGCTCTCGGTTGGCGTGGGATATGATACAGACCTTCGCGCCGCACAAAAAATCATTTTAGATGTTCTAGAGACGGCTGATCATATCACGACCGACGCCCCCTCCCCGCCGGAAGCCTTTGTTATGAGCTTTGGAGACAATGCGATTCAATATGAATGTCGCGTTTGGCTTCCAGCCGATGTTTGGCTTCAGCGAAGTTCAGAGTTACGGATTCAAATAAAAGAGGCGCTCGATAATGCGCAGATCGAAATCCCCTTCCCGCAACGCGTCGTCAAAGTTTTGCGAGAGCAATAGGCTGAGGGCTTATTAAAAGAGCGCTAGCTTTTTAATTTCCGCATTAAATCCTCCAGTTGCGCACCCGTCTTATATTTGATCTGTAGCGCGCCGCCGGGGCCTTTATGTTTAAGGTCAACCGATAGTCCCAACACATCTGTCAGAAGCTGTTCCGCCTGAATAATGTCCGGTGTTTTATAATTTTTGGATTTTGGCGGCACGTTGGTTTGACCCTCACGCTTTAAGCGACGGACGTAATCTTCCGTCGCCCGCACGGAGAGGTCCTGATCAACGACCCAATTTAGTAATGCGTCCGGATCATCCGCCCCCAAAAGCGCCCGCGCATGACCTGTCGAGATTTTCCCACGTTCGAGCGCTTTCCGTGCCCCCTTCGGCAAATTCAGCAAACGCAACATATTTGCGACGTGAGATCGAGACTTTCCAACCGCATCAGCGATATCTTCCTGACGGCGATCAAATTTATCTTTTAGCGCTTGATAGGCGCGTGCCTCCTCGACGGGATTCAAATCCGCGCGCTGGACATTTTCGACAACGCCAATTTCCAGAATTTCACGGTCCGAGAGTTCACGGATAAGAACCGGCATCATATCAAGACCGGCTTTAAGCGACGCTTGCCAGCGACGTTCACCCGCGACGATTTGATAAGCGGGGACATCTTTAGACTTCAACCGCTCTGGCACGGGGCGAACCAGGATTGGCTGCAAGACACCCTGCCGCCGGATAGATTCGGTCAGTTCTGCCAACAACGCCTTATCAAAGATTTTTCGGGGCTGTTCTGGGTTCGCTGCAAGCGCGTGAACCGGTAGGAAACGCACACCGCGCGTCTCCACATCTGTCTCGGTGGTCGGCTTTTTTGCTTTAGACGACTTTGTCTTAGGTTTTGCAGAGGTTTTAGAGGTCGCCTTAGCTGGTTTTGGCGCGTCTTCTGGCACACTGATGTCCGCCATCAAGGCTGAGAGACCACGCCCCAAGCCCCGCGCGCTGGCTTTTTTCTTTGTTACAGGCTTTTTGTCAGACATCATTCAAGCCTTTGTTTTATTTACGGTTTCTGTGTTTTTTTAATAACTCATCCGCGAGGGCGAGATAGGCTTTCGTGCCCGCACATCGGGGGGCGTAACTGATGACGGGCTCACCAAAGCTTGGCGCTTCGGCAATGCGCACATTGCGCGGAATGATCGTCTTGAAGACAGCGCGGCCCAGATGTTTGCGAACATCCGCGGCGACCTGCGCCGATAGGCGATTACGACTGTCATACATCGTCAGCATCACGCCATCGATTGCCAGCGCCGGATTAATCGACGTCTTAGCCATTTCAACGGTCTGAAGCAGCTGGCTCAACCCTTCCAGCGCGAAGAACTCGCATTGCAACGGCACGATTACAGAGCGCGCCGCCGTCAATGCGTTGACCGTCAACAGGCTCAGCGACGGCGGACAATCGATCAGGACGTAATCAAATTTCGCAGCCGCTTCTCTAATTGCATCTCGTAGAAGACGCGTGCGCCCTTCAACCTGACCAATCTCCATTTCCGCTGCGGCTAAGTCCACGTGGGACGGTACGAGCGAGAGGTTCGAGACCGCTGTTGATGTTAACGCATCATCTAGCGACAAGCCTTCGGTCAGAACATTATAGATCGTATTTTCGCGTTGGCGGCGGGGCACGCCCAAGCCTGTCGAAGCGTTCCCTTGCGGGTCCATATCGATCAAGAGCACGCGCTTGCCTTTCGCCGCCAGAGCCGCCGAAAGATTGATCGAGGTCGTTGTTTTGCCAACACCGCCCTTTTGATTGACGATGGCAATGATCCGGTCTGTATTCATGAACGCGCCTGCAATTGCGTAATCCGCAAGAGAGATGCGGTGTCTTGCGTCATGCTTGTGAGCCTTTCCACGTCGAAAGTCCATTCCGCGTGCGCGTCTTCTATCTCCTTATCCGCAGATTCTCCCTTGGGCAGGAGGAGAATGCCGCCGGATTTCAGATGACGGCTCGCATAGTCGAAAAGACGCGGTAAAGGCGCAAAAGCCCGCGCGGTAATAATATCAGCCTCTAACGGCGCGAGCGCCTCCACCCGCGCGGCATGGCACGTCACGGGTAGCACGCATGCACGCGTCACCGTTTTGAGAAAATTGATTTTTTTCCCAACGGACTCAACAAGATGCACTTGCCCCCTGCCCTGCGCCTTTGCGTGGATTCCGAGCGCCAGCCCCGGAAAGCCGCCGCCAGACCCGAGATCCACGAGCTTTTCCCAGTCTTGCGACAAATGCTGCGTCAGCTGCCAACTGTCATAGGCGTGGCGATGCCAAAACTGTGGCACTTCGCCCGGCGCGACGAGGTTTATGCGCTTATTCCACTTTATCAGAAGATCGTTCCACACCGCATAATCCGCCAGTGTTTCACGTGAAACATGTGTTTCCGCCCGAAACTCGGCTTCTGTCCACGGCTTTGCGCCGGCCATTGATGACATGTCAGGCCGCCCGTTGACGCTTTTTAATATAGGCCAGCACAGCCATCAGCGCTCCTGGCGTCACGCCCTCAAGCCGCGCCGCCTGCCCTAAAGTTTCTGGCCGCGCCTCTGTCAGCTTTGTCCGAACCTCATTTGACAACCCGCCAATCTTGGCAAAATCGAGTGTTTCTGGAATACGAAGGCCCTCATCGCGCTTAAATGCAGCGATATCGCGCGCTTGGCGCTCAAGGTAACCGGCATAGATCGCGTCTGTCTTCAGATATTCGGCTGTATCGCCCTGTAACTCAGATAGCTCTGGCCAGACTGTGGCGAGATCAGAAATTTCGATATTTGGATAAGCCAGCAAATCCATTACGGAGCGCGCCACACCGTCCTGATTCACTTTCACACCCTGCCCTGAGAGCTCCGTCGGTGACGCGCGCAACTCTGTCACACGCGCTTTCGCTGCGCCAAAGCGCGTATATTTCTCTGTTGTGAAGTCGGATCGGGTTTGACCAACCAGTCCGATAGCCTGCCCAAGCTGTGTTAGACGCTCATCCGCGTTATCTGCACGCAGAAGCAGTCGATATTCCGCCCGACTCGTGAACATGCGATAGGGTTCAGTCACACCCTTTGTGATCAGGTCGTCGATCATCACACCGATATAGGCTTGGCTGCGATCGAGGATGAAAGGCTCGCGACCTTGCGCGGACAACGCTGCATTGGCGCCCGCGATCAAACCTTGCGCTGCCGCTTCTTCATATCCCGTCGTGCCGTTGATCTGTCCCGCGAGGTAAAGCCCAGACTGCGCACGCGTTTCGAGCGTCGCCCGCAACGCGCGAGGATCGACATAATCATATTCAATCGCATAGGCGTAGCGTTGCACAACAGCGTTTTCGAGACCTCGGATCGTGCGCAGGAACAAGTCTTGAACCTCATGGGGCAGGGACGTCGAAATCCCATTGGGGTAGACCGTATTCCCATCAGGGTTTCCGGGGAGGCCCTCCGGCTCCAAGAAAATCTGATGCCGGCCGCGATCGGCAAAGCGCACAACCTTATCCTCAATCGAGGGACAATAGCGCGGGCCACGACCTGAAATTTCACCGCCATACATCGCGGAAGATTTGATATTTTTCGCAATAATATCATGCGTTTGCGTATTTGTATGGGTAATCGCACAGGTGACTTGCGGCACATCAATGCGCGTATTCAGAAAAGAGAACGGAATCGGCACATCATCTGCAGCCTGTTGATACAACGCGGCCCAATCAATCGAGTCTTTCGCGAGGCGCGCGGGCGTGCCCGTCTTTAAGCGACCCATTTTCAGGCCCATGCCATAGAGGCGATCCGAGAGACCGAGGGCAGGGACCTCACCATGGCGACCTGCTGGCGTGCGCTCTCGACCGACATGGATCACGCCCTTCAGGAAGGTGCCCGTCGTCAGCACAACGCGACCCGCCATAAACGCATCACTCGCTTCGGTCACAACGCCGATAACATGCCCGGCATCGACGAGAATATCATCCACCGCCCCAGCAAGGATGGTTAGATTATCCTGCGAGGCCAGCTCCGCTTGCATGGCTTCGCGGTAGAGATGTCGGTCCGATTGCGTCCGAGGCCCTCGCACAGCTGGACCCTTTGAACGGTTGAGCATCCGAAACTGGATGCCCGAGGCATCCGCGACACGCCCCATAAGCCCGTCCAGCGCGTCCACTTCACGGACCAGATGGCCTTTTCCCAAACCACCAATCGCTGGGTTGCAAGACATCTCGCCGATCGTCTCGACCTTATGCGTCAACAAGAGCGTATTCGCGCCCACGCGCGCAGAGGCCGCAGCTGCTTCACAGCCAGCATGGCCGCCGCCGATAATAATCACATCATATGTCGGTGTGCCCATCATGGGCGGCGATATAGGGGCAGGGGGTCGGTTTGTCGAGCGGATGACTCTCAAGCCATGCAGAATGTTCCACGTGAAACATTCGATAGGTCCGCGTTATTTCCCGATGCAAAAGCTCGAAAAAATGCGGTCAAAGACTTCATCCATGTCAGAGCGACCCGACAGTTCCTCCAGCGCCATGAGGGCGATACGGATGTCTTCGCTGGCCAGCTCCGGCGCGTCTGCGAGACTAGATTTGGCGGCAGCAACGCTGTCAAACGCACGACGCACACAATCCAGATGGCGCTGGCGGGTGAGGGCGGCATTCTCCAAACCAGCATAGTTTTCCTGTATATGCGCCTCCAGCGCCGCGACTAAGTTATCCACGCCATCGCCAGTCTTCGCATTACCTGAAAGTGCGGGGGTCTTAGAGCTGTTTTTTTCGCCTAACACATTGTTTTCAATATCTTTATTGATAAATACGAAATCGGCCTCCATGCCAACAAGGTCAGTCGTTTTCAGCTCAGGGCGTTGCACCAAGATCGTGACATGGGCAGCTTCTGCACGAGCTTGCGCGCGGCGAATCCCCTCGCTTTCCAGCGCGTCTTCTGTCGTGCGTAGGCCGGCAGTGTCCGCGAAAACTACAGGTAATCCCGCCAGGACCATATGCGCTTCCACGATATCTCGCGTCGTCCCCTCTACCGGCGATGTCATCGCCACATCCCGACCCGCGATCGTATTCAGAAGCGTCGACTTGCCGGCATTTGGTACGCCAACAATTGCAATCTGCAGGCCGTCGCGGATGGCGCGCCCACGTGATGATTCTCGCAAGCTGTTGTTCATATCCACGCCAACACGGTCCAAATGCGGATAGGCCGCATGAGACAACGCATCCGGCACATCGGCTTCATCGGCGAAATCGATTTCGCCTTCGATCTGCGCCAAAGCGTCTAAAAGCCCGGCTTGCCACCCTTCATATCGCGCGCGCAGGCCGCCTTCCATATTTTGCAAAGCCTGAAGCCGTTGCCCTTCTGTGCGGGCATCAATCAGATCCGCTAAACCTTCGGCCTCAGTCAGATCCATCTTGCCCTGCTCAACCGCGCGGCGCGTAAACTCACCGGGGCGGGCCTGCCGCACGCCTTGCGCGAGCAAAGCCTCTGCCGTGGCTTCTAAAATTGCGACGCTGCCGTGGATGTGAAGCTCGACACAATCTTCGCCCGTAAAACTGCGCGGGGCAGGGAACCACAGAACCAGCGGCTGATCGATGCGCACGCCTGCCTCATTATATATACTGCATAAGCTTGCGCGGCGGGGCGCGGGAAGGGCGCGCGCCGTCAAGGCTTCCAGCGTCGCGCCAGCACGTGGTCCGGACAGGCGAATGACGCTGACCCCCGCGCGACCCGGTGCCGAGGACAGGGCAAAGATTGTCTCGGTCACGTCTGCCGCATGAGGTGCGACTTGATCTGTTGGATGGTCTGACATAGGCGCGGACATATGACGACCTATACAAAACGCAAAGCCCCAATCCCCGCAATTCTTTTGACGGGCCTGCTCAGTCTAGCAGGCTGTAAGGCCGCCGCGCCAGATATAAGCGCCACGTCGCGCCCGGCAGCCGTCACCGCAACAGCACCGCTGCCATCGATGAAAACTGCGTTGAGCTGTCTTCCCGACGGCGCCGCAATGATGGCATCCCATCGCGGCATATCACGCGAATGGGGCATGGCAGAAAATTCACTCGCGGGATTAGAGCGCTTGATCGCGGACGGTTACCGTGTGGCAGAGATCGATCTAGCCGGAACCAAGGACGGGACACTTTTCCTCTATCACGACGGTGTCTGGGAGGAGAAGT
The DNA here is from genome assembly GCA_964414555.1 of uncultured Algimonas sp. Taxonomy (GTDB): domain Bacteria; phylum Pseudomonadota; class Alphaproteobacteria; order Caulobacterales; family Maricaulaceae; genus Litorimonas. The sequence goes on from CAYPWW010000009.1 coordinate 10,227, forward strand.
CCACCGGCACAGGCCCAGTCGCCGCAACGCTCACAGCTGATCTCGACACCATTCTTCTCAAGAACCGGGCTGGCGAGGTAACCTCCGAGCGCCCTCCGACCTTTGCGCAGGTTCTGGAAACGGCGAAAGACCGCCTATACCTCGAAATTGATTTCAAATCATCGGCGCGCTTTGAGCCCGTGTTGGACGCCATTCGCGCCGCCGACATGGCGGATCAGGTCGTGCTGATCGCCTATAGCCCCGGCCAAACGCGAAAGCTGGCCAGTCTCGCGCCCGACATGCTGCTCTCGACTCCATCAGAGGCCGCAATGCCAGGCCAGCTCGTCTGGTTGGGGCCAGATGCCTCAGATGAAACTGCAGCTAAGTCATTAAAAGACAATGGATCTATCGTCATTGGACGCGTCTGGGAAAGAAACCGCGCCGACGGGCTCCCTAACATGTTAAAACATGCCAAATTGATCGTGACGGATTACATCAACCAATATGAGCCTATCATCGGCGAATATGATGCCGACACCTATGAAAACTGCCTCACCCGCGGATAGAGCCAATAGTGTCCGTCATAATATAAGCAGAGTCTATGTGATACGTCCGTAGAGGTTGATGACGAAGCGCTCGCATGTTGAAGCTTAAAAATTTTACAAATTTAATTACGTTTAAGCGCGAGGTGTCCCGTCTGGCCTGTGCGTCAGACTGCCTTTTGAGTCCCTCTTTAAAGATAGACCACCGCTTCTGTCGCGCTGGGTCGTCGACAGGTAATCTAAGTTTGAACCAAAATTGACTGCTGATGAAAAGAGTCATCATAATTGGATACAAGAAGCCTGGCACATTTTTTCTAATCAAACGGGGCATGTTCAAAAGCGTTTGGTGAATGGCGTAGTCAGGACTTGGTTTTTCGCTGGCATCCCCCATGTGCAAAACGAGTGCATCACGCAGTTGAACACATGGCGACCCCTGCGCGCGCAGGCGGAGGCCAAGGTCAATATCTTCAAGATAGCAGAAAAACGTCTCGTCAAAGCCTCCGACAGCTTCAAAGGCCTCCCGCCTATAAATCGCAGCCGCCGCGCAAGGCGTTAGAACGTCTCGGTCACCTTGGGGTAATCGGGAAACCGGCAACTGATAGCCCCCGCGCCAACAATATCCAAATATCGACAAGACATCGCCAAAACCATCGCAAAGATCTGGGTCAGACTGTCTGAGCTGCGTTGATCCGAATAAATCGCAATCATAGCGCTCGGCGCCGTGATGAACCGCCTGAAGCCAATCGGGTAATGGCTGAGCATCTGGGTTCAGAGTAACAAGCCAGGTCGATTCTGCATCAAATGCACCAAAATTGCAGCCGCCAGCAAATCCCCGATTTCGGTCTGAAGTTAAAATTCGAAACCGTGCGTCTGGTAAGTAAAGCTCGGCCGTGCAGTCATACGGGCAAGCATTGTCAACGATGACAACCTCAAATGCCTCATAAGTTTGTTTTGCAACGGCTTTCAGCGTTTCCTGCAATTCGGGGCCATTTTTATAAGCAACGATAATAATTCTAAAGACGGGTTTCATGTCCTTTGGGTCTGGCCCCATCCTCTCCTCGCAACCGTTCAACATTATCACAATCATGTTCGCATTCAAACCTAGTCATCCTGCTTGTTGCAGTGAGATTGACAAGTCTGTATGTTTTCCTAGTCTGAGTGATACGGTTTTTCTTGATCTAGGCGAAGATGAACTCCCGCATTTCCGGGTATACAAAGGCGAAGATCATGAAAGGCATCATATTAGCTGGAGGGTCTGGCTCTCGTCTCCACCCTGTCACTATCGCCGTCTCGAAACAACTTCTGCCTGTTGGTGATAAGCCAATGATTTATTACCCCCTAAGCATCCTGATGCTGGCAGGTATCAAGGACATCCTTATCATCACAACACCACAAGACCAGGCCGCATTCCAGCGCCTGCTAGGAAATGGTTCTCGCTTTGGCATATCCCTAACCTATGCCGTGCAAGATCATCCCAATGGCCTAGCCGAGGCCTTTATCATCGGCGCTGATTTCATCAGCGACGATCCTGTGGCGCTCGTACTAGGCGACAACATCTTCCACGGACAAGGGCTTGTGGGAATGCTAGAAGACAGCATTCAAATAATCGAAAGTGAGGGCGGCGCCGTTATCTTCGGCTATAGAGTGAAAGACCCTGAGCGGTTCGGGGTGGTTGAATTCGATGAAGATCTCAACGTTCTGTCTATCGAAGAAAAGCCAAGTCATCCGAAAAGCGATTACGCCGCTACAGGGTTATATTTTTACGACAATTCAGTCGTTGATATTGCGGCAGGCGTTGTTCCTTCTGCTCGCAATGAGCTGGAAATTACAGCGGTCAATCAAGCCTATTTAACGCAAGAGTCCTTGCGAGTGAAATTAATGGGACGGGGGTTTACATGGCTTGATTCTGGTACGCATGAGAGCCTGCTCGACGCATCACAATTCATATCAACCATTGAGGCGCGACAAGCCCCTAAAGTAGCCTGTCTTGAAGAAATTGCACTTTACAAGGGCTTTTTAACCAAGGCTGAACTGTCTGACAGAATCGGGAATGGTGGCAAAAGCAGCTATGATCTATATGTCAAAAAATTAGTTGAGTAGGCGGACGCGTCCAACACCCCAGCTTTTCTCTCGCGAGGTATAAGATGAATATCCTCATTACCGGCGGTTGCGGCTTCATAGGCTCCGCGCTTGTGCGATTCCTCATTCGCACCACGGATCACGTGATCCATAATATCGATGCGATGACATATGCCGCCAACCCAGCGGCGCTGGAAAAAGCTGAGGACTCCGCGCGCTATCATTTTCACCATGCGAATATTTGCGATGCGGTATCCGTCGGTAAAGTCTTTGCTGCTGCGCAACCCGATCTCGTTATTCACTTGGCAGCGGAGAGCCATGTGGATCGCTCCATCACTGGGCCTCTGCTGTTTCTCGAGACAAATATTGTGGGCTCGGCGAATTTATTAGAGGCCAGTCGCAAATATTTGGTCGGTTTGGGCGAAGCCCGTCGCGCCGCCTTTCGTTTCCACCATGTCTCAACGGACGAAGTTTACGGCGATCTCGAAGGCGAAGATTTGTTTTTGGAAACAACTCCCTATGCGCCATCCTCCCCTTATTCAGCCTCCAAAGCCGCGTCGGATCATTTGGTCCGCGCCTGGCACAGGACCTATGGCCTACCAGTCGTGCTAACGAATTGCTCAAATAATTATGGCCCATATCAATTTCCGGAAAAGCTGATTCCTGTCATTATTAAAAAAGCGCTCACAGGGGCGCCTATCCCGATTTACGGCGATGGACAGCAAATCCGAGATTGGCTTTTTGTTGAAGACCATGTGCGCGGGATTTGGGAGGTCGCCCAGCACGCGAGAATCGGCGAAACCTATAATATTGGTGGCTTTAACGAAAAGGCCAACCTCGACGTAGCTCATATTATTTGCGATATTCTGGACAAACTGCAACCAAACCCACGCGGCGGAAAATACGCGCAATATATAACCTTCGTCACCGATCGGCCTGGACACGACACGCGCTATGCGATCGATGCGACGAAACTGGAGCGTGAGCTGGGTTGGCGGCCAGAGGAAACCTTCGAAAGCGGTATCGCAAAAACCGTCCGATGGTATTTAGATCACCCGGAAGTGTTCGCAGAGCGGCAAGACTAGCGAGGGTACGCTTGAATCCTGCTCTGCCCTACCGTAACGCCAGACCCGCCAAAAGATGAACCGCCGACCCTCTAAGAGACCGATATGGATGTGCAGACATTTGAAATAGAGGGCCCATGTCTTCTGACACCTGCGCGCTATGAAGATAGCCGCGGTTATTTCTCCGAGACATTTAATTCGCAAAGATTTGAAACGATGACCGGCGTTTCTACAAATTTTTTTCAGGATAATGAGTCGCGCTCATTACTGGCGGGAACCGTGCGTGGACTACACTATCAATCGCCACCACATGCGCAGGGCAAACTTGTGCGTTGCGTGGCCGGGGCCATTCTTGATGTCGCCGTGGATGTGCGGCGGGGGTCAGACACCTATGGTCAACATATTCGCGTTGAGCTGTCGGCTGCAAATGGAGCACAGCTCTGGATTCCAGTCGGCTTCCTACATGGGTTCTCCACGCGCCTGGATAATACAGTCGTGCAATATAAAGTCACAGATCACTATGCCGCGGCATGCGAGGGAAGCATCAGATTTGATGACCCAGGCCTGGGTATTGATTGGGGCCTAACCGGAGACACGATCCTATCTGAGAAAGACAAAAGCGCGCCTGCCTTTTCAGACTGGGCCTCCCCCTTTACGATCTAACGAAGGTAGCCAGACTTGAATAAATCAGATCGATTTCGGCAGAGATTGCGCGTCAAGAACCCGAAGAACACGTAAAGCTTCCTCGGCATCCGTAAACGGCGTGGTCTGGTTTTTGATTGCATCTAGAAAATGCTGACATTCAGACTTTAGTGGCTCACCCTCTGGGACGGAAATAAATTCGACATCGGCTTTTTGCGGGACAGGAACGGTGCCGGACGTATCGATAACGTGACGGTAAAGTGCCAGCTTCTCGGCCCACGGTTTCACATCATCAAAGACGGCCATACCGGTTTCACCAACAACGACCAAGCGCTGCTCTTTGAACGGGTGCAACCAAGAGGCAAAAACATGTGCTCGGCCGCCAGACGCAAAGGCCATGTCGAGTCGCGCTTCATCCGCGATACCAGGCGTGATGAAATCCTGGCCCGAGAGGCGAACCTCTGTCGGAGCCTCATCAAAAAGCGCTAGAAGCATGGAAACATCATGCGGCGCAAGTGACCAGAAGGCGTCCTCTTCAATGCGAAACTTTCCGGTCGAAAGACGATTGGAATAAGCATACCGCAACTTACCAAGCCCGCCCGCGCGAACCATGTCTCGCAAGTGTGCAAAAACGGGATGATATTGCAGCAAGTGCCCAACCATCAGAATCTTGCCGGCTTCATTTGCGGCATCGCGCATCGTTTCGCCGTCCTCCACAGACAGAGCCAACGGCTTTTCAACATAGACATGCTTGCCGGCGGCAAAGGCTTTCAAGGCTAGGGGCGCGTGGAGTTCTGCGGGGGCTGCGATCACAACCCCTTCAACGTCAGATGCCAGAGCCTCATCCGCCGTCATTGCGGCAACCCCATGCATGTCTGCGTGGGTGCGCGCTGTTTCGGGATTGGGATCAACAACAGCGGCCAAAGCACCGAGTTGTGCAAAATTGCGCGCGAGGTTTTTCCCCCAATGACCACAGCCAAAGACGGCAACTTGGGATATAGACATAATTTGAACCTTCTGAAGACATGAGGTGTCTGAAAGCGATCCATATGTCAGCGCCCTCTCTTCTTCAAGCGTCACAACACTGCCAGACCAAACCTGCAAAAAGCGAAAGGCCTAAACTGTAAGCGCTTCGATCGTTCAAGGCCGCGATGACTCTCTCGATGGGGGAATTATCGGTACAGCCTACAAACAAGGCGTATGCCAGGCTTTGCATAATTTCATTCGTTCTTTATAAGACCCATTAATACAGTTTTGCCCCACCCCTGCGCATATCGTGACGAAACGATCCAGCGCCCTCATTGACCGGACCCGTCCTATGAGAAATCTACCGACAAACGGATCCGCCGTACTGGCTGGGACGCAAGCTTCGCATGAACGCCCGATGCCCGGCAAAGACAAGACCGTCGCAATGCTAATCGTTTCGCCCGGGAATGATATCCGCGCCAAAAAAGAAGCCGATGTCTTGCTGGACGCGGGATATGATGTAAAATTTATCGGTCGCAATCCAGACATACGGACACCGACACGAATTGATGATGACCGCCACACAGTGCTGCAAATGCCAACCGTCAGCAATGCGGCGTCCCTACGCGCACTCCTCCACCGCAATCGACAGTATTACACATTTCGGGAGCGCGTAATCGGCCAAAGCTATGCCGCTCTGATGGACTTCACAGGGTTCAAACTCGGCTGGTCACCGACGGGGCTGGGCAATATGATCGATGGCCGCGATTTCTTGTTCCACCGTCGCGTGAAATCCTACTTCCAACGCAAAGCCGACGCTTTGCGCGAGTTCTCCGCCAAACGGCGGTCAGTGCTTTCGCTGTTGCTCGCGGCACTGGTTACCATGATCGGCACATTGGGCAGCCGCCCCTATTTGATCTTATTACTGCCATTGATCCTGCCGATTTTCGTTTGGTCCCTGATCGGACTTCCCTTTCATGCGCTTTATAAGCGCATGACGCCCGCACTGGACCGGTCTTGGTCGCGCCTGACCCGCACGGATAACCCGTTTTCTGCACCCGGCGCTATGTTGATCGCCATTGCAGGCCCAATCGTTGGATTGGTGTCGTTCCTCTTCATCCGCAACCCCAAGGCCCTCTTGGAATTTATCGGAAAAGTCGTGACATGGCCGTTTCGCAAAGCCCGCGCGCGCGTTCTACAAGCGGTCGCGCCACGCATGCGGCTCTATCACCAGATGCTATCGTATTTCATCTATCACCTGGAGGTGAAACCCGCGGTGATCGAAATGCGGCCTGACATCGTTCATGCCCATGATCTGTATATGCTCCAAGCCGCCTCTCGAGCCGGCAAAGAAATCGGTGCCGCCGTGATCTATGATGCGCACGAGTTGGAAACCGATCGGCACAAAGACCAACTCGCACCGCTTCAGAGCCACATCAAAGATCAAGAGATTCGGTTTGGGTCCAAGGTTAACGGTGTGATTACGGTCAGCGACTCGATCGCGGACATTTTGCGCGATAATCTCAATCGTCCTGATGTGACCCTCGTCTACAACTCACCCATGGTCCGTGACGTTGAAGCCGAAAGCGACTTGCGCTCAGATATCGGCCTGTCAGATAAAGATCATCTGGTGGTGTTTATTGGCAAGCTTTACAACATCCACAACCACGATCACCGGATCAACAATCTCATCGAAGCGATGGCCTATGTGCCGGAGGCGCATTTAGCGATCTTGGGTAAGACCTCGCCGAATGCCAAGGCGGAGATTGCCGTATGGGCGGCGCGCTACTTCGTGTCCGACCGGGTCCATGTCATGGAGCCAGTTCCTTATGAGTCTCTTCTTTCATATGTGCGCACGGCCGATATCGGCGTGAATCCGATGGAAAACAAATGCCTGAACACAGAATACTCGATGCCAAATAAAATCTTCGAAATGACACTGGCAGGTCTACCCGTGGCACAATCGAACCTGTCCGAAAGCGTACGGTTTCTAGAGCGTTTGAACATGGGCGTACCGATGGATGCAACGAATCCTCGGGATATGGCGCGGGCCATCATGACCGCACTCAGCGACCGAAAGGCTATGACTCCTGCCCCTCAAATGCTTGCGGAGTTACGCCAAGATTACGGATGGCAAGCCCAGGGCGACAAATTGCTGAAACTATATGCGCGCACGACGAATACGGCAGCATAACGACTTAGCCGAGATCATCCATGAGCTGGATGATCTTTCCCGCCCCGATCTGAGTGGCGTTAAAAGTCGCGACCACAGCCTGCGGAAGATTCAAAATATCTTCAGCCGCGACCTGAGCAATCACACCTGAATGATCAATCAGCACATAAAAGGCGGCCTCAGGTTTCAGCACGATTGTCGGCAAGCTGTTATGAGTTACGGCAATACGCTTGTCAGAAAACGGCGCCAGTACGGCCGCCCGATCACGTTCGGACACGCCGCGTAACGCGGCCTCGCTCAAGACCAAAAATTCGCGCTGTGGATGGGCATAGGCCGCGGCCAGCATACCCAAAATAAAGGCCTCGCGCGAGAGCTCTTCCCAAATGGCAGCACTCCCCTCATGTGAAGCTGCCATCGCGTCTAACTTAGTTTTTAAGCCTTCCAAAGCCGACCTGTGCGTGGGGACAGCCTTCGCAAAAGCCTCTAGGGCTTCGGGAGCCGGCAACCCAAATGCACGGTAGCCGTCCGACCCAGCGTAAGGCAGAAAAGTATGCACAATCGAAAGTCGCTGCTGCAAAGGCGTTTCGATTTCGCGAACGCCGAGCGTTTTCAGCGCTAGGACGATATCTAACCAGGCCATATCTAAGCCATTCGCAACGATGGAAATCAATGTGCCAGGCGTCCACCCCGCGATTGCATTGCCAGCATTTGGCGTGACGCTCTCGGTGCCTTTTTCAGGCAGGCGCCCATAACCCTCCATGACGGAAAGATAATTATCGAAGAATGGTTTGAATGAGACAATGGACACAAACCCGCCCAAGATACCGACCAAGCCACCGAAGAAGAAACGCAGCGAGAAAACATATTGAATAGCTGTCGTCGTCGTCACGGCAGAAACGTTCATGGCGTAAAGCGCATACCCAAACAGACCAGCAAAGAAGACAGCAAAGGTCAGCTGCGGCGCTAGATTTGACAAAAGGCCGATCCGAAGGCGATCGTAATAAGCCGTATCATACCGAAGGATATCTGGGTCGCTCATGCGTTGGTCTAGCTCAGACACGGTTACATCAGCAAAGTTCGGATTCAGCGACACAGCTGAAATAGCATCGCGAATTTTGGTTGCATTCGGGCCCGAAGCGATCATCATTTCGCGGGTGTCGACCAGGGTTTTGCCCATCACCACGACCTGCAACATCAGGGCGACAAAAATAAAAGCAACGCAAATTCCAGCCAGAACAATGTCCAGCACTGCGAGGGCGGCAAACCCAATCACTGCGATGATCGTTTGGTGGATGATATTATAAAGCATTAGGAGAGCCCGACCCAGATATCGGCACTCGCTATTGATGATCATGTGAACATTATCACTGCTGAGATAGCTGTCCGCTGAAGGGGACTGGGTGACGGTGCGGTAAAAGGATAGCAGACGCTTGGAGAGGATGGTTTGATATTCCAGCCCAATCCTCAGCATCATATTTCCCGCAATAAAATTAAAAATTGCTGACAGAGCATAAACGCTGAAAACTAATGCTACGAGTGTCAACACATGCCCCAGCGTGGGTGGCCAGTCGAACACATAGTCTCGCCATTCGAATTTCCAGTCATTTCCGGCCAATGAAAAATAGCCTGCCACGATTCCAAACGCGCTGGCCTGCAAGAAAGTCGCCGCGAATTTTAGGGATGTCGGAATGACCGCCCGCGCAACAGCGGGTTTATCAGGGTCGCGAAGGAGCCAGCCCACAAGTGAAGAAAATTCGCGCAGATTTCGAGTGAAGGCTATCCCGATACCGCGAAACCCCTGCTCGGCTCGCAAGGCTGAAGCCGCATGACTATGGTCGGTCAGGCGGGACTCTAGTCCGGGAGTAGCCGTGCGGGCCAAACGCATCAGGCCGTGGCGAAACCAACGCGGCAAGACTCGCCGCGCATGAATGAACAAGAGCAGGTAGAAATGTGAGAGCGTGTGTTTCATCCTTGGGTCGCCATCAGGCCGGGAGCGGGCGCGCCGCGCGACTAGGCCTCAATCATCCGCTTGCAGACCCGTTTTAGGTCCGCGAAATCCATCGAGGGGGCGGCTGGTATAACGCGCTCGGGATTAGAAAACAGAACCGCCTCGACACCATCGACGATACTCTCCGCCGTATGATCGACAATTGTAACGGACTCAATGACTTCAGGATCGTGATACCAGGCCGCCGAACCCGAATAACAAAGGGATGAGACACCATAGGCCGCAGCATCACGCACGATCGATGAGTATCGATTCACAACGAGATCCATGTGCGGCAACACCGCAGGGATCGAAAGGCGCGTTGCATCCAAAACTGCGACTCCCAGCGTTTCCATCTCCGCCTGTCGTTTTTCTAATGCGCCCTCTGTCTTGGCTTCGCCGGGGTGCAACCGCAAGAATACGTTCACGCGCTTTCCTAGCCGCTCGACAAGGTCAGGCACCCAATCCAAAGACTCGTTTGTGTAGGTCGCAATGAGGACGTTTTTCTCCCCAGGAGTGCGCGCAAAAGCCTCTTCTGCGGCTCTTGCTTGTGCATCAAAAGCGGTCACGACTTCCATGTGACGTGCGCGATTAATCAATGGCAATTCCGGATTGCCGGACAAGATAATTGACTCCGTCAATTTCCAGCTGTGCCCGATATTGACGACACGGTCGCCATAGTTCGGTAGGTGTGAGCGAATGTAATCGCTCTCCTCACGGGTCCAGCAAAGGAAATGCGTCGGAATCGAATTATACCCTTCCGCCGGCGCGTTGGGATAAGAATAAGATTCATGCCCTTTCCCGGACACGCCATGTTGCACATCAAATAACGGAATGCCCAACTCACGACAGGCCAGCGATAAACCAAAACCTGCGATACCGTAATAGCAGTAAATGCCGACAGCTTTGTAATTATGCAGTCGCAAATAATCGCGAAACACCTGATAGATCGATAGCGATTGGTAGATGACATTTGAAATAATCTGGCGCGTTGTGATTGACTCGATGTCGAAGATTTTACGGATCTCGCCCAGCAGGCCATCAAAGCCCTCTAGCTGACCAAAATCGATGGCCGCACGATTAGAATAGCTTGTCCGGGCGGCATCAAACTCGTTCTTAAAGCCATATGTCCCGCCTAAAAGCGCGGTTTGTACGCTGGGATGATCCCGTGGTACATCGGTCAGAAACGTCGCCGTGCGCAAGCCACTATCCTCGAATGCGAGCCGTATGGCATCCAAGTGATTCTGTACGACCATGTCCCCGATTTTATACCCGTTGATATTCGCCGCGATCATTAGAACGTCGGAGCGCGTATTGGGCCAAGATTTTGCCATCCGCCCAAACCCAACCGATTTCAACTTATCCCGAAACGCGCCCAGCTTGCGGCGACGCTCGTCTAAAGAAACAGAGGCCTTTAGAACACCGTTAAAGCTAGACAAAGCGCTATCGGGTCGGGCGCGCGTGGCCGGATCGATCAATACACGACGCCCAGTTTCGGTATGAAAGTAATTCGCCGCGCGCAATAAGAGGCATGACTTTATAATAGGCCAGATATCCATACCGTTGAACAAGTCGGTGTTGGCCAGCGTGTCCACGCTCCACGTTTCGACTGGGTAGCGTTGCGGTGCAGTATCAATACAAGTGTATAGCTGCTTCCAGACCTCAATGGAGGGACGGTGTGGAACCACAGGCGCAGGCGGCGAAACAGTGTCCAGGACCTTGGTTGTCATTTTGCGTCCGCCATGTTCAGATGGTTGCGTATCAATTCTAGTATTTTCTGGCCGGTGTCGCCCTCACCATATTCCGTAATCGGTTTGCGCGCTTTGTAGTCCGGCGTCGTCCACAACCGGTTCCATCCGTTTTCAATCAGCTCAATCCACTCTGTCTCGTCGCGGAGAGTGATGCAAGGCACGCGGTGGAAGAAGGCCTCCTTTTGCAGACCACCTGAGTCCGTCAGCACCATCTCCGACGCTGCCAACAGGTGCTGCATCGCATTATACCCCAGCGGCGCAACCGTCCGGATCTCGCCCAAGTTAATGTTCAGCGCTTTGATAGCATTTGCCGTGCGCGGGTGTAGTGGCAATATGACGTCATAAGTCTGCGTCATTTCGCGGATCATCTCAAAGATCGCCGCCATGCGTTTGGGGTCATCCGTATTCTCGGCCCGGTGTATCGTGCAGGCGGCGATCGGCTTGCCATTACCAATACCCAGGTCTAGCGGCATATCAGCGTATTCAACTTGGAAATGCTTGACGGCATCGAACATGATATCGCCGACGCTATGAACACCATCCGTAATGCCTTCGGTCTCCAAATTTTTCACACTAACGTCAGTCGAACAAAACAACAGATCGCTCAAATGGTCGGTTACAATCCGGTTCAGTTCCTCGGGCATAGCCTTATTGAAACTGCGCAGCCCAGCTTCGACGTGAAAAACGGGAATATGCAATTTTGCAGCCGCTAAAGCACCCGCCAGTGTAGAGTCTGTATCGCCATAGACCAGGCAAGCCGAGGGCTTGAGATCCATCAGGACACCTTCGATCTGCTCTAACATTTGTCCCGTCATGGCGCCATGCGTGCGCTTGTCTTGATTAAAAGAATGCTCAGGGGGGCGCATGCCCAACTCGTCGAAAAAGATTTTCGACATGTTATCATCATAATGCTGTCCGGTATGAACAAGGACCTCATGAAAGTCCTCAGACGCTTCGAACAAACGGCGCAACACTGCGGCCTTAATGAACTGTGGGCGCGCACCAACAACGGTGAGAAGAGTGTGCATAAGCTAAATCCTGGCCGTCTGTTAATTTCGAGGGCGATGAAAATTTTATCGCACGAGACGCAAGCCCTGTGCCGGATCTGCGCTTAATCCAAGGACCGTGAGGTTAAAAGGAAAAACCGCCGTCAGACGCGGCATGTGCTGACCATTGAGAGGGGTTGGACCTGGCCGAGCTCTGTGCTTTGAAGCGGGAGCGCATGATTTTTTTAATGAAAGCAAAAAAGAAGAGGGGGAGGGCGATGTTGGATAGACTGCGATCACGCGCGACGTCTCTGGCTGTGATGGCCGGCTGGTCTTTCCGTTTCGGGCCCCCGCGCGCGTGGGCCATGTGGCGCGAATTCCGCACACTCTCACGTGAAGGGTTCAACCCAACTTATTATCAGCGGGAAGTTTTCGACCTGCAAGGCCTGCACCCGATCGTGCATTTTCTGGATCGAGGTCGCGCCGCTGGTGTGTTGCCCGTTCCGCCCAAACCCGCGCCGTCATCCACGCCGTCACTAAGCGCGTCGCCGCGCGCACGCGCACGCGCCTTTCGCCCGCCAACCCACTCGGTTGCCCTTCCACAAGCCGCCCCGCATGTCAGTGTCATCATGGCCTGCTGGAATGCCCGCGAAACGGTCGGCGCGGCGATCCGCTCTGTACTGAATCAGACCCATGCGGAGCTACGTCTGATCGTCGTGGATGACGGCAGCACGGACAGCTCGCCCGATCTGATCCGCGCAAATTTCGCCTCAGATTTGGCGAGCGGACGGCTCCTGCTATTAGAGCCGGGTCGGGCTGGCGTATCCGCAGCGCGCAATGCGGGGTTGGCTTTTGTTTTTAAGGAAGGGGCAGCACCCAGCTGGGTCGCCTATCTGGACAGCGATAATGTCTGGGCGGAGGATCACCTAAAAATACATCTAGCGGCTTTACAGACAAACGGCAAAAGCTGGTCTTACGGCGCCATGACCGGGGTACGAGCCGATGGATCACGCATTGAGATGCCTGCGCGGGCCTATGACCGATTTGCCCTGTTACAGGAAAATTGGATCGATCTGAATGCGCTGGTCCATCATAGTGATATGATCGCTCTCGTCGGAGGGTTCGACACCCGACTGCGGCGATTGGTGGACTATGATCTGGCACTACGATTAGGTCGTCTCGGCCCGCCCATCGTCGTGTCACACGCAACCGTCGACTATAGGCTATCATCGGATTCAATTTCTACGCGCGAGGCATTCCTCCCCGCGCGCCAGGGGGTGCGCCGCAACCACCTAGCGGAACGGATATCCTGGGGACTGGAAGTGCGCGAGGTCACCGCGAGGGACCTGCCCATTGTTACCTCGCTTGCTGACCTACCCGAAACACCGCCCCCAAATATCAGTCATTATATCCTGACCGCCCCACCGCCTGAGCTACCCACAGCTGAAAGCTTGGCAGGGCTGGCCCGATGTCTGATCGTTTGATCACCCCGACCACTCCCCGCCGCAATACCCACTGGATTGGACTTCTCGGGCCTGCTACTGCGCGTCTGAAACGCTCGTTGTCGGGAATAAAGCCAGTATGAAATGTGCCGTCGTCACAACCAGCCGCGCTGATTACGGCTTGCTGAAATGGCTGGTCGCAGAACTGAAGACTTCGCTCACGCTGACCTGTCAACTGGTCGTATCCGGGACGCATCTCCAAGACGCGCATGGAATGACAGTCCGCGAGATCGAGGCCGATGGCAACGCGATTAGCGCTCGCGTTCTTATGGACATGGGTGCCGGTCAAGACACTCAGGTCGCCCAATCTATGGCCGAGGGTCTGTCCGGTTTTGCGACCGCCTTCGAGGCACTACAGCCAGATATCGTGATCCTTCTGGGAGACCGCTACGAAGTCTATGCCGCGATGTCGACCGCGACCGTTATGCGCTTGCCCGTTGCGCATTTGTGCGGCGGCGATGTGACCGAAGGGGCCTATGACGAGGTCTTCCGCCACGCCATATCCAAAGCGGCCTCTTTGCATTTTCCGTCCAATCCAGAGTCTGCCATACGCCTGCAACAACTCGGCGAGCCCGCCGAGCGCATCCATATGGTCGGCAGCACAGGTCTAGACAGCCTGCACCACATGGAATGGCTGGACCGAGACACCTTGTTCGAGCGGCTGAATTTCACACCTCAGGCGCGCAACATCGTGGTGACGCACCATCCTGTGACCCGTGAAAAAGGCGGTGCGGCCGGAGAGATCACGCAGGTCCTGGCGGGCTTGGACAGTTTCGGCCCCGATTTGGGTATTATCTTCACCGGCGTAAATGCCGACTCCGAAGGCGACGTTATCCAAAGCGCGATTGTGAAATTCTGCGCGGACCGCCCAAACGCACAAAGTTATGCGTCACTGGGCCAAAATCTTTATCTCCAGACTGTTCGCCAGGCCGATGCGGTCGTCGGTAACTCCTCCAGCGGCCTTTACGAAGTTCCGTCCCTGCGCGTGCCAACTGTCAATATCGGCAATCGTCAAGCCGGGCGACTTCAGGCGAGCTCTGTTTTCAATACACCCGCTGACGCCGGCTCTATTGCCGAAACCTTGGCGTGCGCCTTTGCGGCGGATGTATCACAGGTTACCAATCCTTATGGGGATGGTCATAGCAGCGCGCGGATTGTGCGCGTGCTAGAGGCGCAAACAGACGCGCGGGCTCTCTTGCAAAAGTCTTTCGTCGACCGCGACTTCACGCCTGATGCCATGCCGACAACGGGGCTGGAGATTTTCGCATGACTTGTATCTGCATCATTGGCGTGCGCGCAGGATCGAAAGCTGTTCCCGGCAAGAATATTCGTGACTTTGCGGGGAAGCCCTTGCTTGCCCACACGATCGAACAAGCGCGCGATAGCGGGTGTTTCGACGAGATTTGCGTTAGCTCTGACTCTCAAGCCTATCTTGATATCGCCGCCCGCTACGGCGCGACGCAGACGGTATTGCGACCGGCAGAATTAGCCAGCGACACTGCCGGCAAACTCCCCGCCGTCATCCATGGCGTGGAAACGGTGGAGGCCCGGCTGGGTGTGCGCTATGAGGTCGTCGTGGATTTACAAGTTACCACGCCTCTGCGTTTGCCAAAGGATATTCGCGGCGCGATCGATCTGTTTCGTGCTACGCCGGGCCTTGTGAATGTATTTAGTGTCCAACCTGCCCATTCCTCGCCCTATTTTACCTTGGTCGAGCGCGGCTCAGATGGCGCACCACAGCTGAGCAAAACAGCCGTTAGTCCCGATGGAGAGGCTATACTGTCCCGACAAGTTGCGCCAGACTGTTATGACATGAATGGCGCGGTTTATGTCTGGGAGAGGGATGGTTTGGCCGTAGCAACCGAGGTCGTGCACGCCCGCTCAGACATTTATATCATGCCACAACACCGCTCTCTGGATATCGATACCGAGTTCGATTTTCTTTTGGCAGAACACGCTTTTGGTACGATCGATCGCGATAGCGGCGCGCCCCTTGCCCCCCCTGAATAGGACTCATCATGCCACAGCCTCTACAGGGGGAATTGCTCTCCGCCCTCTTTCTTAAACCGACAGACACGATCCATCGCGCATTGAGCGTCATGTCAGAAACCAGCGCTCAGATCGCGCTGGTCCTTGAGCCAGATACGCGCGCCCTGATCGCGATGGTAACAGACGGCGATATTCGCCGCGCCTTATTAAAAAACGCGAGCCTGAAGGACAGTGTCGAGAGCGTGATGAATCGGGAGTTTTCATCCGTAAAAACGCAAGACATGCCCAATACGAATCCCGTCGCCTTACTGAGGGCCAAAGGCATCCGCCATTTGCCGGAGGTCGACACAGACGGTCGCGTAATAGCCCTTCACACGACGTTCCCCGTGGCTGGCGCTACCAAGCAGAATATACCCGTCGTCATCATGGCAGGTGGATTGGGCAGTCGCCTGCGTCCGCTAACCGATGATTGTCCAAAGCCACTACTCGAACTTGGCGGCAAGCCGATCCTAGAGCGTATCTTGCTGAGCCTCATCACACAGGGCTTTCGGACATTTTATTTCAGCGTCAATTATCGCGCCAATATGATCGAAGACTATTTTGGAAATGGCGCGAAATGGGGCGCAGATATTCACTATCTCCATGAGACGAAAAAGCTGGGAACAGCGGGGGCTCTGGGTGAGATCACGGGCGACTTGGAAACGCCGTTTATCGTCCAGAACGGCGACCTCATTACCGATTTCGCCTATGCCGACCTCATTGAAACCCACAAATCTAAGGGCGCCGTTGCGACCATGGGCCTGCGTAACATCTATACGCAGATCGAATTTGGCGTCGTCGAGAGCCAGGACGGGGCCATCCAGACCATCACCGAAAAACCGACCTTAGAGCATCAGGTCAATGCAGGAATCTACTGCCTGTCGCCTTCCGTTCTGTCGCGCGTCAAGCGCGGACGCTATTTAGACATGCCGACCCTATTTATGGATTTAATTGAGGACAATGAGCCCTGCGCAGGCTTCACTATTCCTGGCACTTGGCTAGATATCGGAACACTACCAGAGCTTGAACGCGCCCGCGCGCGCTTCGAGAGCTAGACTGGGAATATCAGCGCACGCGTGTTGAACTGCGTGCGGTCTATGGTATGAGGCCACCAAAGATTTGGTCCGATGTATCAGCTCCGTTCAACCCTTGCCCAGAGATAACTTCATGAGCATTCTACACAAAGACCCTCGCAAAGAGTCAATCGACCGGGACGCCTATGCGCCTGATAACACCAACCCCGCGACGATGTATGGCCTGCCGCAGGATGTAAAGTTCTGTAAACGCTGCGTTATTTCCAATCAGCGGCCCAATTCGACCGTGGAGTATAAGCATACAGCCGAGTCCAAAAAGGTTTCGATCGTCTTTGACGAAGATGGCATTTGCGACGCCTGCCGCCACGCCGAACGCAAAGGGCAGATCATCAATTGGAATGACCGTGAGGAGGAGTTAAAGGCCCTGTGCGACCGTTACCGCTCAAACGATGGGTCGTACGACTGTCTGGTTCCTGGCTCGGGCGGTAAAGACAGCTTCTATCAGTCCTGGGTCCTGAAATATAAATACGGCATGAACCCGCTGACCTGCACCTGGGCACCGCACATGTATACGGATTGGGGTTGGCGGAACTTCGATCGCTGGATCCATTCCGGCTTCGATAACTACCTGCTGACGCCCAATGGTCGGATCAAGCGCCTGATGACGCGCCTGGCCGTTGAAAATATCTTGCATCCGTTCCAGCCGTTTATCATTGGCCAAAAGGGCTTTGCGCCCAAATTCGCCGCCAAGATGGGCATCTCGCTGATCTTCTACGGCGAGAACGAAGCTGAATATGGCAACCCACTGAAGGACAATGCCTCCGCTCAGCGCGACTATGATTATTTCTCAACAGCCAAGGATGACGAAATTCATTTCGGGGGCACTTCGGTCGAGAGCTATATCAATGATTACGGCGTGCGTCGAAACGAGCTGGAGGCCTTCATGCCATCCAACCCGGAAGAATTGCGTAAGAATAACATCGAAGTGCATTATCTGGGTTATTATTTAAAATGGCATCCTCAGGACGCCTATTATCACGCGGTTGAGCATGGCGGTTTTGAAGCGTCGCCCCACCGTACGCCCGGAACCTACTCCAAGTATAACTCGCTCGACGATAAGATCGACGACTTCCATTATCATACAACCAATGTGAAATTCGGGATCGGCCGTGCCAGCTATGACTCCGCACAAGAAGTCCGCTCTGGCGATATCGAACGTGAGGAGGCCGTCGCTCTCGTCAAGCGATATGACGGCGAGTTCCCAGAACGTTTTGCCGATGATGTATTCAACTATCTCAGCCTGCCTGAGGACATGTTCCCCGAGGCCTCCAAACGTTTCGAGCAGCCCATCATGGACCGCGAATATTACGACGCGCTGACCAATCGCTTCCGCCCGCCGCATCTTTGGCAATATGGCAATGATGGATGGTCTTTGCGCCATACCGTATTTGAACGCGACTAAACGCCATGAAAACCCGTTTAATCGCGCGGCTGGACGTCAAGATGGCTCACCTTATCAAGGGTGTGCGCATGGAAGGCTGGCGCAAGATGGGCGACCCCGTCGAACGCGCCGTCAAATATTATGAAGCTGGCATTGACGAGCTGATCTATATGGATGTCGTCGCCTCACTCTATGGCCGCAACAACCTGTCCGATATTGTGCGCAATGTTGCGACACAGGTCTTTATCCCGATCACGGTTGGCGGCGGCGTGCGCTCTTTAGAACATGTGCATGAGCTGCTAGCCGTCGGTGCAGATAAGGTGGCAATCAATACGGCCGCCACACTCGACCCGACCCTGCTGCGGCGGGTGTCCGACACCTATGGCTCACAAGCGACCGTCCTGTCGATTGAGGCCCAACGCCAACCTGACGGATCTTGGGAGGCCATGACCGATAATGGACGCAACCACACGGGACGCGACGTCGTCGCTTGGGCCGTCGAAGGCGCCGAGAACGGAGCAGGGGAGCTGCTGATCACTTCCATCGACCAAGACGGGACATCGCTCGGCATGGAGGCCGCGCTGATAGACAAAGTTTCACGCTCCGTCGATATTCCGGTCATCGCCTGTGGCGGTGTTGGCAAAACGTCCCATGTCGTGGATGTGCTGAAAGCGTCACCCGTTAGCGCCGTCGCCATGGCAAAGGCGCTTCATGCGGATCGTTTTACACTGGACGAACTGCGAGAGGCTTGCCGCGCGGCTGGTATCGATGTGCGCGACGTCGCGCAGGAGCTGGCCCATGTCTAATGCGAGTCCAAAAGTCTGTGTCGTGGACTACGGCATCGGCAATGTCTTTTCCGTCTGCAATGCCGTCGAAAAAGCCGGCGCAGATGTCACGCTAACCCGCGACCCAAAGACTCTTCTGGCGGCGGACCGCCTGATCCTTCCAGGGGTCGGCGCGTTCAAACGCGCGATGGAGGCCCTAACCGATTTAGGGCTGGCGGATGTGCTATCCCGCTACCGCGAAACCGAGCGGCCCTTTCTGGGCATCTGCATCGGGATGCAGGTCATGATGGATCTGTCGGAAGAATTCGGCTCTCATAAGGGTCTGGGCTATGTGCACGGACGTGCGCAACGGATCGATACAGGCGCGGATCAAGATATGCGCGTGCCGCATATTGCGTGGGCCAGTTTGGATGCGCCTGCAGGACAAGACGCTGGCGCGCTATGGGCCGATACACCGCTGCGCGCTTTCACGCCTGGTCAGGAGAGCGTGTATTTTGTTCACTCCTTTCATTGCCAGCCAGACAATCGCGAAGACATTATTGCTGTCGCCCATTATGAAGGACAATCCCTGACGGCAGCCGTCCGGCACGGCAATACATTCGGCGTACAGTTCCACCCGGAGCGCAGTGGTAAGGTTGGTCAGACCTTCATCAAATCCTTCGTCTCAGCTTGAGAGGGACTGAGATGACGCAGAGAAGTTCCTCACACGCACTTGTTAATCCGGCCATTGCGACCCTGCGAGATCACTCCTTATTTGCCGAAGATATTTCGGCGCATCACGACGCGATTGCAGCCCTCGTTCGAAACAAGCGCGTTCTGGCCATTGGGGGCGCTGGGTCAATCGGCAGCGCGACGACAACGACCTTGTCAGATTTCGCGCCCTCTGCTCTGCATGTCGTCGATCAGAATGAGAATGCGCTGGCGGAGCTTGTCCGGCAATTCCGGTCGCGGGCCGACCCTTTCGAAGTCGAGGATTTCAGAACGTTACCGCTTGACTATGGCTCCATGGCGATGCGGACCTTTCTGGCACAGCAACCCGCCTATGATCTCATCCTGAATTTTGCCGCCATCAAACATGTGCGCTCGGAAAAAGACCCTTTTTCGACCCTGCAGATGTTCGACACAAATATTGTCAAACAGTACCGCTTCATGGGCTGGCTGGACGCGCTAGACTTCAAGGGTCGCTATTTCAGCGTCTCGACAGATAAAGCCGCCAATCCCAGTTCGCTAATGGGGGCGACGAAGCGCGTGATGGAACACATCATGTTCGACAATGAGGCCGGCGCGCGGCCCTATACGGTGGTGACGGCTCGCTTCGCCAATGTGGCCTTTTCCAATGGGTCGCTTCTGGAGAGCTTTACAAAGCGTCTCGCCCTAGGCCAGCCTGTGGCAGCACCACAGGACATTCGTCGCTATTTTGTTAGCCTTGAGGAGTCAGGACAGATTTGCACCTTGGCAGCCACGCTTGCGCCGGATCGACATATCGCCATTCCGAACCTTGATCCGGAAACGCATCTCGTTCCGCTATCCGATGTGGCAAAGGGTTTCCTGCGCGACAATGGATACGAACCACATGTCCATAACGATGAAGCTGTCGCCTGTCGCGCCGTCGAGGCCGATCGCGCGAAAGGCCGCTGGCCGCTCTTACTGACGCCCGGCAATACAGCTGGCGAAAAGCCCTATGAGGAATTCGTAGCCAGCACCGAAACCGTTTCAGATATCGGCTTATCACAGATGAAAGGCATTTCCTACGTGCCGACGTCTGGATCGATCGGGACGATGATTGTCGCACTGGAGTCATATATTAGTGAGTTAGGAATATACCCCAAACGCCTGACGACGGATGCGTTAAAAGCCTTTATCGCTCAGCTTGAACCCGCCTTTCTGGACACGCATGTACAAAGTGCGCTCAACCTCGATCAGCGCGCCTAAGGAAAGGATTGGACCGTGATCCCACTCGCCATTCCAAATGTCTCCGGCAATGAGGGTCGCTATCTTCAGGCTTGTGTCGATGAAAATTTCGTCTCGACCGTGGGTCGCTTCGTCGGCGAGTTTGAGACCGCGCTTTGCGAAGCGACCGCATTCGACCACGCCGTCGTAACCTCACAAGGGACGACCGCCCTGCATCTTGGGCTGACGGCGCTGGGCGTAGATGTCGGCGACCTAGTCATCATCCCGGACATGACTTTTATCGCAACGGCCAATGCCGTGTCCCATTGCAAAGCGAAACCTTGGTTGCTCGACATCTCCGCGCAGAGCTGGACGCTAGACACGAATTTGCTGCGCCAAGCCCTAGAAGAGCAATGCGTGCGTGACGGCAATACCGTCCGCCACCGCGAAAGTGGCGCGCGCGTGGCGGCGATCATGCCCGTCTACACGATGGGACTGGCACCTGACATGGATGCGATCTGTGACATTGCTGATGAATTTGGCATTCCGGTCATCGCCGACGGCGCGGCTGCGCTGGGCACAACCTATAAGGACAAGCCCTTGGGCGGAACGCGCGCGGCTCTAACCATGATGTCGTTCAACGGCAATAAGATTATCACGAGCGGCGGCGGCGGCGTTTTGCTTAGCAATGACGAAACACTGATGGCGCATGTGCGCCATATCTGTTCCACCGCGCGGCATGGGCGCGGCTATGATCATGATCATGTCGGCTTCAATTATCGCATGACGAATATTCAGGCCGCCGTCGGCATGGGCCAGATCGAGCGTATTGAAGAGTTCGTCGCAGCCAAACGTAAGATTGCGGCCCACTACCGAGACGGCATTGCCGGACGCAATGATATACAGCCCTTTGTTCAGGCCGAGTGGTCAGACGGCAACCACTGGTTCTCCGGCGTCTATCTGGACGGCTGGGCTCCAGAGCGTGTCGATGCCTTGCGAGACCACTTGAGGGCGTCCGGCGTGGATGCGCGACCGTTCTGGAAACCGATGAGCTTGCAAGTCCCTTATGCGGATTGCCCAACCCTTCTCAGTGGTGTGACGGCATCCGTATGGGAGCGTATCTTACCGCTGCCCTGTTCGACGCAGATAACTGATGCACAGCTGGATCAAGTTGTGGCCGCACTTCACACCTTTGACGGATAAGAACGATATCGATCCCGGGTCGGTCCGGGATATCCTGCATGAATTTTTGAGCGGCGCGAGCCTGCGCACCGGCGCACCTTTTGAAGACCCGATTGCCACACTAGCGCGTAGTACACGGCGCGCACATATCGCCTTCTTTCGTGCCGCGCTGTCCTTACGACCGCGTCCCGTCGCTGCTCGTGCCGGGACCATCTGGGCCTATGCAACGACGGGCAATCAGACGGAAAGCCTCGCGCCCGTCCTGTCCGAATTGGGGACTGAGGCGGACGCGCTGTCTCTGCCCGATCCTTTGCCGGGCTGGGGCAGAGCGCTCGCCTGGCGCACTTTGCGATGTCTGCCTCAAGCCAAGACCGCGCTGACCCACCTGCCGCACAGCGAGCTGGCCAAGGTTGCAGATATGATTGATGTATATGCACTGGCATTGGCTGAAGCGCAGTTGTTCACTGAGGCGGCCAGGCGCAATCCGCCCGCGGCTGTCCTGATCGCCAATGACCATAGCCCGCGAAATCGCGCGATCTTGGCCGCCGCGCAAGCCGCAGGTTTGCCGACGGCCTATCTACAACATGCCGCCGTCGGGGGCATCGAATGTCCTCTAAATATGGATCTGGCTTTTCTGCACGGCCAGCACAGTCTTGATATCTACAGCGCAATTGGGCCAGTCACCGCAGAGGTCTGCCTCGTCGGGTCCCCCAAAATCGATGTCGCCCGACGCGACGCATTGAGCCGCACAAAGACATCGCCGTTCTCTATCGGGGTTTTTCCCGGCTTGTTCGACCATCCCAACCGAGTCGGCGATGTTGTGGCAGAGCTGCGCGAAGGCTTTCCCAAAGCAACATTCGCCCTGCGGCGTCACCCGCGCGATGCCCGCGCCGGGTGGGACAATTTGATGGCAGAGCAGGATCTGTCGAACGCGCTGAACGCGTTGCACATTATGGAAGCCTTACAAGCCTGCGACCTCGTCATATTCGACGATTCCAATGTGGGGCTGGAGGCGGCCGCTTTGTGTGTGCCTGTTTTGCGAACCACCTTAAAAGAGATGCCCAGCGATCAATATGCCCTGTCAGGAACGAAGCTATTCACGCAGTGCGAGGCGGCGCTTGGCGCGTTAGTCCCGACAGCGCAGGCGGCGCTGGACGGACGTGCGCAACCGGATGCCATCGTCCTGGATCAGGTTTTTTCAGGCTGGTCCAAAGGCGAAGCACAAGCGGATAAGCTTATCGCCGAACGCTTGCGAGCGTTTCTCGTCTAAGCTTTAAGCCTAGTCTTTCCCTGAATAAGCGATACAAAAAGCCCAACATTGCAGATATTTAAGCCAAGTTGCGTTTTTGTTTCCTCGCACCGGGGCGGACGTAACACTATTCACAAAATACAAACCGGAAAATAAAGAGTTTCAATGACCACGCCACATTTAAATCTCCCGTTTCTCATGCCTGCCCAGGCACAATCCTATCTTACCCTCAATCAAGCGCTCGAACGCTTAGATGCGGGCGTGCAGATGTCGATCCTCGGCACCTATGCCGCACCAAGCGAAGAGTTGGAAATTGGGGACTGCGTCTTTGTCGATACCGACCCCGCCGGGGCCTTTACCGGGCATACTGGCGAGATCGCGTGTCGAGGCGCAGGCGGGTGGGAGTTTCTTATGCCGCGTGAGGGCTGGCTGGCTTGGGACATAACCGATGCGCAGGTCATTGTCTTCAATGGTGGTAGCTGGGCCCCGCTGTCATCCGCCGCGCCAGAAAGCTTCACACGACTTGGCATAAATAAACCCGCCGACCCCGCACACCAGCTGTCGGTCAAGGGCGACTCGACCTTGCTGGCGGCGGACGCAGACTCTCACCGGCTGATCCTCAACCGCGTGGCCGAGACGGATACCGCCAGTCTCATTCTGCAGACAGGCTATCAGGGCCAAGCCGAGCTGGGCCTAACCGGATCTTCAGGTCTAGCGCTGCGCGTCAGCGTGGATGGTCAGAGCTGGGCCGATGCACTTACCGTGGACACCGCAAGCGGGGAAGTCAGCATTCCGAATCTAACGGATACAGACGCCCCAACCGGACGTGTCCGACGCGTTAGCCTTGCTCCGGGTGCGGGCCGCTACATCGTGCCAGAAGGTGTGCGAAGCCTCTCAATCGCCGTCCAAGGCGCAGGCGGCGGAGGGGCAGGCGCGAAATCAGCCAGCAATACACGCGTCGGCGCAGGTGGGGGTGGCGGTGGCGGCTATACGGAAATCCTGATCACCTCCGAAGATTTTGAAGACGGTTATGACTATGTCGTCGGTACGGGCGGTACGGGCGGGTCAGCCGGGGACGACGCCCCAACAGGCGCACGCAACGGCGGCGCAGGTGGGTCCTCCAGCTTCACGGGCGGGGATGTGGATCTGCTAGGCGAAGGCGGGGCCGGTGCTCTAGAACGAACAGCCGTCAGCGGTAATAACGAATTTCTCGGCGGCGCGGGCGGGGACGCTACAGGCGGGGACATCAACCTCCCCGGACAAAACGGAAATGGCGGGATTACCTCCACGACTTATTCCATGATCGGCAATGGCCGAGGTGGCTGTTCGCATATGGGCCAGGGCGGAGCCTTCAGCAATGGTACGGGGAAACCCGGCTTGGAATATGGCGGCGGCGGCGCGGGCGCGGGCATGATTCCGGGCTTGGCGCTAAACCGTGCTGGCGGCGCTGGCGCAGATGGCGGCATCTGGATTACCGAGACCTATTGATTGCCCTGAGCCGGTGAATTTGCCAGAGAGTATGGACGTTTTTCCGCTATCATAGCGAGCCATCCAACGAGAGCTTTCATGCGCGCATTTCCGCTTCTTTCTTTTGGACGCACCTACGTCATAGCCGAAATCGGCGTCAATCATAATGGCGACCCAGACATGGCTCGCCAGATGATTGATGTCGCCAAATCGGCCGGGGCGGATGCAGTCAAATTTCAGACCTTCAACCCCGCCAAGCTCGTAACCTCTCGCGCCGAAAAAGCCGCTTATCAGACAGCCAATGACGGCCGCGCAGAGTCTCAACGTGAGATGTTAGAGCGGCTAGTTTTGTCCAAAAACGACTTACTGGCGATTGCTGATTACACGCGTGCAACGGGGCTTGAGTTTCTGTCGACGCCTTTTGACGCCGACAGCGCCGCCTTGTTGGACTCGCTCGATGTTGCAGCCTTTAAAATTTCTTCTGGAGATCTGACAGCGCTGGATTACCTGCGTACACTTGCCCGATACGGACGGCCCATGATCCTCTCTACAGGCATGGGGAGTTTGGTCGAGACCGCAGAAGCCGTTACCGCTATAAGCGAAGCAGGTGATCCACCATTGGCCCTTCTGCATTGCGTCTCGAATTATCCTGCCGCGCCGGAAGCCGCCAATCTGCGCGCGATCGACACATTGGAGCAGGCTTTTCAGGTGCCTGTTGGGTGGTCTGATCATACGCTCGGCGAGGCCGTCGCCGTAGCCGCCGTTGCGCGCGGCGCAGTCATCGTGGAAAAGCACTTTACGCTCGACAAATCATTGCCTGGACCCGACCACAAAGCCTCTCTTTCGCCAGAGGAGTTACAAAGCTACATCGCCGCAATCCGCACGGTCGAGTTAGCGCTAGGCGATGGAATTAAACGCCCGCATCCATCAGAGTTGCCAACAATTGCTGCCGCGCGACGGTCTCTAATTCTGAATCGTGATATGGCAGCAGGAGAAGTCATTGGCGAAGCCGACATCGTCACGCTTCGTCCAGGCCACGGCCTTGCTCCCAAACACCGCGTACATGTCATCGGACGGACAATGCAGGCTGCACGGCCCCAAGGTCATGTCCTGAGCTGGTCGGACCTAACGTAAAATGTCTACAAAAAAGCCCTCAGATGTAATCATCATTGGCGCAGGCGGGCATGCCCGTGTTTTGGCAGATATTCTGCGCGCCCAAGGCGCACTCTCGCGACTTCGTGGATTTATCGACCCCGCGATCCCTGCTGGCGACACACCGCCGGGCTGGGAGCAACCCGTTCTGGGCAATGACGATGTCTTGCCGGACCATGCTGGATGCAACTTTATCGTCGGGATCGGCACGGTGAAAGGCGGATCGAAACTGCGGGCAAAACTATTTAACACCGCGGTCGCCGCAGGACTTCATCCTGTAACGCTAATCCATCCAACCGCCACAATCGCGACGAACGTAGGGCTGGGCGCGGGCACGGCAGTTATGGCCGGTGTCATTGTGAACACGGACGCGCAGATCGGGCAGAATTGCATCCTAAATACAGGCTGCGTCGTCGAGCATGACGTCGTGTTATACGACCACGTCCACATTGCCCCCGGCGCAAAGATTTCAGGGGGATGTCAGATCGGCGCACATACTCTGATCGGGATTGGCGCTATTCTGATCCAAATGCAAAAAATCGGAGAGAGCGCAACGGTCGGCGCGGGCAGCGTCGTAATTTCTGATGTCGCGTCTGCCGACACGGTCGTAGGAGCGCCCGCTCGATCGCAAGGCTAATCTGCACGCGCCTTTAACTGATGCGGCGCAGCTCTCCGGAGACTTCTTCGTACTGATCACCCGTGCGAGGGCAGACAAGATTGCCGTCCGCATCGGGCCTAAGCATTTCTCCCGCATGAGAGGCCCAGCCAATTCGCCGCGCCGGTACGCCCGCCATCACGGCATGGGGCGAGACATTTTTTGTCACGACGGCACCCGCCGCGATAAAGCAATATTCGCCCAACTCATGCCCGCAAACGATGGTCGCATTCGCGCCAATCGTCGCGCCTTTGCGTACGGGTGTAAGCGCGTATTCCTCGCGACGGTTAACCTCTGCACGTGGTGTCGTGACATTTGTGAACACCATTGACGGACCGCAGAAGACGCCATCTTCCAGCTCCACGCCTTTATAAAGCGCAACATTATTCTGGATCTTACAGCCATTGCCGATTTTAACGTCTGGCCCAGCCATAACGTTCTGACCCAGAGAGCAATTCTGACCGATGGTCGTGCCTGATAGGATATGGGCGAAATGCCAAATTTTCGTGCCAGCGCCGATGGCTGTGTTTGCGTCGACATAGACGGACTCATGCACGAAGGCATCCGCGTCGATGTCTGCGGTAGAGGAAATGCGGCTCATGGGCTTTACGCTTTCACAATCGTGTCAGGGAATTCGGAAATGATATCTGCAGTCGCATTGCGGGTGTCGATTACAAGTGGCAGGGCTTCGCACAGGGCTCGATAATCAACGTCCTTGTGCGCTGTCGCAATAACCGCAGCATCAAAACCGTTCATATTGGAAACACTTTTCATGCCAGCGAATTCTGGGTGTTCGCGCGTCATCGGTATCTCAGGGATCATCGGGTCCAAATAAGACACGTCCGCTCCATGCTCGCGCAGCAGATGGATCAGCTCCAATGCGGGGCTCTCACGCATGTCGTCAATGTCGGCCTTATACGCCACGCCAACCAGTAGAACTTTCGATCCCGCAAGCGCCTTGCGCAGACGCAAACTCATTTCTTCTAGCAAGCGTTGGACGACCCTGCGCGGCATCTGCGTGTTCACATCACCTGCAAGCTCAATGAAATGCGTCGACAGGCCATACTCGCGTGCCTTGTAAGACAAGTAATAAGGGTCGATACGAATACAGTGTCCGCCAACACCTGGCCCGGGATAGAACGCTTGGAACCCAAAAGGCTTTGTCTTGGCTGCGTCAATGACTTCCCAAATATCGATATCCATCGCTTCAAAGATGACCTTCATCTCATTGACGGCGGCGATATTGATCCATCGATAAATATTCTCGACTAGCTTCGTAGCTTCGGCGGTTTTGGAATCGCGAACCACGACCGTTGTGACAATCAAATCATAAACAGCCTTGGCCATTTCGCGAGCTTGCGGGCCATCTGCGCCGACAACTTTTGGAATGGTAGACGTCTCAAAATTCGGATTGCCCGGATCTTCGCGCTCTGGAGAATAGGCAAGAGCAAAATCTTTACCCGCCATCAAGCCTGAAGTCTCTAAGATCGGCTTCATCACCTCTTCAGTCGTGCCGGGATAAGTCGTGGATTCTAACACGACCAACTGACCTTGGCGCAGAACCGTCGCCAGTGTCTCGCAGGTGGAAACGACATAAGACAAATCAGGCTGATGATGCACATCCAGCGGTGTCGGCACTGCGATCAGGATGGCGTCCGCCTCGGCCAGGTCGGCTGGCATATGGGTTGCACGAAACAGCTTTTTCTCAACCATCTCGGCCACGCGATCATCGGCGATATGGCGCATCCCACTCTCGCCGCGATTAAGCTGTGCGGCCCGGTCTTCGGAGATATCATATCCGATGACGCGAACGCCTTGTCGCACATAAGCCTCAGCCAACGGCAGGCCAACATAGCCCAGTCCGACGATACCAACGACCAGATCGCCACTTGCGATCTTCTTTAAAAACGTCTGTTCCATAGCCGTGTTTATTCCCTTTACCCGCAAGATTATCCGTTCGCCAAAACAGCTTTCGCCGTTTCAACAACTTTGTCCTGATCCGTTTGGCTGAGATAAGGATGCATGGGCAGGCTGATGATGTGGTCGATACAGTCCATTGTATTCGCAACGCCGCCATGACCAACCGGGAAACGATCATAGGCCGTCTGCATGTGAACGGGTTTCGGGTAATAACGCGCCGTTGGGATGCCATGCTCTTTCAGCGACGCAGCAAAGCCCAGCGGATCCGGCACCTCGATCGTGAATTGCGCCCAGGTCGACACAACGCCGTCCATCACATGCGGCACGCGGGTCGCATGACCCTTCAGCTCTTCAATGTAGCGCTTAGCCACCGCGTTTCGCTTTTCAATCTCATCGGCAAAGACCGCCAGTTTTGGAAGCAAGATTGCAGCCTGAATTGTATCAAGGCGCGAGTTCATGCCGACGCGCACATTGTCATATTTGTCTGTGCCCTTGCCGTGGATGCGGACGCTATCCATGGCCTTGCCCAACTCTGCATCATTCGTCAGCACGGCACCGCCGTCACCGTAACAGCCCAGCGGCTTCGCTGGGAAAAAGCTGGTTGTCGTGACATCTACCCAATGCAGCGGGTGCTTGCCGTTGAGCGTCGTGCCAAAGCCTTGCGCGCTATCCGCGATCAGCTTCAGGCCATTTTCGCGCGCGATTGGGGCGATCGCTTCATAATTAGCGGATTGTCCAAACAGGTCCACAGCGATGACGCCAAACAGCTCCAAGCCGTCCGCCTTCGCACCCGCAATCGCAGCCTTCAGGCTCTCAGGGCACATGTTGTATGTGTCGCGATCAATATCGACGAAGACAGGCACCGCGCCCATGATGGCGATGATTTCAGCCGTCGCGCAATAGGTGAAGGACGGGCAGAATACAGCCGAACCACGTGGAACTTTCCACCCGATCATCGGCAGGATCAGCGCGTCCGTCCCATTGGCACAGCCCAGCGCCACATCGGCCTGTCCGAAAGTCGCCAGCTCTGCCTCAAACTGTTTGACCTGCGGGCCCATGATATAGCGTCCGGATGACAAAACATCGGCGATACCCGCCTCGATATCCGCACGAAGGCGGTTCTGCTGTGCGTGAAGATCAATGAAGTGCATTGGCTTACTCTCGTGAGCTTGTGGATGGAGACCATATGGGGCTTATAAACCGCGACATAGGCGGTTCCAGCCCGTGTGTCAGCCTTGTTTACAGCTTTTGCAAGCGCTGTTCACAGGGCGCACTGCCCCAATCGCGCACAACTCACCTATTTTGGAACGCCGCGCTGTTGTCGGGCCCAGACTTTCTCCCAAATGATTTCGCTTTTCAATTTGGCAACGAAATCAGTATGCGCCTTCGCCTCAGCCTCTTGAATCAGCCGGATAAGAGGCTGCTCTCGCTGGCGCGCCACAGGGAATTCGGAGGGGGAACTCATCGCCTCAGCCCTAGCATCTAGACCAAGACTCATCGCGCGTCCGCCGCTCAGTTCCAGATAGACCGCCGCCAACAATTCTGAGTCAATAATGGCGCCATGTTTGTCCCGCGACGACAGCGAAATATCAAACCGCTTACAGAGCGCATCTAGCGAAGCGGGCGAGCCGGGAAATTTGGCGTGGGCCATTGCCAGCGTATCTTTAAATCGGCTGCGGGGCAGGGGCTCAAAATTTGCACGGGACAATTCTGCATTAATAAAGCCCATGTCGAATTGGGCATTATGCGCGATCAAAATTGCGTCGCCGACAAAATCTAAAAACTCCTGCGCCTTGTCTTTGAACAAAGGTTTCCCACGCAGGAAGTCCGTCGTCAGTCCTGTGATCTCGACGACTTTATCCGGCACGTTGCGCAGCGGATCGCAATAAGTATGAAACTGCCGTCCCGTCGGAAGCAGATCGACAATTTCGATACAGCCAATTTCGGTAATCCGGTCCGCCCCCTTGGCGTCAAACCCAGTTGTTTCCGTATCGAAAATGATTTCGCGAAGACCCGTCATACGATGAATCTAAGAGATAACGTCACGAATTGCACGGCTCAGGCAGAGGCTTTTGTGGAACGAATATTCTCCCAGCTGCGCATTAGCTTGCAAGAACATGATCGAGGATCTCCGCAACCTTCGCCCGCGCCACATCGAAGCCACGGTCCGTCTCGACAAGATAATTTGCCTTTGTGCGTTTCTGTGCGTCAGGCATTTGCTTCGAGAGGATCATCTCGAACATTTCCTCACTCATGCCAGGTCGAGACAGGACACGTTCGCGTTGAACCTCTGCGGGCGCCGTGACAACGACTGTCGCATCGACCTTTTTATCTCCGCCCGTTTCGAACAGGAGCGGGATGTCAAAAACAACAGCCTTGGCGTGCTTTGCTTTTGCGTCCTGTAAGAATCGTGTGCGCGCTTCACCCACCCAAGGATGAATGAAGCTTTCCAAGACTTTCAAGTTCAATGGATCGGCGCGCATATGTGTGCCGAGGCGCTTGCGGTCCACAGCGTCGTCCACGACCGCATCTGGAAAGACGGCTCGAATTAATGGGACGGCGCGTCCGCCCTTCTCATAAAGACGGTGAACTTCCGCATCCGCGTCAAACACAGGGCAACCAAGATCAGCGAACATTTGTGCCGTTGTCGTTTTGCCCATGCCGATGGAGCCCGTCAGTCCGATGATTTTCATAACTGAGACCTCATCGTCGTCCCGTCTTCAGCGCTTCGAGTAGCGTTTGCGTCGGATCAAGGCTCTCTGGCGGGCGCTGACCGTAGAAGAGCTTAAATGAAGGTCGGGCTTGCGCGATTAGCATTTCTAAACCGCCCAGTGTTTCCAGACCGCGCGCCCGTGCCGCTGCCATCAAAGGCGTGACACGCGGGGTATAGATGAGGTCATAGATCAACGCATCGTCCGGCGCCGCCTCCAGCGATAAATCCAAGGCTGGCTTGCCGGTCATTCCGGCGGCGCTGGCATTGATGATCAAGCCTGCGCGCGCGACCGCTTGTTCTCGATGCGCCCACGCCAGCGTATAAAGGCTGGGGACGTCCACGGCCCGGACGAGGTCTTCGGCCTTGGAATCCGTCCGGTTGACGAGGCATATCTCCGGCACACCCAGTGAGAGCAACGCCCCAAGAACAGCACGGCACGCCCCGCCCGCGCCAATAACCAGCGCGCTCACGCCTTGCAAATGGGTGACGCCCAGTTTTGCGATGAGCGGAGCTGCGAAACCTTCCAGATCCGTATTATGCGCGACCAGCTGTCCCCGCGATTTATACAGGCAATTTGCGACACCTAGCTTGGCGGCGTCATCGGTCGCAATATCGCCTGCTTCAAACGCAGCATGTTTTAGCGGCAGGGTCACATTCATGCCGGAAAGCGTTGTGTGTTTTAGACTGCGAAACGCCTCCGTCGCAGAGGCTGGGTCCACAGCAAAGGGAATATAGGCGCCTGAAATGCCCATTTCCTTCAGCCAATAACTGTGCAGAACAGGCGATAGGGAGTGATGGATAGGCCACCCACATACACCCGCGACTTTTGGAATAACGCTCATGTTTGCACCACACCACGCGTCCGCAGAAAGTCCAGCACGGGTAAAAGGTCCAACCCGAGGATAGCAAAGAAGCCGCCCTCGACTTTAGAGAACAGCTGCGCGCCCGGGCCTTCAAAACGATATGCGCCAACCGATCGGGTCAATTGCTCACCCTCGGCCTTTATATATGCCTCTAGAAAATCTTCAGAGAACTCGCGTACCCACAATTTGGTCCGGCACATATGCCGCCAAATCGGCGCACCATTTTCACAGATCACGACAGCGCCGATGAGCTCGTGCATTTTACCGCGCATGAATAGTAAGCGCGCACGGGCTTCATCCAAATCTTTCGGTTTATCGAATAGCTGCCCATCCATGACCATGATCTGATCTGCCCCAATCACAAGGCCGGGGGTTTGACGGGACACGCGCATAGCTTTGGCTTCGGCCAGCGCATCGGCAATATCCCGCAGTCGCGCGCCTTCAGCCAGCATTGCGTCCTTAATCGCCGCCTCATCAACAGGCCGGACCATGACCTCATAGTCGAGTCCTGCGCCGTCGAGGATTTGTTTGCGAATGGCGGAGCCACTAGCGAGTATCAATCCACTCATAACCCGCCTCGTCTTTCTTCAATCGGCCGCGCGACATTATAGGCGTTGATAATCTGTGCCGCTGTTTCCTCAATGGAACGGCGGGTCACATCAATCACCTTATACCCGCGACGCACAAACATGCGTTTCGCTTCGCGCATTTCGTCGCGCACGCGCTCTTGATCAATGTAATCTGTCGCTTCGGTCTGGCGCAGTCCCATCAATCTTTGTTGGCGAATTTGCACGATCCGATCAGGTGAGGCGACAAGGCCAACGATAAAGGGCTTCGTGAAACTCTCAAGAATGGCCGGCAGAGGCGCGCCCGGCACCAGAGGGATGTTGCCCGCCTTATATCCACGGTTTCCCAGGTAGATGCAGGTCGGCGTTTTCGACGTGCGCGAAATGCCCAATAGAATGATGTCTGCCTCTGCCAGACCTGACACGGCCTGCCCGTCATCATGCGCCATCGCATAATCCAATGCCTCGATCCGCGAATAATAGGCATCGTCAAGATTTCGCTGCGCACCGACTTCATCACTTACCGCCGAGCCCAGATAGCGCCCTAAGAGTGAGAGCGACCCATCAAGAATAGAGAGTTGCGGAATATTATTCTCGCTACAGAACTTAACCAACGCACGCCGGCGCTCTGGATTGACGAGCGTGTGGAATACAACACCTGGCTTTGTACGGATCGCATTGAACGTTTGCTCTAGCTGAGCCTCTGAACGCACAAGCGCGTGGAGATGTTCCAGCGCCGTTGCATTTCGGAATTGAGCCGTAGACGCCTTCATCATGGCGACCAAAGTTTCACCGGTCGAGTCAGAGACAAGGTGAACGTGAAAATAGATCGCGATATTAGGATTGCGCTCGGTCATGGGCCCCTTCGTTTCGCAAACCCATCCCCTGCTGTCCACACCCAATGGCTCCAGCCCTGGTTTGACGTGGATCACGGGTATGGAATCCCCAAGCTGACCAGAAGCA
The DNA here is from genome assembly GCA_964414555.1 of uncultured Algimonas sp. Taxonomy (GTDB): domain Bacteria; phylum Pseudomonadota; class Alphaproteobacteria; order Caulobacterales; family Maricaulaceae; genus Litorimonas. The sequence goes on from CAYPWW010000009.1 coordinate 43,806, forward strand.
CTCACAGCTGGTACGTGAGCAGCGTTAACTTTGTGAAGAGTGTGGATAGAATCTGCTCAGAGACTTACACCAAGAGTCTTCCACAGGCTAAATCAGCGTATAGATTGTGTCAGATCACTTTATTCAAAAATCTGCTATCTGACTTATGCAATATGTCTCGCAGAACATATCCCATATCAGCCTGTTGAAATTAAACTCTCCTAACAAAAGGTGAATCCATTCACATTCTCACACGCTCTACATCTACTCCTTCTTTTCTAAAATTTTTTTAGAGAAGATTGGGACACTTGGATATGTGCGGGGGAAACGCTAAGGCCCGCTTTGTCATCAGGCTTAGCAAAGTGTGAAATCATGAAATTACTCGATGTCTTGAATGGAGCGGTAGCGGATACGCCGCCAATCTGGATGATGCGACAGGCGGGCCGTCACCTGCCAGAATATCTAGAAATCCGCGCGACCTGTCGTGATTTTATCGATTTCTGTTTCACACCAGACAAAGCCGCAGAGGTCACCCTCCAGCCAGTTCGACGCTACGATATGGATGCCGCGATCCTCTTTGCGGATATTCTACTAATCCCGATTGGGCTGGGCCGAAAGGTTGAGTTTATCAAAGGCACCGGGCCTGTTCTGGAACCCATCACGACAATGGAAATTTCCAAGCTCAAAATCGACGGGGCAGCTGATCGCATTTCTTCCGTTTGGGAGACCGTCGCAAAAGTGCGCGCAGGCCTGGATAAAGACAAAGCCTTGATCGGTTTTGCAGGCGGTCCTTGGACCGTTGCAACCTATATGATCGAAGGCAAAGGCTCTCCAACAAAAGAAGTCGCCAAACGGTTTGCCTATGAAAATCCAGAGGCCATGGCAGATCTGCTGCAGGCGCTTGTGGAGTCCACGGCGGAATACCTCATCGGGCAGGCCAAGGCTGGCGCCAATGTCCTGAAGATATTCGAGAGCTGGGCTGAAGGCCTTGCGCCAGATATGTTTGATCGTCTCGTTCTGCATCCGACTCGCGATATTATTGCCCGCGTTCGCGCAGCAGGAATTAATGTGCCGATTTTGGGCTTCCCGCGCGGTGCTGGTCTGAACGCTGTTCGCTATGCGCATGAGACAGGGATCACAGCTATCGCCGCAGGCACGCAAATGCCGCTAGAGGATTTTCGCGCAACAATCCCCGAAGGCATGCCGGTTCAAGGTAATCTCGATCCGCTGGCTTTACGCATCGGCGGTAAAGTTCTGCGCCGCGCCGTCGAAGGTGTTCTGCGTGATGCCGCAGGTGGTCCGCATATTTTTAATCTTGGTCACGGCGTCACACCGGATGTAAAAATTGCCAATGTACAAGCCGTCGTAAATCATATCCGTGGTTTGGATGCGGAATATGTCTAGTCAAAGATGCGCGCTTCCCCACGAAGCCGCTATCCGCTAGGACTATTTCATGCTCGCTTCTTTATATCTCTGGATTAAAGCCTTTCATCTGATCGCCGTGATCTTCTGGATGGCGGGCCTGCTCTATTTGCCGCGATTATTTGTTTATCACTCGGTTGCCAAAGTTGGCGGAGAGTTAGAAGCGAAGATGGAAGAGGCGGAAGCCAAGCTCCTACGTATTATTATGAACCCGGCGATGTTGGTCGCGTTTACGCTCGGATTGGTTCTGCTCTTTGCTTATCCGCAAACCGCATCAATCTGGGTGAAAGTCCTCTTTGCGCTGAGCTTGATCGGGTATCACATGTTTTTGGCAAAGACGCGCAAAGGCTTTTTAGGGGGTGGACGCCCGCGTTCGGAAAAATTCTTCCGGCGCATCAATGAGGTGCCTGCGCTTGTGACAATCGTGATTGTCGTCTTGGCGATTGTAAAACCGTTCTGATGCCACTTTGGGTAAAAATCGGTCTGGGTGTTTTTCTCAGCCTTATCGTTTTTCTCATTTGTATCTTCTGTCTTGCGCTCTGGATAATGAAAGTTCCAGACTTGGAAGTCTCGCGGGATGATCCCGAGGCATCTCAGAAGCTCGAAAACTGGTTTGAAGCTTTGCATGCTGGACGGATTTCCAAATTTAACGGAACGGTTCTTGTTCGGCGTGGCGAGGATGTTCTCATCCGCAAAGCCTATGGAACAGATGGGCAAGATCGTCCGCTGAATATGGAGACGCCTCTGCGTCTCGCCTCTGTGTCCAAGCAATTTACAGCCGTGGGGGTTCTAACGCTTGTCCAAGCAGGCCGCGTGGATTTGGAAGCGCCAATTTCCGATTATTTTCCAAACTGTCCGTTTACTGCCAGTGTCGGAACGCTCCTCAATAATACTTCGGGTATTCCAGATGATATTTATCATCTTGCAGAAACGGATGTTTTGCTAACGCTAGAGGGCGTCGAAACGCTCATGTGCTCGGGTGATATTCAGCAAGGTGATCGTGAATTTGTCTATTCGAATACGGGTTATCTTCTCGCAGCGCGTTTGATTGAACGTGTCACAGGACAGTCCTTTGAAGCCTATATGCAAGCGGCCATATTTGATCCGTTAGAGATGAAGAATAGTCGCGTTTGGAACTTGGTCTCAACTGATCCTTTCCCAGACCGTGGCACAGGGTTTCAGATGTCGCGCAAAGGCAAACGAGCGCATGAGGTCACGCTTCTGGATGGGGTCGTAGGTGATGGCGGCGTATTTTCGACTGTGACGGATTTGGAAAACTGGGACCGCTTTTGGTCTGATGACAGATTACTATCGAAAGATTTAAAGCAGTTGGCCCTAGCCCCAGGTGAAAATAAATATGGCTTCGGTTGGGTGCGAGACGGGGATTTGGCTTGGCATAATGGGTCTTGGCTGGGGGCACGGACATATTACTCTCGAAACCTCCGCACAGGCGATTTGGTCATTCTTTTAGAGAATGGGTCCAGCCCCGTAGTCGATAATATTGCAAATAAAATTGAGATGTTTCTTAGCGAGTAACTGGATTTGAAACCGGGTAATTTTTCGCGACTTTACAGATAAATATGATGAAGCGACGCCCCGATTCCACCAAACATGAAGCGCCTTGACGTTATAGCCCGAATTGCGCATAGGATGATCCATAGCCGCTCGTCCTGAGCGTGCTGCTACCCCATAAATCGCAGATATCTGCCGCGGTGGCCACATTTCCCAAACCTTTGACGACCCCTTACATAAATGAATGAAATCATGACAAACCTACTTGAACAAGATCTTGATGAGATGACGGCCATCTCACTCGATGATTTGAAAAAACTGAAACCGGCTGAGCTGACGCAATTCGCGACAGATGTTGGCGTTGAAAATGCCGCCTCTATGCGAAAGCAGGACATCTTCTTCGCAGTCTTGAAAGACTTTGCCGAGGACGATGTGAAAACAACGGGCTCCGGCGTTTTGGAAGTCCTGCAAGACGGCTTTGGCTTTCTACGTGCGCCAGAAGCGAACTACCTGCCGGGCCCCGACGATATTTATGTCGATCCAAAACTCATCCGAAAATTCGGCCTGAAAACGGGCGATACGGTTTCCGGTGAAATCCGCTCACCAAAAGATAATGAGCGCTATTTCGCGCTGGCCGATGCGGCCTTGATCAATTTCTCAACTTTTGAAGATGCGCGCAATAAAGTGCATTTTGATAATTTGACGCCGCTTTATCCCGACCAGCGGTTCAAGATGGAAATTGAAGATCCATCTCGTAAAGATAACTCTGGGCGTGTGATAGATATTGTTGCGCCGATTGGTAAAGGCCAACGGGCCTTGATTGTGGCCCCGCCGCGGACCGGTAAAACGGTCCTGCTGCAAAACATCGCGCATTCCATCGAGAAAAACCATCCCGAGTGTTACGTGCTGGTCCTGCTGATCGACGAACGTCCAGAAGAAGTCACCGACATGCAGCGGAGCGTGAAGGGTGAGGTTGTCTCCTCCACCTTTGATGAGCCCGCCACCCGTCACGTACAGGTCGCGGAAATGGTCATCCAAAAAGCCAAGCGTCTAACAGAGAACGGCAAAGATGTTGTGATCCTGCTCGACTCGATCACGCGTCTGGGTCGCGCCTACAACACGGTCGTGCCAAGCTCCGGTAAGGTCCTGACCGGCGGTGTGGATGCCAACGCCCTGCAACGGCCTAAGCGCTTCTTTGGTGCGGCGCGGAATATCGAAGAGGGCGGCTCGCTGACAATCATCGCGACGGCCCTGATCGATACGGGCTCTCGCATGGACGAGGTGATCTTTGAAGAATTTAAAGGCACAGGTAACTCGGAAATCGTGCTGGATCGTAAGGTCGCGGACAAGCGCATCTTCCCCGCCATCGACGTGACGAAATCTGGCACGCGGAAGGAAGAGCTCCTCGTCGCACCGGATGAGCTGCAAAAGACCTATGTCCTGCGCCGTATCTTGAACCCGATGGGCACGATGGACGCGATTGAGTTTCTGCTGTCCAAGCTGAAAGACAATAAATCCAACGCGGATTTCTTCGACAGCATGAACACCTAATCTTCCTAATCAGGATGATGTAAATACAGCTGTCAGCGAATCCCGCTGGCGGCTTTTATTTTGTGGGTCTGGACGTCTTGCTTGTCATCCGCGCAAAGACCCAACCGCCTATCGCACCGGCCACAAGCTGTGCCGCAAAGCCGAAGGTATCGCGCGCACCGCCGATGATCTGCACATCAAAGAATTGCTGCTTCATCAGGGTCAACATGACACCCATCGCAACGGCACCCGCGACAACATAAACAATCGGGCGGCCAAATTTTGCGAGGCGGTAAACGCCGCCACCTGCCAAAAAGGCAATCAACAAAGCCGCGGCGATGAAAATTCCGTAGAGCGAGCCGAGATGCAAAATATCTTTCGCCGTCATGGCGAGGCGCTGGCCCAGCGTAATCTCTGCCCCAACATCGCCCAGACGCGCGATCAGGTTTTGCGTCTGGAAAATAACAGCCAACACAACCGTGCTGATAACTGCCAGCACCCATCCTGCCACATATCGCAATACCGCCATCTCGACCTCCCTTGTCTTGTCGCCAGCTAGGGCTAGAACAAGAGACAGGTCAAGCGCGGGAACGACAATGAAAATTCAAATGATGGCAGTGGTCTTGAGCAGTTTTGTGCTCTCTGCTTGTTTGCAAGCCCAGCCTGTGCCGGAATTACCAGAGCGACCCTCGACAGATTTTACAGTTACGGCGGTGGCTGACGGATTTTCAAAACCTTGGTCCGTGGCGGAACTGCCCGCTGGTCAAGGCTATCTGATCACGGAAATTTCGGGTCAGCTTTTCCGTGTGTCAGTTGATGGAGCGAAAACAGAGATCACAGGTTTGCCGAGCGATATTTTCGTTGGCGGGCAGGGCGGTTTGTTGGACGTCGTGTTGGCGCCAGATTTCGCGACATCTGGGACGCTCTACCTCTCCCACGCTTATGGGACGCAGGACGCTAACGGCACGGCGCTGGTTCGGGCAAAGCTGTCGGGGAATGCTTTGACAGAGATGACCGAGATTTACCGCGCCAATCCACCAAAGGCCGCGGCTTCGCATTTCGGCGGCCGGATTGTGGCGATGAAGAGTGGCGATATTTTCCTCAGCCTCGGCGATGGTTTTGCTTACCGCGAAGACGCGCAGAAGCCGGATACGGACCTTGGCAAGATCATGCGGATCGCGCCCGATGGCACAGCCACCGCGCACACGCTGGGCCACCGCAATGTGCAGGGTCTGGCCTATGACGCCGCGACCGATACGCTCTGGGAACATGAGCATGGGCCGCGCGGCGGGGATGAATTGAACCGCATTGTTTCGGGTGAAAATTACGGTTGGCCCATCGCGACCCAAGGCGTGGACTACCAAGGCGCGCAGATTTCACCGCATCAGACTTACCCCGGCATGACGGACCCCGTTCATGTTTGGACGCCCTCCATCGCGCCCAGCGGCCTTGCGATTTATCGCGGTACGCTGTTCCCAGAATGGGAAGGCGATGCGCTGCTTGGGGGATTGGCCAGCCGTGACCTGCGTCGCCTAGACCTCGAGAACGGGAAAGTTGTCGCGGAAATCGACCTGCTCTCCGATTTGGACGGGCGTGTGCGTGATGTCCGCGTGGCGCGCGACGGCGCGGTGCTTATCCTGATCGAAGGAGAGGCGGACGGCCGCCTGCTACGCCTAACGCCTTAAGCGTATGCAACTGCGAACCATTCTCAAATTAGTTGACAATCATTCTCATTTGCGATTATACAGATCGCATGATCCATTGTGTTTGTAATAACATCAACACGACTGCCGTTGAAAAAGCCGCGCGCTGCGGCGCGGAAACCGCCGCTTGCGTCCAGCGAGCCTGCGGGACGCGCTTTAACTGCGGGCGCTGCCGTGTGGACATTGATGCGCACCTCCGGGAGTGGCGCGCCGCAAACCCCATGGTTCAAGCTGCCGAATAGCCCCCAATAGGCCACCTACGACAAAGAATATCTGCACATGATTTGCATGTGCCAAGATAGCAGTTGACGCTTGGCCCGCCACGGCGGCACACACCCTTAAACCCCGAATATGGAGCGAGCTATGCGTGGTGATACAGGCGTTATCGAGTGGCTGAACAAGGCATTGAAGGCTGAGTTGACGGCCATCAACCAATATTTCCTTCACTCGCGGATGCTCAAGGACTGGGGCGTCACAAAGCTCGCCAAGAAGGAATATGAAGAATCCATCGAAGAGATGAACCACGCCGATACGATTATCGAGCGTATCCTTTTCCTCGGCGGCCTGCCGAATCTGCAAGACTTGGGCAAACTCTATATCGGTGAGACTGTCGAAGAAATTTTACATTGCGACATGAAGCTCGAAGAACATGCCGTGCCGATGTACCGCGATGCCGTGGAATATTGCGAGAAAGTCCGAGACTATGGCACGCGCGATATCCTTCAAAAAATCCTCACAGATGAGGAACACCACGTCGACTATCTCGAAACACAATTCGACCTGATCAAGAATATCGGCATTCAGAACTATATCATGCTGCAAAGCGAGTCAGCTGACGAAGCCGAAGGCTAAGAGGCAGACGGTCGCCCGCGACCAAGCCCGCGTTTAACCGGCTGGTCAGCTTTGCGTGTTTAAAGTGAGGCCATGTTTCGGCCTCTTACATGTCTTGCAGCAGTCCTCGTGCTATCCGCCTGTGGCTCCAGCCCAACAGCTGTGGAGCGCGAGCCTCTCGTCCAACCAGCCTCTGGCGGGGGACTTGCTCTGAGGGACACGTCTCGCTTTTCCCAACTCGACCCGCGCTGGAAGGACAAGAGCCTCGGCCGCACATCTGACACGATGGGCAGTGATGGGTGCCTTGTGACCGCAACGGCTATGGCGCTCTCGAACTTAGGCTTTACGACAAATCCGCAAGACCTGAACGCGCGCCTGACCCGCACAAAAAGCTATACAAATAATGGCTGGCTGATCTGGGACGGCATTCGACGCGTGACGGATGGCCGCGCCGTGGCGACATTTCACGACAAGGTTGACGCCGAAACGATCGATCAATGTATGGCGACGGGGCAATATCCGCTGGTGCAATTCTACCTACCGAATGGACGGTCGCATTGGGCGATGATCGTCAAGCACGATGCGCGCGGCTATCACATGCGCGATCCGCTGCGGGTCAGTGAGAAGCCCTTGATTTTCCCCGCGGGCGTGAAGGGTTACCGCGCTGTGCGCTGTGTGGGACTAGCGGGATGATAGCAGGGCTAACGAGCCTCGCAACACTTACGTTGTTCGTCTCAGCTTTTCTCATTGTAATTTTTTGGAAGTCCCGTCCGATCTGGGCCATGATACTTGCGGTTTTTGTTTTGTATCTCGCAACCGCTATCGTTGGAATCTACCAGACATTTCAGGCCATCGAGCTTTACCCTGAGGATAAAGACTTGTTTGTTATTGGGTTAAAGCAATCTTTCACGCCATCCGTTGTGAGGCTGAGCGGTTATGGCCTTGTCCTCGTATTGGTTCAGAGGTTTGCGCGCCGCAATTATAAGTATTCACAATCCAAAGCGGATTTATTTGATTAAATATCGCCCCGCCGCGCATAAAACGCGACGGGGAAATTTTGAAGTCCTCAGGCTAAGCTTTGCCGCCCATAACTTTGCCCAGGATGGCTGTCAGCAGGCCGCCGCCGACACCACCAGAAACAACGCCGCCGAGCAGCGACATAACGTTCAAGCCTGCGCCGTCAGCCGGGCTAGCAAAGACGCCTTCCAGCCCTGGAATCATAGGCGCGAGTGCCGCCAGACCCGTACCGCCAACGATACCTGTGATCGCGCGACCCATGGTGCCCATGTTCGAATTCATGGCTTTACCTGCGACAACACCGCCGCCAGCTCCGCTCAAAAGGCCAAGGCCAAGAGATACAATATCCATAATACTCCCCTTATATTTTTAGCGCTCAGGAACGAACGCACATATCAAACTGCGGCAGGAGGCCGCGGTCTGCAAGGAAAACTTTTGCGCCGGCAATCAAGGACAAACGCCTAAAAGCGAATAAGTTCTTGCTTTGTTCTATGCAATCTGGTTGCTTAAGGGGAACCCAAACAAAGGCGTAACATGGTCGCTCACATCACTACCGTTGCCTTTCAGGGCACAGAAGCGCGGCGCGTTGATGTTCAGGTGCAGGTCGTGTCTGGCGGCAAGCAGATCTTTAATATCGTCGGATTGGCGGATAAATCTGTTTCGGAAGCGCGTGATCGGGTGCGGGCCGCTTTTGTCTCACTAGGCCTGCATTTGCCCGGCAAGCGGATTACAATCAACCTCGCGCCAGCGGACTTGCCCAAAGAGGGTGCGCATTATGATCTCCCGATCGCGCTGGGTTTACTGGCGGCCATTGGGGCGATTCCTGCGGATGCGATCGCGGGGTTTGCAGCGATTGGAGAACTCAGCCTCGATGGAACGATTTGTGCGGTGCCAGGCGCACTGCCGGCTGCGGTTATGGCGAACAGCCATGATCTCGGTTTGATTTGCCCTGAGCCCAATGGGGCAGAAGCGGCGTGGGCAGGGGAGCTTCCCCTGCTTGCGCCGCAAACCCTCGTGCAGCTCATCAACCATTTCAAAGGCACGCAAGTTCTCGCGCGGCCAGAAGCGGGGCAAATGCGCGAACCGGATAGCGCCCTCGATATGCGGGATGTCCGCGGGCAAGAAACGGCCAAACGCGCTTTAGAGGTCGCCGCTGCGGGTGGGCATAACCTGCTGATGGTAGGGCCGCCGGGATCCGGGAAATCCATGTTGGCTGCGCGCCTGCCGGGTTTACTGCCACCGCTAGAAGCGGGCGAATTACTAGATGTCTCTATGGTGCACTCTGTGGCAGGCTTGCTGAATAAGGGAGAGCTGTCGCGGGCGCGTCCGTTCCGGGCGCCGCATCATTCTGCTTCCATGGCGGCGATGGTGGGTGGCGGGGCCAAAGCGCGACCGGGTGAGGCCTCATTGGCCCATCGTGGTGTGCTGTTCTTGGACGAGTTGCCAGAGTTCAC
>CAYPWW010000010.1:0-28743 GCA_964414555.1 uncultured Algimonas sp.
GGCGCATCATTTGTGCCTGTGACCGTGAACGTCGCCGTTTGCGCGATAGTCGCGCCAGCGGCATCAACGATATCATATGTGACGGTGACGTCAGCCGTCTCACCCAGCGCCAGAGACTGGTAGGCTGCGTCGCTTGGATCGAGAGAGAGCGTCGTGCCATCGAGCGACACACCCGCTGGCAGGGTCGAGACATTGGCAACGGATAGGCTGTCACCCGCATCGGCATCACTGGCACCAGACAACAGATCGAGCGAGACGCTCGCGCCGTCTTCGGTGGCAGTCGCCGCGAGTGCGGCAGCCGTTGTCGGGGCGTCATTCAGTCCTGTGACTGTGATGGTTGCTGTTTGGGACGCTGTCGCACCAAACTCATCCGTGACGTCATAGGTCAGTGTAATTTCGCGGGTTTCACCGGCTGCCAAAGACTGGAAGCTGGCATCAGCTCCGTCGATAGACAGAACAGTCCCGTCGATGCTCAAGCCATTTGTAAGGCCCGAAACCGTGCCGAGTGATAAGATGGCGCCCGCGTCCACATCGGACGCACCGGAAAGCAGGTCCAAGCTGGCACTTGCATCTTCGTCGGCTGCGACATTGAGCGCGCCATTGACGGTTGGCGCATCATTTGTACCAGTAACGGTCAGGGTGACGGTTTGGGCAACCGACCCGCCCGCATCGTCAGAGACGGTATAATTCAGGGTGATCGTCTGCGTCTGGCCTTGCGCCAAGCTGTCATAGGCTGGTGCATTCGGGTCGAGCGTGAGCGTCGTACCATCAATCGTAATGCCAGAGTCAGCCGAAATGCCGTCGACATCGGAGATCGTTAGTGTCGCGGAGTCGACGTCTGTCGCGCCTGCCAATAGATCAAGGACGAGCGCGTCGCCATTCTCTGTCGCGACACCCGTCAGCGGCGCACTGACGACAGGTGCATCATTTGTACCCGTGACAGTAATTGTGGCCGTCGCGGTTGTCGTCTCGCCCTCGCCGGAGAGCGTGTAGGTAAAGCTGACCTCTTGCGTTTCGCCCGCGGCCAGCGCGTCGAAATCATCGCCTGCGTCAAAGCTAAATGTGCCATCGTCGTTCAAGACCAACGTGCCGGCTGTAACACCAGAGACCAGTGTGACAGTTGTGCCAGCATCGGCCGTATCATTTGCTGTGACATCTCCCGAGAGCGTTTCGCCTTCGTTGACGTTGAAACTGTCATCGACCGCGACCGGATCATTACCGCCGCCTGTGCCGGGGCCTGCGTCTAGCGGATTGACTTCAACGCCATCGACAAAGACGCGCACAAATTCGACGTCTTCGACGCGCAGGTTCAGCGAATCCAGTGCGAGCGCGGGACCCCAAACCTGACCATTATTCGTCCGGCGGGCTTCGATATAATTCAGCAGCGCGACCAGATCGTCAGCAACATCTTGGGACGCAAAATCTTCTGCACTGAGGTTCAGGACGAGCGTATCAATGCCGCGACCGCCAGCCACATAATCCGTGCCTCCGGTTTCCTCGGATGGGGATAGCACAAACACGTCATCGCCCGAGCCACCAAACATACGGTCGGCACCGTCGCCGCCTGTCAGGGTATCATTGCCAGACCCGCCAGAGAGCAGGTCGTTTCCTGTCCCGCCGTCTAATTGGTCATGTCCGCTGCCGCCGTAAAGACGGTCTGCGCCCGCATTACCAAACAGCGCGTCACTACCGCGGCCGCCGGTTAGATAATCATGACCATCGCCGCCGACGAGCCAGTCACACCCCGAGCCACCGCTGAGGTAATCATTGCCTGTGCCGCCGAAGAGGTTATCGTTTCCAGAGTCTCCAAAGATAACGTCCCGGCCCGATCCGCCGTAAACCGTATCATTTCCGCTGCCTGCGAAGACGACATCATTCCCCGAACCTGCGATAACCGTGTCATTTCCGCGACCCGCAAAGACGACATCATTTCCGCCGCCCGCATTGACGTAATCGTTGCCGCTCCCTGTGAAATAAACTTCAGAGAGGTTTGACCCCGTGAATTCGTCGTCCCGAAACGAGCCGAAAAAATAACGTCTTGCCATGATATAGCCCCCAGTCTCTCTCTCGTCTTTCGCGTTGCAAAAGACGGCCCACAAACGCCCTGTGGCGCATTTGCCCACGTATATTGAGGGGAAATACACCCAATGGTTACCGAAAACCTAACGATGTGCAAGCTAGAGTCGCGTCTGAGGCGACTCATTTCAACTCGCTACGCGCGGCGTGAAGCCGCAGTGGAAGGCAAACAGAAGTCAGATCGGGCGTCGGTTTCCACCCTTACCCACGCAACGTCGCCCTGCTAGGGGACGCGGTGAAACAAGCTTTACGCAAAAGGATCGCGACGATTTCCACGCCCACCCACATGCCAGACTTTGAGAGCCACTCACGCTTTGGCCTGCGGGGGCGGATGGCGTCCAACACGGGACAACTCGGCGCGGCACGTCTTGCGGCTGCGGCGATGGGGGCGGTGACGCTCGTGTTGGCCTATAAAGGCCTGGGCGACATCACCTTGTTCGGGACGCTGTTGTTTATTCACGCCTATATGTTGTTCTTCTCTGAGGTTGCCTCGTTCCAGATTTGGCAGGCCTTGATCCGCTTTGGTGCGGATGAGGTGAAAGCTAAAGACGCGCCGCGCTTTGCAAGCCTGCTACGGACAGGCGTCGTGATTGATGCGCTGGCCGCCATCGTCGCGTTCTTACTGGCATTGGGCGGGTTCGAACTCTTCCTCGCTTTGCAAGCCAAGTTCAGTTTGATCGATACGAGCGCGCTTTTGCCAGAGGCACAATTACGCCCTCTCGTGACCGCCTATTGCACCGTGATCTTACTGCGACAGGTCAATGTCGCGATTGGTGTATTTCGCTTGTTTGATAAGTTCTCGGTCTTGGCGCTGCGCGCGCTCGTCATGCCGGGCGTGCGGCTGATCGGTGTGTTGATCGCGATGCATTTGGGTTGGGGGCTGATCGGCTATCTGGCAGTCTGGTATGCGGCCTCAGCGCTCAGCTATCTCGTGCTGCAAATCTTTGCCGTGCGCGAAATCGCCAAGCGCCGGTTCTGGGGGTTTGTACGCAAGGCCAGAATCTGTCGCCCAGCTAACTTTCCCGGCCTCTACGGATTTTTCGTGAAGACCAATATCGACTCCACGCTGAAAGCCCTGACGGCGAATTTTCCGGCCATCGCCGTGACGCTGATATTCGGGCCTGCGCTCTTTGCCGTGTACCGTGTCGCCGAAGAAGTCGCGCGCCTACTCTCGCGCGGGATCACCTTGTTTGATCAAGTGCTGTTTCCGGAACTCGCGCGGATGGCGGCGGATCTGGAATTGAGTGCACTCATGCGCACAGCGGGCCGCGCGGCACTGGGCATAGGGATCATTGGATTGTCGCTGGCAGCGATTGTCGTTTTGTTGGGACCAACGCTGCTGTCTGGTGTGCTAGATGCAGAATTCGCCGCCTCAGCCGGGCTGGCCGCGCTGCTGCTTTTAGCCAGTGCGCTACTGGGCGTGGCGACGCCGTTTTATAGTGTCTTCTACGCCCTCTTCCGTCCTGCAACCGCCATCGCCGTGCGGGCCGTGGGCGTGATCAGCTTTATCGGATTGTTCTTCGCTCTCGCGGGGCAATTGGGATTGCCCGCCATTGGCTGGGCCGCACTGATCGCGGCGGGGCTGGAAGTCATTTTAGCCAGCCTCTGGGCAACAGGTCTAATCAGACGAAAAAAAGCTAAAGCAAAAGCCCCGCAATAATCTGCGCCGCCAGGCCAGCGGCATCTACATCCGGATCACCCATCGCGGCACGCGTGCCGAGCCGTTGCAGATCGCGGTAATCAGCTAAATCGGCCTGCGCCGTTATCAATCCCTGCATAATGTCGGCCACGCTCTCGCACACGCGGCCATAGCTCCAATGCGCGTAATCGGGATTTCCCTCCCAATCCGAGTTCGGAGGCGCGAGGAACAAGCACGGCTTTGGCCCGCCGTGCAGAAATTCATAAACCTGCGAACTGGCATCCCCGACATAGATATCCGCCGCGCGCGTATAGGTCATATCCGTCGAGCGGGCGCTGCCCAAATCGACATGGATGTGCGGATGCGCGCCATAGGCCTCGATCGGCGTGCGGGCTGCCGCGTCCGCCTCTCGGAACAAGCGCATGTGCGGCGCGATGATATAATTAAATGACGGGTTCGCGACGAAAGCGTCCAGCATTTCCTGCCCAAACATCGGCCAAGACGACAGCGTGGGATCAAAATGCGGCGTATAAAGCACGACGGGTTTGTCGTCCTCGAACAGCGTTGGCAGGTCTGGTTGGAGGGCTCGGACCGCCTGTGGTTTGATGTAGCCTGTCACCGTGCCGTTTTGCTCGGTCACGAGGTTCAAAGCGATCATCCGGTTGCGATCTTTCTCTCCGGCAACGAGGACGTGATCGAAATGGCGAATGCGCGGGTCATAGCTTTTTGCGCGGTCGCCCGCGCCATGCGGGATATGAATAAAGGGCGGCAAGCGCCCGGGCAGATGCCGCAAGATGGTCGACGTCCGCTCAACGACAACGAGCGCGTCCAGATCGCGAAAGACACGCCGTTCCGCAAAGAGATAAGATAATTTCTTAGAAACCGTTCGAACAAGCGGATGGCTCCGCATCAGACGAATATCTGGATCGTTAAGACCAAGCCCCGTCAGGACGGCGCGGCATTGGCTAGCTTCATCTTCGTTCGTGACAAATATGATTGGATGAATGCCCTCAATCCCGTCCAACGCCGCCGCCACTGGCACAAGATGCAGGATATGATGCGCGCCACCGATCAAAATCAGCCCGACGCGGCGCGACGCGGAAGATGATATTTCTGTCAGACTGACATCCATTTGCGCGCGATGCCCGAATGAACATCAGATGGCAAATCCTCAAGGTTAAGTTTTGCGGTTGCTCTGCTGCGGTGCGGGGCAGATAAGCCCTAGGGCAGATGGGACAACACGTGGCTGGCAACATGCGAAACTTCGGCATATTTTTGACGCTGGTCGGCGGACTAGCTTTGGTCGGTTGCGCGGAGACAGAGACGACGGAAACGACCCGCGGCCTGCAATCACTCTCGCCCAGCAAAGGTGACATCACCCGCGTCGTCGGCGCCACGGGCAAGATCGTCCCGCGCGAGGAAATCATGGTCGGCTCCGAAGTGTCGGGCCGCGTCATGGCGGTCCCCGTTGATTTCAACAGCCAAGTCACAGCTGGACAGGTGCTGGCCACAATCGATCCCACAAATTTCGAAAGCCGCGTCCAGCAAACCCAAAGCCGGATCGAAAGTGCACTGGCCGATATTGAAGTGCAAAAAGCTTCCGTCGAAAGCGCGCGCGTCTCTCTCGAAGCGGCAGAGCTGCAACTCACACGCCGCCGCGATTTGTTTGAACAAGAAGCTATCAGCCAAGCCCAGTTGGAAGCGTCCGAACGCGATGTCGGCGTCGGGCGCGCGGGGTTGAAAGTCTCAGAAGCCCGTGTTGTCTCGTCCGAGGCCAGCCTGCGTCAATTGCGGGCGCAACTTTCAGAAGCCCGCGCCGATCTGGCCCGCACAACAATTACCTCGCCCATCGACGGAATTATCATCGACCGGAAAATCGACCCCGGTCAGACCGTGCAGGCCAGTTTTTCTGCGCCAGAGCTGTTCACTATCGCCGCGGATCTGTCACAAATTCAGATCGAAGCTGGCATTGTCGAATCCGAAGTCGCGGGATTGGACCCGGGCGACACGGCGCGCTTTACCGTGGACGCTTACCCCGATGATACGATCACGGGCGTTGTCGAGCAGCTGCGCCTGAAAAGCACGGAGGCCAATAATATTGTGTCCTACACCGCCGTGATCAGTGCGGAAAATCCCGGCGCGCGCCTGATGCCAGGCATGACGGCGAATTTGCAGATCATTACAGAGGTCAAACCCGGTGCGACCCGCCTGCCCGTGACCGTCGAGCGTTTCCGCCCCTCCCCCGAAGATATTGCGACATTTGCCGCGGAAACGGATGAGGACACCGCGGGCGTAGATTTGTTAGAGCCAACCATGGTGCGCTTGCGCCAGATCGGGCTCGCCAATCCGCGTATCGCCGCGTTTCGGGCGCAGCTAGAACCCGCGACCCAACGGATGCGCGACACCATCAACGACCCGACACAAAGCTGGCGGCACACACCTATGCGGATCGCGATGAATGAAATCATCGAGGCGCAGGTCGGCCGCTTCCTCAACGCGGATGAGCAGCAAGCCTATGCCGCGCAGATCGCCCAAGAACGCACGATCCGCCCGGTCCAGCTGTGGGTGGAAACGGGTGATGGCAAGATGGCGCAACGCAGCGTCAAGCTCGGCCTCTCGGATGGGTCTTTCGTCGAAGTCTTGGACGGGCTGACGGAAACTGACCGCGTCGTGACGGGCTTTGTCGAGCTGGATGCAGACGGCAATCCCATCGGTGGACGCGGACGTGGCGGACGCCCCGGCGGTGGGCGGCCCGGACGATGATCACAACGCGGGACCTTCGCAAAACCTATACTTTAGGCGGGCAAGCCATTCGCGCGCTGGACGGCGTCGATCTGCACGTGCCGGAAGGTCAATTTCTGGCGGTCATTGGCGCGTCAGGCTCAGGCAAATCGACATTGATGAATATGTTGGGAGGCTTGGACACGCCAGATTCGGGCGAGGTCACAATCAACGACCAATCCATCGTCGGTCTGGGCCAGCGCCAACTCGCAAATTTCAGGAACCAGACTCTGGGTTTCGTCTTCCAAAGCTTTCAACTCCTCCCGCGCCAGACCGCGCTGGAAAATGTCATGCTGCCGCTATCCTATCGTCGGCCAACGCCGCCTGATGCAAAAGACATGGCACAGCGCGCGCTAGAGATGGTCGATCTGGGTGATCGCATGGCGAATAAACCGACGCAGCTGTCGGGTGGGCAGCAACAACGTGTCGCCATTGCGCGCGCGCTCGTCGGGGAACCAAAGCTCTTGCTGGCGGACGAACCGACAGGTGCGCTAGACAGCAAAACCTCTGCGGCGATCATGGCGCTGCTAGAGCGGCTCTCACGCGAAGGTCTGACGATTGTTCTGATCACGCATGACCATCAAGTCGCCAGCCATGCCGACCGCATCCTGACCATGCGTGACGGGAAAGTCGTGGACGACACGTTGAAGGTCGCCGCCTGATGCGTCTGATCAAGCTGGCTTTCTCCTCGCTGCTCGAGCGCAAGATGCGGTCCCTGCTCACGATGTTGGGCATCATTATCGGCGTTTCGGCCGTCTATGCCATGCTGGCGATCGGCAATGGCGCACGGGATGAAATCCTCGATAGCTTGGGCGGGATCAATGTGCGCTCCATCTCGCTCTCGCCGGATTGGTCGCGAGGACGTGCGTCCAATCGCAGACCTTGGCGACCCTTCACCGAGGCCGATATCGAAGACATGCGTGCCATCCCCGGAACAGAAGCCGTCGCCGGCGTTGTTAATTCTAATCGTTCCGTCGTCGTGCCCGGAACAGACTGGCAATCCGATATTGTTGGGACCGATGCAGATTATATCGCCACGCAAGATATGAAACTCGCGGCGGGGCGCAATCTGACATCGGGTGATCTGGAGTTCTCCAAGACCGTCGCCGTTTTGGGAAAGTCCACGGCAGAGCGCCTGTTCCAGAAAAACTATCCCATTGGTGAGACCATCGTCATAGATCGCGTACCGTTCGAGGTCGTGGGTCTGCTGGAAGAATATGAAACGACAGGCTGGTCACGCGGCAATGACGTGAATGATTTCATTCTAGTCCCGCGCACAACAATGCGGGCGCGCATTTCAGGCGATAATTATTATGTCCGCAATCAAGTGCAAAGCATCCGTGTTTTGGGACGCACGCCAGAGAGCCTTTCTACGATTGAAAATGAAATTAAAAACATTCTCCTCCGGTCCCGCAACTTGTCCATCGCAGATGCGCCGGATTATCGGATTTTCAATTTCAGCGCCAATCGGCAGCAAGCCGCAGAGGGTGCAAAAATTTTCACAATCCTGCTGGCATCCATGGGGGCAATTTCCCTCTTGGTCGGCGGCGTCGGCGTAATGAATATCATGCTGGTCAGTGTGGCCGAACGCACGCGAGAGATCGGGATCCGTATGAGTGTCGGGGCGCGACGCGCGGATATCTTGCGGCAATTTTTAATGGAAGCCCTCGTGCTGTGCGCCATTGGCGGTGCAGTCGGGCTGGCGATCGGCTATGGGGCGAGCGAACTTGCAGAAGGCGCGAGTGCCGTCGGCAATGAAGCCTTGCTGAAAGTTCGTCATACCATGCCGACGGCGCTGCTCGCCTTTGGCTCGGCTCTGTTTACGGGCGTGACCTTTGGCTTCTTGCCGGCCCGCCGCGCGAGCCTTCTTAATCCGGTTGAGGCCTTACGGCATGAATAGACAAATTCTGTTCCTCGCGGCTCTCACGATGAGCGCTTGCGTCACCGTTCAGACGGATATTTCGTCGGACTTATCCGCCGTCGAATCGACCCTGCCTGCGGGGAGTTTTCCGCTTGTGACGGGGCCGTCAGCCAGCAATTTCGAAACGCTCTTCACCGATCCCCTCTTGCGCGATTATCTCGCGGCCGCGCAAAATCAGAACGCCTCGCTAGAGCTGGCACGGATTGCCGTCGCTTCGGCGGAAGCTCGGCGAGAGCTGGCGAATGCCAATCGCGGGCCACGCGTGCGTCTGGGCGGGTCCACAGGGATAGACACCCCCGTGAGTGATTTCGATCTGGAAGAGGATGGGCGCGTATCCGCGAGTGTCTCTTATGACCCCGATGTCTTTGGCAGCCTGCGCGCCAATCTGCGCGGTGCGACAGCGCGGGAGGCCGTGGCGGACGCAGAGTTGGCCCGCCTGCGACGCGTTATCCAAGCGCGCACAGCCCAAGCCTATATCGACGTCATCACGGCAGAGCTGCAGCTGGAACTGGCGCAGGATAATTTCGAATTTCTGGGCGAGACTTTGCGCGTCTCGGAAGCGCGGTTTAATGCGGGGGATATTGCCCGTGCGGATTACGCGCTGTCACAAGCAGAATATGAAAATTCGCGCGCTAGCCTTTTGGCGCAGCAACTTTCGACGCGGGAATCTCGTCGCGCATTGGCTGACCTGGTCGGGCGTTATGATGTTGAAGATCTGCCCATCGCCGCGCAGTTACCGACGATGGCGGTGTCGGGCGTGGACCTGGCCGCTGGTGCGCAGCGGGCCGTGCTGGCGCGCTATGATGTGCAGGCTCAGCGCTTTGGCGTGATCGCGGCCACGGCGGATGCAGATGCGACGAAAGCCCAGACCCTGCCTGGCTTTTCGATTGATGGCAGCCTCGGCGGCGGCGCGGGACTCGAAGACCTTTTGGATATCGACACATATTTGGCGCGCTTGGCCTTGGCGGTCAGTGATACGATCTTTGACAATGGCGCGGACAGCGCGCGGATCGCCGCCGCCCAGACCCAGATCGATGCCAGCCTCGTCCGCTATGAGGAAGCGTTGCGCGATGCCTATCGCGAGGTTGTCTCGGCCCTCGACCGGGCGGAGGTTTTCCGTGCGCGGTTGGCCGCGCTCGACAAAGCCAGCGCCGCCGCTGAACGGGCGCTGGAGCTGGAAGAAGTTCGCTATGATCTAGGCGAGTCGATCTTGCTGGACGTGCTGACGTTACAACGTCGCGTCAATTCCATCCAAAGCTCTCGCATTCGCGAGGAAGCCTCCGTGCGAAACGCTCTCATCGAGGCCCTGCTGGCTGCAGGGCCTGTGCGCTAGGTATTTTTGCCGGCTTTGCGGTCGCGGGCCTTTAACAGGCGCAAGCGTAGGGCGTTGATTTTGATAAACCCGCCCGCATCAGCTTGGTCGTAAACATCATCTTCTTCAAACGTCACATGCTCCTGGCTGTAGAGTGAATAAGGCGACGCACGCCCGACGATATCGACATTACCCTTATAGAGTTTCAGGCGGACCGTGCCGGTGACCAGTTCTTGCGACTGGTCAATGGCGGCTTGCAGCATTTCACGCTCGGGCGAGAACCAATAGCCGTTATAGATTAGCTCGGCATAACGCGGCATCAGCTCATCTTTCAGATGTGCTGCGCCCTTATCCATCGTGATCTGTTCAATTCCGCGATGCGCCATCAGCAGGATGGTCCCGCCGGGCGTCTCATATACGCCGCGTGACTTCATACCGACAAAGCGGTTTTCCAACAGGTCCAGACGCCCAATACCATTTGCGCCGCCTAGCTCGTTCAGCCTCGTCAGCAAAGTCGCCGGCGACATCTCTACGCCATCGATTGACACGGCATCACCGCGCTCAAATCCGACTTCGATGACCGTAGCTTTGTCCGGCGCGGCCTCTGGCGAGACTGTGCGCTGATAGACATATTCTGGCGCGTCCTCATTCGGGTCTTCGAGGACTTTGCCTTCCGAGGACGTATGGAGCAGGTTCGCATCGACAGAGAACGGTGCTTCGCCGCGCTTGTCTTTCGCAATTTCGATGCCGTGCGTTTCCGCATATTCCAGCAGCTTTTCCCGCGATTGCAGATCCCACGTCCGCCAAGGCGCAATAACTTTGATGTCTGGGTCCAACGCGTAATAGCCCAGCTCGAACCGGACCTGATCATTCCCCTTACCCGTTGCGCCGTGACACACGGCATCGGCACCGACCTGATGCGCGATTTCAATCTGACGCTTTGAGATCAGCGGGCGGGCGATCGACGTGCCCAGTAGATAGAGCCCCTCATAGACAGCATTGGCGCGAAACATCGGAAAGACGAAATCGCGCACAAATTCCTCGCGCAAATCATCGATAAAAATCTCTTTGACGCCAGCGGCTTCCGCTTTGCGACGGGCAGGTTCTAGCTCTTCACCTTGGCCCAAGTCCGCGGTGAAGGTCACAACCTCACAGCCCATCTCCTCTTGAAGCCATTTCAAGATGATCGAGGTGTCCAGACCGCCGGAATAGGCGAGGACGACTTTCTTTGGTGTGCTCATGTTCTGCGTTCCTTAATTTGTGCCTCTCTTAGTCTACATCCGTTTACAAAATCTAGCGAGAGCGATAGGCAGGGGTATAAAATTTTAGGGGCGACGATCATGACTGCATTCCGGCTATTAGGGCTCACGTGTCTGAGCTGGTTCGCGGCTATGGGTTTTGCATTGGCTCAGACCTCTGAACCGACAGATGCAGCGCCCTCTGATCCTGTCGCGGCTCAAGCCGCAATGCCAGAGGCTCCCGCATCTGTGACGGCAAGCGATGGGGTTCCGACGCCCACTTTTGACCTTGATGATCCAGCCGTCCAAGAGGCGTTGAAGGCGAGAGCTGAGGCGAAGGAAGCTTTAGCTGACGCGTTACAGGCACAGATGGATGCGGCAGAGCGCCAATCTGCAGATGCCATAGACGACACATCAGCCAAACCCTCCATTATTCCCAAAAGCGTTGATGAGTTGAAAGATCTACTGAGGCGTGTGGGTGACAAACTTTTGGGCTGGCTAACCAGCCTCAAATTCCTCGCACAAGTTGGCGCGATTGCATTGGCCTATGTCTTATCCCCGATTGTCGCGGGTATTATGCGTAAGAAACTCTTCCTCTTTCGCGACCCCCCCACCGAGACGACAAAATTACGAGTCGTGCGAGACTATATTTTCCGCGTTGGCCCGCTTCTGCGTCCCATCCTTTTGGTGGGCTTACTGATCGCCTTTGCGGTTATTTTGGAAGCCGTGCCTATGGCAGGGCAAACGTGGCTTGTGAAAATCGCGCAAAGTCTCGCGGTTGTTTTCTTACTCTATAAGGCCATCACAGAATTCATCTCGAATTTGCTGATCCGTAAACTCGCGGTTTGGACGCTCATCCCGCTCGCGCTGATAATGCTGTTTGGTTATTTCGATGATCTGGTCACGCGGCTTGATAGCATTGAAATCCTTGCGATTGGCGCCAAGCCCATCACGCTCGTCACAATCATTTTGCTCCTCATCTTTGGAGCCGCATTTTTCAAGATTGGTAATCTACTAAATACGAAAGGGCAGACGGCTATTCGGTCTCAAGAGGGTATGGATGTCGCCACGCAAGAAGTCGTTGCTAAGATTTTCCAAATCCTGCTGTTCGCGATTGTCTTTATCATGGTGTTGAGCGCGGCGAAGATTCCCCTCTCGGGCCTGGTTGTTATTTTCTCCGCCTTGTCACTCGGTTTGGGTCTTGGCCTACAACCCATTGCGGCAAATTTCGTCTCCGGTCTTATTATCCTCTTTGACCGCTCTGTGCGTGTTGGTGATTATATCGTTCTGCCTGATGGGCAAGAGGGCTTCGTTGAGGCGATCAATATTCGGAACACCGTCGTTGAGACGCCTGATGGCAAAGACATCATGGTCCCAAATACAAAGTTCACCGAAGAGGCTTATGAAAACTGGACGCATAAAGACCCACGCCAGCGCTATGAAGTCCACTTCACTGTCGCCTATGACACCGACTTAGATACGCTCGAAGGTCTTCTGATGCCTGAGGTCTTAAAGCATCATCAAGTGCTCGAAGAGCCAGAAATGCCGGACCTCGAATTCCGCAGTTTCGGCGAAAATGGTGTTAACATGGCGATCGAGTTTTGGGCTGATGGTATCGATGACGGACCGAATAAATTCACCAGCGATGTGAACTGGATTGTCTGGCGCGTCCTGCGCGATAATAACATCGAAATCCCGTTTCCACAGCGCGTGGTGCATGGCATCAAATAGGCCGTCTTTTAGACTTCAATTAGAGTTGAAACGTCGCTTTTTGCTATGAGCCAGAATGACCTCTAGCGCGGCGGCATACGCGCACCCGCGTCGGTTCGAATATACTCGCCGTTGATATAGGCGTGTTCACACATGAAGAGCGCCACTTCGCCAAACTCTTTGGGTTGGCCAAAGCGGTTAGGGAATTGGACGTGCGCCCGCAGGCTATCTTTCACTTCAGGCTTCATTTGCTCATAGATCGGTGTCTCATAGAACCCCGGCAGGATAGTGTTCACGCGAATACCTTCACGCCCCAGATCGCGCGCCATAGGTAGCGCCATCGAGAGGATTCCGCCTTTCGAGGCTGCATAAGCGAGCTGGCCAATCTGTCCGTCTTGCGCGGCAACACTGGCCGTATTGATGATGATCCCCCGCTCACCATCGGGTTCTGTTGGATCGAGGGCCATCATCGCGGCGGCAGATTTAGAGGCGCAGAGGAAGCTGCCGAAGAGGTTGATGTCGATCACACGCTTATAGGCCGCGACGTCATGGGCGAGGATTTCGCCCGTGTCGCGCTTACGGCTCGCCGTTTTCATGCCCAATCCAATACCCGCGCAATTGATGAGGATGCGTTCTGTGCCATTGACCGCGCGTACGGCCTCGAACCCCGCATCGACAGAGGCCTCATCCGCGACATTCACCTTGGCAAAAGTCGCGCCGATCTCTTGCGCGACGGTTTCACCCCGCGCTTCGTTCATATCGAAAATTCCGACTTTGACGCCTTTGGCTGCGAGTGCTCGGGCTGTCGCTTCACCGAGGCCAGACGCACCGCCTGTAACGACCGCGGAGATTTCAGAAGAGAGTTTCATATCGCACCTGTGCATTTGCTGTGTTCGAGGGGGTCATGCCGAGCCGCGCGCAGTGAGGCAAGCCTTTGGTAGGGTAACAAAGCTGAATGACCCACATGTGAGCATACACTTACACCAGACTTGACAGCTCTACCACTTATGACGCAAAGACTATGAGTGATTACTTACACACATACAGGCGACCCCGCCCTGATTCCGCACCCATTGATCGCCAAGCCCGGCACGGCAAAAGCGCGGATTGAGCGCGCAGCGCTCGAATTATTCGTCGCTCGGTCAATTGAGGGCGTCACAACGAAATCCATCGCGGCCTCTGCTGGGGTCAGCGAGGGGCTGATCTATCGCCATTTCAAATCAAAGGACGATTTGGCCCGGCAGTTGATGGGCCATATCCATGACCAGCTGACGGCTCTTGTGCGCACCCATGCGACGCAGAGTCTCGATGCCGCCGTCGAAGATATTGTGCGCGATTATTGCGCGCTGGCGGACCGGGATTGGGCGCTGTTCGCCTATCACCTGCTGCATATGCACCGCTTTCCGAAACTCGCGGACGACAGCCCCTTGAAAGCCGCAGCCGAACTTGTCGGCTTTAATCAGTCCGCGGGACGCTTGCGCGCAGGCGTCGACGCAAAGGCCTTGGCCGCGATGGCGCTGGGCGTTGTTCTGCAAACGGCGCAGGCCAAAGTCGCGGGCGCCATCGACGCGCCGCTGTCAGATTTTGCCGATTTGTTTGAGCGCGCGGTCATGGCCGTATTGGAGGAAAGCTGATGCGATCCCTGATTTTCAATATCTTCTTCGTCAGCACGACGACCCTCTATGTCTTCGTTTGCCTGTTTATTTCGCTGCTTCCGGGGCGCAAAACGCTGATGGCGGCAATCCACCGTTATTGCCGCACGATGATCTGGGGCATGCGCCGGATTGCGGGCATCAACGTTCAGGTCACGGGTCGCGAGAATATTCCCGCGACAGGCCCCGTTATTATCGCGTCCAAACACCAGAGCTATGGCGACGGCTTTGTCTTGTTTTCACAATTCGAAGATTTGTCATTTGTCGCTGGCAACCACCTGCACCGCTTTTGGGGCCTGAAGCGCATCCTGACGAAAATGAACGCGGTCGTGATTGACCAATGCGGGGGATCGGATGTGCAGGGCGAAATGGAAGCGCAATCCGCTTCGGTCAAACGAGAGGGCCGTCGCTTGCTAATCTTTCCAGAGGGTCACCTCAGCCAGGTTGGGACGCATCACCGGTATCGCAAAGGCATCTGGCACCTGCAGCGGGCCTTTGATTGTCCCGTCATACCCGTCGCCAATACGCTGGGGCAGCGCTGGAACATGTCCGGTTGGAAGAAACACCCGGGCGATGCGACGATCGAATTCCTCGAGCCTATTCCTATGGGCATGGAAAAAGACGCTTTCATGGCCTTATTGCAGGACCGGATTGAAAGTCGTTCGATTGCCTTGCTCGATCTGGATGATTTGGGGGCATTGAACCCAGACGATATCGGGCGCGAAGACGAGAACGATGTTGCCTTGGCCAAACGTCTGGCCAAAGAGAAAGCCCAAGAACAAGAGCAAGGCCAAAAGCAGGCAGGGAACGCGTAATGGCGAAGACAAAACTGATGGCGGTGAATACACCGCGAAAGCCGCTGCTGCTCTCGCGCCGCTTTGCCCCGCTCTATGTCTTGTTCGAGGCCGGCACGTTTAACGATAACGCGCTAAAGAACGCTCTGATCGCGCTGATCACTTATGTCGCCTTGATCAATCCGGCTTTCGAGTTTTTGCCCGGCCTGCCCGAAGCTCTAAAAGTGCCCGTCGCATCGCTTATTTTCACGGGTCCGTTTCTCGTATTCTGCGCGATCGCAGGGCAAGTTGCGGACAAAGTGGATCGCGGCATCATCTTTCGTTGGATCAAACGCGCAGAGGTTGGGATTATGCTTTTGGCAGGCCTGGGATTTCTATTGCAGAATGTCACAATCCTCGCGATTGCGCTCGGCCTAATGGGCACGCAATCCGCGTTTTTCGCGCCAACAAAAAACGCCGTCATGCCGCAATGGCTGGATAGTGATGAGCTGATCCGCGGCAATGGCCTACTTTCAGGCACACAATTTGCCGTACTGTTGCTAGGCACAATTGTTGGTACGGCCCTCGCCGTGACGCAACCTCTGATCTTGGCGGGATTGCTTTTCGTCCTCGCCATCATCGGGTGGATCGCGGCGGAAGCCTGTCCGCCCGCCGCACCACCCAACCCGGATCTGAAGGTTGATTATAATCCGATCACAGCAATCTGGAGCGTTTTGAAAAAGATTTTCGAACACCCCGAAGTCCTGCGTCCTTGGCTGGGCATTGCTTGGTTTTACGGCTTGTCGACGATCTTTCTGACGGCGTTCCCGAATTTCATCGCGCGGGTCATGGGATATGATCCGAATGTCTTCATGTTGATTATGGCCAGCTCAACGATCGCGATTTTTGTTGGCTCTATGCTGACAATGGCGATCGGCAATATGAAAATCTGGGGGCCGGAAGCGATCCGTTTGGTCGCACTAGGCATCACGGGCATCACAATATCTTCGGCGCTCATCTATTTTCTGCCAGAACCTGTTTTCGACGGCGAGACAGGTACGGGGTCGGTTTCAGCCTTCATCAGCAACCCAAAGACGATGCCTTTCATGGCCGCCGTTATGGCCTGTTCCATGTTCAATGGCATATTTGTCGTGCCGCTGCAGGCTATGGCCCAGCGGCGGGCCCATCCGCGAATTCGCGCGCAATTAATGAGTGCAGGCTCGGTCCTGTATAATTTCTCCGTCAATGCGCTGACCTTTGGCTTGATCGGTCTGGCCCTGATGAACATGCCGCCCAAAGCCCCCTTCGCGATGATCGTCATCGGTTCGGCCTGTGTCATGGCCTATGCGCTCTACCGCGTGACAGTTCTGGAGCGTGAGACGAAGGAATTTCAGGGTCATAATTGAGGACTGCATTTAACGGGCGATTAAGGACGTTTCATGCAGTAGAGTACCATGATGAAAACATTGCTCTCCCTCCCTGCCCTTGCGGCTGTGCTCTTACTGCCAAGCTCTGCCTTGGCCGCACCGAACCTAAACTCGACCCATGGCGATTGGCGCGTCTACACGAATGGGTCCGGCAATGCGCGCGTTTGCTATGTGATGAGCGAAGCATCGAGTAAATCGCCGGCCAATGTCGAGCATGGCAAAGTCTTCTTCCTTGTCTCGAATTGGAAATCCGGCGCCGCGAAAGAGCAGCCGAGCCTGCTAACGGGCTATCCGTTAAAAACGACACGCGCGCCCAAGGCTGCGGTTGGGTCAACGACCATCACAATGTACGGCGCCGATAATGAAGCTTTCATTCAATCCGACGCCGATGAGCGTCGCCTCGTCGCCAAAATGCGGGCTGGCGCGACGATGAGTGTGTCTGCCGTATCTGCGCGTGGGACACAGACACGCTATCAATTTTCGCTCAAAGGCATCACTGCCGCCCTGAAAGCTGCGAAGACGGCTTGTAATTAAATGACCGCCTTGAACATCGCTGTTTTAGGGGCGGATGGGCGCATGGGCGCGTCCGTTATTCGCGCCTTATACGACCATGAATTGGCTCAGCTGCACGCTGCGATCGGTCGCACGGGATTAGGCGAAGATTCGCAAAGCCGTATTGGCCTGCCCGAGAGTGGTGTCATGATGACAAACGACCTCTCCGCAGCATTGAAAACATGTGATGTCGTGATCGATTTTTCTGTTCCGACAGCCACGATTGCAGCAGCCGAAGCCATGCAGGACGCAAAGTGTCAGACGCTCGTCTCTGGCACGACAGGATTTTCGGTAGAGGGAGACGCCGCGCTATTGCAAGCCTCAGCCGGCTTGCGCCTTTTGCGAGCGGGGAATTTTTCACCGGGTGTGACGGCGCTTTCCGTTCTGGTCGAACAGGCGGCCAAAGCCTTGCCCAACTGGGACGTTGAAATCCTCGACATGCATCATAATCGCAAAATCGACGCCCCCTCAGGCACAGCGCTTTTATTGGGCGAAGCGGCCGCGAGCGGACGCGAAACAACTTTGGACGCCGTGCGAACCCCTGCCCGCGAAGGCGTCAGTGATCCACGCCAATCCGGCGAGATCGGCTTTGCCGCGCTGCGGGGCGGCGGTGTCATCGGCCAACATGAGGTCCGCATCGCAACGGATCGCGAGATGATCACGCTTTCTCACGAAGCTTTTGATCGCAGCCTCTTTGCACGCGGAGCCGTGGATGCCGCGATTTGGGCGCACGCGCAGCCCGTCGGGCAATATGGCATGCGGGACATGCTGGGGCTTTAGCCGAAGTCCTGTCCGTAATCATCGCCGCCATATAGGACGTCATCGATTTCCGATTGCAGATTCCCGGGCGTTAAACGGTGATAGCGCCGCGCCGCGAGATAGGCGACCCCGACCCATGTCGCGATGACGCCAAAGAACAGAAAAAACTGCCAGACCAGATAGCCCGGCTCAATCGAGCGAGGCTGACCCGACACATTATAAATAAAGTTCAAACCTTGCTCGAGCAGGATCATCGCGATTGGCGTTGCGATCAAAAGGCCCAGCACGGTCACCGCGATATAGCCCGGCGCGCGGGGCGCATGGACGCGACGATAGATCGCCTCATATTGCGCGCGTGAGAGACCCGCAGGGATCATCCCTTGCGGATGTTTATAGTCATAGTCTGACGCCGCATCCCGCGCGACATTGCGATAGCCCAGCCACGCCCGCAGGCCATAAATTCCGCCGATCAGCACAAATAAGCCAATCGCCCAGAGGAATGAGATGCCTTCAAAACTTTTCATATCCTGTATATTGTAACATGGCACGACGCACACAAGCCCTGATGTCTATGACTCGCGAGAAATCAAGCCAAGCCAATCCGCTTGCCGAGCCGTATCATCTTCGTTACCCGGCGTATAAAGCGTCGTTTGAAAGTCTGTTATGTCCACACCCACTATCGCCTTTCTCTGCGGCTCTTTGCGCGAAGGCTCGATCAACCAGAAACTCCAGCTGGCCTTGATTGCCCGTTTCAAAGAGGCCGGCGCAGACTGCAAAGTACTGGATCTCGGCGAATATGACCTACCGCTCTATCATGGGGATTTGGACATGCCGGATGGCGCGACAGCCCTAGCTAAAGACATGGAAACGGCGGACGGCGTCATGGTCATTAGTCCAGAATATAATGGCGGCCTGCCGCCGCTCCTCAAAAACGCCATCGACTGGGTCTCGACGACCGGCTTGAATGCCTTTCGCGCACCCTATTTCGGGATCGCGTCCTGCACGCCCGGCCCGATGAGCGGGATAATGTGCATGCGCCAAATCAATTATATCCTGATGCGTCTCGGCGCACATGTATCGCCAACACAGGTTGGCGTTGGACTGGCCGCGCAAGCCTTTACAGTGGACGGAAAGCTGGTCAAGGGGCGCTCTGCCGATCTGGCCGACACATTGATCGCAGACATGCTAGACAGAATTTCGCGCAATGCCGGCTAAAGAAAAACTCTATAAAACCCTGCCGCGTCCGCGCATGAACCGCGCGCAGATTGCGGAGATTTATCGGCGTCTCTCGCTCGTCCATCCCGACCCAGAGACGGAGCTGGATTACGTCAATCCCTACACGCTCGTCGTCGCTGTTGCGCTCTCGGCACAAGCTACAGATGTTGGCGTCAACAAAGCGACGAAAGCCTTGTTCAAAATCGCAGACACGCCCGCCAAGATGGTCGCGCTGGGCGAAGACGTCGTCCGCGATCACATCAAAACGATTGGCCTGTATCGGAACAAAGCCAAAAACGTCATCAAGCTCTCGCAAATGCTGCTGGATGATTATGACGGCGAAGTACCGCAAACGCGCGAAGACCTGATCCGTTTGCCCGGCGTGGGACGCAAGACGGCAAACGTGGTCCTGAACGAAGCCTTCGGTCACCCAACCATGGCGGTTGATACGCATATTTTCCGCGTATCCAATCGCACTGGCATTGCGCCGGGCAAGGACCCGCTGGAGGTTGAATTAAATCTGCTTCGCGTCACACCGGAAGAATATTTGGGCGGCGGGCATCACTGGATTTTGCTGCACGGGCGCTATGTCTGCAAAGCGCGGACGCCAGAATGTTACGCCTGCACGGTGCAGGACATCTGCCGCTATTCTAAGAAAACGCCCCCGCCTTAGCCAATGCTTTAGTCTGCGCCTTAATCGCGCTTTCCCGCACAGCAATGTGATGCATTTTTCGCGCGCACGCGTGATAGGGACGCCCATGCGTATCGTCCTCTGGCTCATCCTTGTTCTGATCGCCTTTGCGGGGAATTCCGTTCTGGCACGGTTGGCGCTCGAAGCGGGTACAATTGGCCCGTGGAGTTTCTCACTGCTGCGGTTTGTGTCCGGCGCTTTAATGCTTGTGCTGCTCTGTCGCGGGGCGGCTTGGGCGTCGGGGCGCTGGCGGGCCGCGATTGCGCTTTGCGCCTATGGTGTGTTTTTCTCCTATGCCTATTTGCAACTGCCGACGGGTACAGGAGCGCTACTGTTGTTCGCCAGCGTGCAGATGACCATGCTGGGCTGGGCCGTTTCACAAGGCGAGCGGCTCTCTTTGCGGCAAGCCTTAGGCTGTGGCTTAGCCCTTTTGGGGCTCGCCTTTTTGCTGAAGCCGGGGTTGAACGCGCCACCTGTTTTCTGGGCAGGCATGATGATCTTGTCTGGGATCGGCTGGGGAGCCTATTCAATTCTGGGCAAGGGCGACGGGGATCCGACCGCGCGGACAGCGGGGAATTTCGCCCGTGCGGCGTTGCTCTTATTGGCGCTGTCGCCACTCATCCTGATCCAACTTCCCGAAGCGCGGCCGGCTTGGTCCGGCATCGCCTTAGCGGTCCTCTCCGGCACGCTTACCTCGGCTTTAGGTTATGCGCTTTGGTATCGCGTGCTGCGCGACATCACCGTGACCACAGCCTCAATCTCGCAATTAATGGTGCCTGTCATCGCGGCCATCGGCGGAGCTATTTTTGTCTTTGAACCTGTGACGTGGAGCTTTGCGCTTAGCTGTGCAGTTGTTTTGTTCGGCGTCGCATTGGCGACGCTCAAGTCTTCCCCGTCGTCCGGGCCACAACATCCGCCCCACCCGCACGTTGACCCACAGCGCTAAGCGCATCGCCGAAAATTGTTTCTGGCGAGGCAACTTCCACCCCGCCAGTGGGGTCAGAGTAAAACCCCATGACGGGCGACCCTTGGGCATACCCCAGCAAACGCCGCAGTTCCGGCGTGAAGTCTTTGGCGATCTCTGGCGGGCAAGAGAGGTACATATTCTCCTGCTGACGCAACCAGCCGAGCGTGTAATGCAGCAGGACACCGAGGCGCGGAATATCCGTCGCATTCGGCCCGCCGCCATGAATCACCGTCCCATTATAAACAAGGATCGACCCCGCTTTCATTTCAGCACTCGCAATTTCATGCGCTTCGGCTTGGCGTTTCGCGTCCCACTGCGCGCTGCCCGGTACGACCCGCGTTGCCCCGTTCTCATGCGTAAAATCTGTAATCGCGATCATCGTGCCGAGCTGCGTTTCAATCCGGCGCGGGATGTGCCCACCCCAGAGCCCGCGGTCGCGATGCAGGATCTGCGCGCCCTCGCCCGGTGCGATATTGACGGCTTGGGTCAGAGATAGTTGCACGGTCGGAGAAAACGGACCGAGCAGGCCCTCTGCCAAGCCGAGCAAAGCGGGGTGCGCCGCAATTTGTCGACAAATAGATGATCGCGCAATCAAAGCCCCAACGCGCGTCGTCGAAAATCCAGAGAAACTATCCGCGCCCGGCGCGGCAGCCTCTAACAGCGGAGCGAGTTCGTCCGCGAATGTCTGTGTGTCTTCGGGCGAAAGTATCCCGTCCAAAATCACCCCGCCATCTCTTTCAATAACCGCCAAGATATCTGCTGTTGGGGCGTCAGGTGGGAGGTGTGTCAGTTCGGGCATATCGTCATAGCTTAAGTCCGAAACCCCTGCCCTGTCTAGCGCGACCAGACTCGGACGTAATCTATGACAAAGGAATCGGGGTAGGCATCATCGCTGAGTGGGCCTGCCCATTTTGGTCCTGTGGCCCAATCCAGCGAGCTGATCTCTGCCGTGACTTTGACATAGGCTGGGACTTGGCTGACCCCGCCGGCATCCGTGCGCCACGTTTCTTCCCCATCGACATAAAAGACATATTCGTCCGGCGACCATTCCAACGCATAAGTGTGAAACCCGTCGCGCAGGCCGGGACGTTCCAAGCGCTGAACGGCCTCTTTATGATCGCGGCCATAGCTGTCCCAGTGCAAGGCGTGGGTGAGGCGATCACTGCGACCAAAGCCTTCCATGATGTCGATTTCCGTGCCGTCGCGGCCGGACCCATCGACATTATGTGTCGAGGTTGAGAATAGCCAAAACGCTGCCCACCAACCCGTTTCACGCGGCAGTTTTGCCCGCGCTTCAAAGCGACCATAGCGTTGTTCAAACAGGCCTTTGGTCGACACCATGCCCGACGCGTAATCATGGCTGTCCGCATCGTCATTACGGTTCGGGATTTTATCGACCGACAGGACCAAATGGCCTTCCCCGTCTAAGCGCACATAATCCGGGTCCCACCAGCCATCAGGGCCTGTGTCGTTCTTACGCCGATTATAGGACTCAGATTGCCATTTCGTCGGATCCGGTTGACCCGTGCCATTAAATTCATCCGAAAACGTCAGCGTCCGAAAAGGCGAGGCCTCTGGCGCGTCTGAGACGCTTTGGCATGAAGCCAAAAGCAGACCGGTACAGAAAAAGGCACTAACCCGCATGGCGCGATTCCAATCGGGCTTTTAATGCGGCGGCAAATTTTCGGGCGCCGGGGTTTTCTGCGCCCTGCGCGACTTTCCCATCAGCGCTCAAGGCGTGCGGTAGGTAGAGATAAGGCTCGATCAGTTCCAACTCGATTAGCTTCAATGTCCCGTCGCGCCCGCGCAGCAAATCGACCCGCGCATAAAGCGGCATCTCGTCCAGCGTATCGAGAATGGCGCGCGCAGTCTCCCGCTCCGCCCGTGTCGGGATGTAGGGCGTTTCCGCCCCGCCATAGATCGACTGAATCCGGTAATCGCCGGGCTTGGCGGTTTTCAAAACACCGTGCGAAAACCGACCGCCGAAATAGAGGAAGGAGTATTCGCCCTCTTCCTTCACGCTGGGCAAGAAAGCCTGCAGCAGCGCACCTTCGGGTGGAAGGGTGTCTGCACCGGGGAACGGATCGCCCTGCTTATACAAAACTTGTCGCCACGCCCCGCCGCCAACCGTCGGCTTGATGACGAGCGTATCCGTTTCCAATTCATCAAAGGCGCGCCCGACATTTGTTTTCGTCACCCGCTCAACACTCAAGGTTCGGATCGTCGGGGCGCCGCGGCTTTCCAGTTCTTCCAAATAAGACTTGTCCGCATTCCATTTCAAAATATCGAAACTATTGAAAACAGGAGTCGTCCTTTCCGCAACGGCGATGGCCGACAGAAAGGCGTCTTCATTGCCTTCAAAATAATCCCAGACCATCAGCGGCAGGATAGCCGCGAACTCTCCCGCGCGTTCTACAATTTCGCGCCAACGGACTTTTTCCAGCGTCAGGCCTTCCGCCGCCAGTGCAGGCGCGAGATTGCCGAACTCTTCGTCCAACTCGAATATATCTTCCCGCGTGTCCGAGGCATCGGGGAGAAGGTTGTCAGAGACGAGCAGGGCGATTTTCATGAGACTGTCTTTTCGCGGGTTTGTCATGGTCCGAATGCCGATAATGGTTTAGGCGCGACTGGGCAAAGAAATTACAGAAGAAAACAGACGGAAGACACTGCTATGACACCGACCCTCGATGTACTTGGCCTCGGCAATGCGATCATGGATATCATCGCGCCCGTATCAGACAGCTTTCTGTCCGAGCACGGTATGGACAAGGGATCGATGGCCCTGATCGAAGAATCGCGCGCGCTCAAGCTCAACGCGGCCCTGAACACGTCCGGCAAGGTCCAAGAAATCGCAGGCGGATCCGCCGCCAACACGATGGTCGGCATCGCAGGGCTGGGCGTGCGCGCAGGCTATGTTGGCAAGATCGGGCGTGACGGCGTCGGCGCAAGACTGTCACAAGGTTATGAAGCCGCAGGGGTCAGCTTCCTCACTGCGCCCACAACAACCGGCACAGCCAGCGCACGATCCATGATCGCCGTGACGCCAGACGGCGAACGGACGATGAATACCTTCTTGGGCGCAAATGGCGATTTTGGCGTCGACGATATCGACGCCGACCAAATCCGCTCTGCCGCAACGATCTATCTCGAGGGCTATCTGTTTGATCGCGACACGCAAAAAGCCGCGTTCGTGCGCGCCGCAGAAATCGCGCGCGCCGCAGGCCGGCAAGTCGCGCTGACCCTCTCGGACAGTTTCTGCGTCGGACGGCACCGCGCGGGCTTTCGTCAGCTGGCAGAAACGCAGGTCGACCTGCTGTTTGCGAATACGGATGAGCTGTTGGCGCTGTATGAGACGGACAGCTTGGACGCGGCGCTGGATGCGCTGACGCAAAGCCGTTGCACCGTCTGTGTCACGCGAAGCGAGAAAGGCTCGATCATTCAAACCGCGACAACCGACGAGCAGAAAGGGCGGCGTTATCTGGTCCCCGCTGCGCCCGTCAAAAATATCGTCGATACAACCGGCGCAGGCGATCAGTATGCGGCGGGCGTACTGGCAGGTCGGGCGATGGGCATGAGCTGGCCGGATGCTGGCTATCTGGGCAGCTTAGCCGCCGCTGAAGTCATCGGCCATTATGGCGCCAGACCGGAAACGGCGATTCACGAGATCGCACTCAACACGTCATCCTAACGAAGATGTCATGCAAATTTACGCTGCGTTCAGCCTCAGTTAAAGCCGAACGCGCTAGGACAAACCCATGATGACACGTTTATTTACATCCTTGATTCTCGGCAGCAGCCTGCTCGCAGGTGGTATTGGCACATATGCGCTGGCGCAAAACGCACCGATGCAAGCTGCGCCGCAAACGGCCTATGCGCCCTTTAGCGACCCCGCCAATGTGCCCGCCGATCTGGCGCGCGTAGATGCGGCCCTAAACAGCACAGGAAGCTTTCAAGGCGATTTTCGTCAGATCTCTTCCGACGGATCGATTGCGAGTGGGAAAATCTGGCTGCAACGCCCCGGGAAAATGCGGTTCGAATTTCAAGCGCCTAGCCCGCTACTGATCGTCAGTGACGGGGTTACCATGACGCAGCGCGACAGCCAGCTGGAAACAGAAGACCGGGTTCCGCTCTCCGCGACACCGTTGAATTATTTCCTGAAGGAAAACGTCAATCTGGCGAATGACACCGAAGTCGTCGGCCTAATCAAACGGCCCGATGTTTGGCTGGTCAGTGCCCGCGATGGGTCTGGCGAAAATGAAGGCACGCTGACGCTCGTCATGGACGCAAATACGCTGGCCTTGCAGCAGTGGATCATCTCGGATGATTTCGGTGGGCAGACGCGGGTCGAACTGTCGAACTTGCAGTATAATGCGCGCGTTGATCCCTATCTCTTTGTCCTGCGTGACAACGCCCGAGATCGCCGTCGCAACTAGTGACTTCTTGCATGGGCAGCGCTAAGCCGCCGCCTATGCAAATCAAAGTCGCCACCTGGAACATCAACTCCGTCCGCTTGCGCTTGGATCAAGTCCTGCGGTTCCTCAGCGAGCAATCGCCGGACGTGCTCGGCCTGCAAGAAATTAAATGCCAGACGGAGCAGTTTCCTTATGAGGCGTTCCGCGCCGCAGGGTATGAGCATATCGAAGTGTTGGGCCAGAAGGGCTATCACGGCGCCGCGACGGTCTCGAAGCTTCCCATGGAACGCCTGCCAACAAACTTTTGTCCGCTGGACCACGCGCGCCATGTCAGCACGCGGGTCATCGCCGGTGATGAGGATTTTGAATTCCACAATTTCTACGTCCCCGCGGGCGGTGATGTCGCCGACCCCAAGATCAACGACAAGTTCGCCCATAAACTGGATTTTCTCGAAAATATGCGAGGCTATTTTGCAGAGCGTTTCGCCCAAGGTGATGATCAGCAAATCCTCGTCGGGGACTTCAATATCGCCCCGCATGAGCACGACGTTTGGGGACACAAGCAACTGCTGAAAGTCGTCTCTCATACGCCACTGGAAGTCGGTATATTAGAGACTTTGCGCAAAACGCATGACTTCACCGACACGTCCCGACTGTTCGCGGCGGAAGATGAGAAACTCTACAGCTGGTGGTCCTACCGCGCGCGCGACGTCATGAAATCCAATCGCGGGCGAAGGCTAGATCATATCTGGGTCAGCCCCGCGCTCAAACCCGGCGTCGAGACGATGGGTCGCGCCGGCCACGAAATCCACGTGCCCTGTCGAACCTGGGCAGAGAAGCCATCGGACCATGTACCGATGACGCAAGTTATAGATTTATCGGTGAAATAATTATTTCGGCGGTGGGGCCAGTCCAACGAGTGGCGCAAGCGCACCAAGGATTTCGCGCACGGTCGAGGCTTCACGCCCTTCCGGAATACCACCCAGAAAGCCGCGCACATCATCCGGCACATGCCCCATCGGATCACCATTTTTCCGGAACACGTAATGGTCGAACAGGTTCGCCCAAACGGCGCGGGCATTGTCGTCCAAGCGGTCAAAGCTGAGCATCGCCAGCGCCATCGCCGCATAGGGCATGTCGAGTCGTGGGCGATCCGGCACAAACCAATAATTGATGAGCATATTTAGCGGCGCGGTCGCGCGAATATGATGCCACCAGCCATAGGGAATAAACAGCGCGTCGCCGGCTTTCAGGGTCACGGTCTGTTTCACTGCCAATGCCTCTCGGAACTTTGGGTGACGATCAAAGTCAGGATCATCCAGATCCGCAAGGCTGACAATCGCCCCGCCGGGTGCGGTCTCTAACGGACCGGGGTACAGGCCGGGCAGTTGATCCGGCGGGAACAAGGTCACAACCCGTTCGCCCAACAAAACGCAGGCAATATTATGCGACTGATCCATATGGGTTTGCACGGTCGTCGGCGTCCCGATCCACGCGCGAGGTGTGACCTCGGCTGGCAAAAGCGCCATCGGGTGATCGCGCGAAAAATCCGGCATATGCACATCCAGTGGAATAGACTGAATATAAGCCCCGTCAGGATGGTCCGCCCCCGTCAACCGATCCAAGGCAGCGCTGAGCGTTTCAGGAATCTGATCGTAATTCTGCCCACGCAAATCCTTGGAATAATGAAACCGTCCGCCTGCACCGGGCTGTCCGATCAGCGTGTTTTGTGGCTGCCCGCTGTCATAAGCTTTCAGCGCCGCAAATAACGCTGGCGCGGGGTCGCCCACACCGGGCCAGTCCGCGACGAGCCCGCGCAGAACGACGGGCGCTCCGCTCGGCAAAATGTCCGTTTCAAACGCTTCGCGGCTGACGGAGGTGAGTTCGCGTAATGCGCTCAACTCAGGTTCAAAGAATAACCGCCGGGCTCTGTCATCAACAACGTCGCCGTGCCTTTTTCCGGCTCGATTTTCTGACGCAGTCGATAGACGTGTGTCTCTAGCGTATGGGTCGTGACGCCGGAATTATAACCCCAGACTTCTTCTAATAGCTCTTCGCGACGCACAGCTTTGCCGCCAGCGCGATAGAGATATTTCAGAATATTCGTTTCCTTTTCCGTCAGGCGAATATCGCGCACGGGACGACCAGACGGATCCTCTGGCGGGACGAGTTTCTTTGCAGATGGCTGAAACTTATACGGGCCGACGGTGAAAACCGCATCTTCGGATTGCTCAAATGTGCGCAGATGTGCGCGCAAGCGTGCCAGCAACACGCCAAAGCGGAACGGCTTGGTCACATAATCATTCGCACCAGAATTTAGGCCAAGGATTTCATCCGCTTCGCCAACATTCCCTGTCAGCATGACGATCGGCGTCGCGATACCAGAGGCGCGCATCAGCTGCGCAACTTCCGTGCCCTGCATGTCGGGCATATCCACGTCGAGGATGATCATATCAAAGGCTTGAGATTTCGCAGCCTCAAGGCCTGCCCCGCCGGAGTTGACATCGACAGTCTCAAACTCGTCATACAGCGCAAATTGCGCCACCAATTCTCCGCGCAAAATATCGTCATCATCGACGAGCAATACCCGTTTTTTCAAAGCCATAATCAGCCCCTCTCTTCTTGAACTGACGCGCCTATAGTCTGGCGCTTGGAATTAAACTAATGTCAGAACCGTAAGAATGCATCACAAAAAGGCGATTTGATCGTGAACGAATTGAGAATTCAGACACAAAGCCGCACCGCGCATCTGGGCGACGTGTCAATATCGTGCCGGATTGGGCGAGCGGGCGCCATCCCGATGCGAGACGGACGCGAAGGCGATGCGAAGACCCCACTGGGTGAATATGTCTTGCGCTACGGGCTTTACCGCGCGGACCGTTTGCCTGCGCCGCCCTCGCCGCTGACGTTTCGACCAATCCGAGAGAGCGATGGCTGGTGCGACGCCCCAGAAGATCCCGCCTATAACCGGCATATCCGCCTGCCCTATCCAGCCAGCCATGAGCGGTTGTGGCGCGAGGATGGGGTCTATGACATTATCTTGGTCATCAGCCATAATGACAGTCCGCCCGTGCCGGGTCTGGGCAGTGCCGTGTTCTTGCATGTCGCGCAACCCGATGATCGCGCGACGCTGGGCTGTGTGGCGTTCGCGCCAGACGATATGGTGAAACTGCTGCCGGAATTGCGCGGCGGGATGGCTGTAAAGATCACTGTTTAGCCGTAATCACGCGCCCCGAACAGCGCGCTGCCGACGCGCACACTCGTCGCGCCCATATCAACGGCCACCTCATAATCTCCGCTCATCCCCATGGAGAGCTTGGCCACACCCGTGTCACGCGCAAGATTGGACAGCAGCCAGAAATGCGGGCTGGCGGCCTCGGCCTGCGGCGGGATGCACATTAGGCCTTCGGGCTCCAGACCATAGGTGTCACGCATGGTTTTCAGAAACGCTGGCAGGTCGGAAGGCAGAACGCCAGATTTCTGTGGCTCTTCGCCGGTGTTCACTTGCACATAGAGGCGCGGGAGGGTGCCTTGCGCCTCCCCGGCTTTCACCAACGCCTTCAGCAGTTTCTCGCGATCGACGGTCTCGATCACATCGAACAGCGCGACGGCATCCGT
>CAYPWW010000010.1:28843-52929 GCA_964414555.1 uncultured Algimonas sp.
CGATCTTGTCTAACACGGCGGTTCGTTGTTCGGAGATATTTGACATGCGCGGGACTTATGCCGAGCGCTGGAAAAAAGAAAGCGGGGTCGCGCGCGTCGCTGCAGATTTGCGCGCGAATTGTACCTGGGATTGCGCGTTGTCACCGCTGGTCCTGATGACGGACCCCGTGCGGATGCCGGATGTCATTTCGCGCGTGCGCGCCCTGCCGCGCGGGGCGGCGGTGATCTATCGCCATTTCGGAAAAGCAGACCGCGAGATCGAAGCGCAAGCCTTGCGCGCGCTGACCCATAGGCAGGGTCAGCAGCTCTTGATCGGGAATGACCCGGAACTGGCCGAAGCCATTGGCGCGGATGGCGTGCATTTCTCTCGCACGACCGAAGTGACTGCCCCGCAGGAATGGCGCGCGCGGCACCCAGAGTGGGTCCTGACGCAAGCCGCTTTAAAACAAGGTGCCTATGCCGCGCCTTTCACGCCATTGGATGCGCTTTTTGTGTCGTCCGTCTTTCCTAGCGACAGCCCGTCTGCCGGAACGCCTCTCGGCGTCGAGGCTTTTGCAGACCGAGTCGCGCGCTTGCCATTGCCCGTCTTTGCGCTTGGCGGGATTAACGCGCAGACAGCGCAAGCAGTGTTAAACAGCGGGGCAGCTGGCCTCGCAGGTGTAGAAGGATTGATCATGGATATTCGCAAAGAAGACACGGCGCAGGGCCACCGCTTTGTCATGGACACAGAAGCCGGCGAAGCGGAAATGACGATGGCCCGCGTGGCGGACGGCGTGTTCAACGCCAATCACACCTTTGTCCCGAAGGCGCTCGAGGGTAAGGGTCTGGCTGGACGCCTGTTCGACGCGATGGCAGCAGATGCCATAGCTGAGGGATATAAAGTCATCCCCGGCTGTCCCTATGTCGCGATGAAATTCAAACGCAAGCCAGAGATCGCTGCGCAGATCGCGGCCAAAAATACTGAAGGCTAAGACGCTCGACCTCCGACGTGGGACGACCTATGGA
Organism: uncultured Algimonas sp.; assembly: GCA_964414555.1. Lineage (GTDB taxonomy): Bacteria > Pseudomonadota > Alphaproteobacteria > Caulobacterales > Maricaulaceae > Litorimonas. Next base: position 29,849 of record CAYPWW010000010.1, read on the forward strand.
CGCCTATGCGCTATCTTGTGACAGGATCCGCCGGGTTCATCGGCAATCATGTGAGCTTGGCTTTATTGGAAGCTGGGCATGAGGTCATCGGGCTGGATTGTCTGACGGATTATTATGACGTCAAACTCAAGATGGACCGCTTGGCGCGGCTGACGGGGTTTGACAGTTTTACCGAAGCCCGAATTGATCTGGCCGACAGCATGGCCATCACGGGCATCTTTGCCACGCATAAGCCGGACATCGTCATCCATTTAGCCGCACAGGCCGGCGTGCGTTACAGCCTGGATCACCCACGCGCCTATGCGCAGAGTAATCTGTCAGGGTTTTTGAACATTCTGGAAGGCTGCCGCGATACGGGTGTAAAGCACCTGCTCTATGCCTCGACGAGCTCTGTCTACGGCGCGAATACAGCGCAGCCTTTTACCGAGACGACGCCCGTCGGGCATCCGCTCACGCTTTACGCGGCGACGAAGCGCGCGAATGAGCTGATGGCGCATTCCTATGCGCATCTGTTTGGAATTCCCTGTTCGGGGCTGCGGTTTTTCACCGTCTATGGTCCGTGGGGTCGGCCCGACATGTCCTATTTCAAATTCTGCAAAGCGATTCTCGAGGGCCGTCCGATCGACATTTATAACCATGGGAAAATGTCGCGCGACTTCACCTATATAGATGACATCGTCGCAGGGATTTTGAAACTGGCCGACGCACCGCCCGCGCCCAATCCAGATTGGGACGGCGACGCGCCCGATCCCTCAACCAGTGGGATCGCGCCGTTCAGTGTTTATAATATCGGCAATTCCAATGTGACGCCGCTGATGGACTGGGTCGAACTTATTGAAGCCAAGCTGGGTCGCCCCGCCATTCGCAATTTCATGCCGCTGCAAGCCGGGGATGTCCTGTCGACCTATGCCGATACATCGGCCCTGCACGCCGTGACGGGCTTTGCGCCGAACACGTCACCAGAGGTGGGCATCGGGCGGTTTGTCGATTGGTATTTGGACTATTACGGGGCACCCGAATAAATCGGATGCCCAAAGGTTTCGCGGGATGGCGGCCTAGAACTTGCCGACCATATTGATGAACCAGCCGAGCTCGTCTTCATCTTGCTCTGTGGCAGAGAGATATTGCTCGTCAATTCCACCCCAAGTGACACCGACACCCAGCTTCGCATTATCGTTCATGTGACGATAGATGCCAGCCAATCCGCCCGTGCGGGTGATGACGCCGTCACCAATATCGAGCCAGCGACCTTCGACCGAGGCATCCCACTGATGGGTCAGGTGATAGTCGAGACGGATCACACCCAGATCAGCAGAGCTCTTCGTAAAGTCGAGCGCATCGCGGCTGGACGTCACCGAGCCTGAACGATGGGCATATTTACCGCCCAGCGTCCATTTCTCGGACACATCGTAAGCTGTATCGACAGAGACAACCCGCGAGCGCTGGCGATAGTCCAGCGTCACGCCGTTAAAGCGCTGCGACGTTGGCGACAGATCTTCTAGCCACACGACCTTGCCCAGCATGTTGAACCGGTCATCCCAGATCGGGCGGAAGGCAGCCGAGATGGAGGCTTCCGTGAACTCGGCATTGTTGAAGCTCTGGTCGATACCAAAGGCGTCTTCGGACGACTGATCCGAATGGGCGAGGTTCAACTTACCTTGCAGGGTCAGCTCATCCGACGCTTGGTACTGCGAGACAAAGCGCAGCAACCATGTCCGACGCTGATCGCCCGTTAGGACATTTTCGTCTTCACGCCATTCCGCACTCACACCTGCGCGCATCCGGTCATCGCGGAAACCTGCGCTGGCAGAGAATGCTTCGCGGTCCAGATCATCGACTTTGCCAACTTCTGCGGACAGGCCAAAGTTCCAATTGCCCGGTGTGAAGTCCACACCATAAGCATGCGTGACACCGTTCAGACCTTGCTCTGCAAATTGCAGGCGTTCTTCGCCGTACACCGAGAGGCTGTCAGAGAAGCGCTCACGCGCACCGACATTGAACGTGCCCAGATCATTGCCCAGACGCGATTGCAGCGGCAGGTCATAGCCGAGATACATCTCATCCCCATCGTCATTCGTGCGACGAACCGTGGCGCGCGCACCCAAACCATCTTCACCGGTAGAGATTTCACCACCTGCGAGAAGTTTGGAGCTGACGCGGACTTCTGCACCTGCACCGATCCGGTCCGTTGTGCGGGTATTATCGCCCTGCACACCAGCCTGACCAAAGACATAGATATTCGTGTCATCGGAGAACTTATACCCGCCGCGAAGACCCAGCGACGTGCCGTCATTGCCACGACCATCGTCATTATAGGACAGACCTGCAGAGAGCGTGATCGCCTCATCCAGTTCGACGTCCACCTGACCTTCGGCAAAGCTCTGCGAGCCGCGCGTCAGCGTGTCAGTCACATCCGCCCGCACATCAAGGGAGACCCCGTCTGTGATTTCGGCCTGCACACCCGCGCCGAATTGCTCGACGGCTGTGGTTGTCGCTTCGGCGTAGCCGGCAAAGCCAGCTTCACGCTTGCGCCAGTAAGCATAGGCGCGGCCATCCAGGTCGAGGTCTAGCTCGGCAAAGTCGAGCGCACCTTCGACAGCGTAAGCCATCGCTGTGTCGCCATTGGCCAGCCCGCCACGATCGACAGGGTTATAGGTAAAGCCGCCGTCGACGGATTCGAACGCTGCGACGCCTGCGCCTTCGCTACGTGCGATCTCACCTTTAAGGTAAGTGCCCGCACCGAATTGCAGTGTCAGATCGGCTTCATAGATGTCGCTCTCAGCACCGCCGGCGTCATCATGGCCATAGGTTGCACCGAATTTCACAACATCACCGAACCAACGCGAGCCGCGAATACCATAGACAGAGCTGTCCGTGTCCGCGCCAAAGATCGGCGAGAATTCATAATCCACGACCAAGACCTGACGGTTGCCAGAGAGGCTGCCGTCGCGGAACAGAGTCCGGTCCGCACCTGTTGAGCGCAATGGCTGGTTCAGGATCAGGCGACCTTGGATAAAGTCCATGTCGTAATCCGTGCCATATTGCAGTCGACGGGATTCGAGGACGAGGCCCGAGATTTCATCGCGTGTTTCGATCCGTACCAATTCCGAGCCGATAGAGATATCGCCGCGACGTAGGTAATAGACCGATCCGCCCGTACCGCGCAGCTCATCCCGGCCTTGGCGTGTTCCGCCTTCGGCCAGATAGGCTGTCACTTCTGTGCGCTCGTCACCATATTTCGTGAAGGCGTTCTCGTCCCAATTAAACTTGGCACCATAGAGTGTGCGGCGAACCCGGGCGAATTCCGTGTCGTCAAAGTCCGTGCGGTAATTACCCCACAGCGCATAATCATCGTCACGTTCCACGCGGGCATAGATACGGCCCGACGTTGGTGCATCTTGCTCGATCGTGCTGTCATCACCGTAAGTCGGATAGTAACGATCCGGGTCGAGACGACGCAGCAGTTGATCCAGGTTCTTGTCATCCAGACCAGAGATCAGATCAGAGATTTCCGCTTCACCCGTGTCGGCCGTTGCCGTGATCGTCCAACGATCATTCAGGCGCGAGCGGACATAGAATGCGACGCGACCTTCGGCTTCGACGCCTGTGTCGAGACGATCCCCAACGGTGGCTTCGATCTGACCGACCGCGAATGTATCGCGCGACGGAACCGTCACACTGCGCATACGGGTTTCACCTGCGGCTGTAATCGTCACAGCTTGATCGCCGGTTGGCAGCAACTGTTCCACAACAAAGCGGCCGCTCTCATCGATCGACACATTTTGTCCCAGAACCGTCACAGACGCACCCGGCACATTGCGGCCATAGACACGGACGGTGCCACCGCGAACGCGGATGTTCGAGCTTTGCAGCGTCGACTGACCGTACGCCGTGAGGGCTTCGTCATTCCACGCGTCAACTGTCATGGCATTGTCGAGGGATGGCAAGCGCAGGCGCTTGCGGGCCGTCTCGTCAAAGACGCCATCGCTGTCATAGGCGCGCAGAACATAGCTGACATCTTCTGGCCAATCGGCGGCGATAGGCAGGCTGCCTTGTGCGTTGCTGATCGGCAGCACGGCAATCGGCTCACCGCGAGCGCTGTCCTTGGCGTCAAAGACACGCAGTTCCAGACGCTCAATAAAGGCGTCGTAGTTCGTGTAACCTTCGGCCATGAGCACGCGCGCACCGTCGACATTGACGACATTGGCTTGTCCGTTCAGGCGCTTGATCGGATCGAGAGCCGAAACGGTCGTCTCGATTTCCATACCGTCGGAATAAGACGAGGACGTATTACCCCATCCGACCCAACGCTGCAGACGGCCCGGGCGTGGGCTGTCGGAATGAACGTCAAGCGTGGCGCTATCACTGCGGCCAAAGTCGCTGCGACGGCGTGTATCCGACGCGAGCGTATCATAGCCGCGGTCCACGCGATCTCCGCGCAGTCCACCATCGGAACTCCAGACAGTATCTTCGTCACGGTCTGTGATTTCGTCACGGCGCATTTCGCGCAGCGTGCCGTTCTCAGACACAAAGCGAGCGCGATCAGCGGTATGATAGCGGGCCTTATTGCCCAGATCTTCACCGTCCACAGTCAGGCCGAAAATTTGGCCGACAACGGATGTCTCGGACAGCTCTTCCAGATCTTCATCTGATTGCCAGACAGCTTCCAGCGCGATGTCGTTCAGACGATCGCTCTTGCGGGACATAACCGCGACCAGAGCCGTTTGCAGACGGGCCTGCGCCGCGTCGACGCCTGTACCTTCATCGGCATTATAGACAAGGATTGCCCGTTCAGCCGTATCAGCTTGATCCAGCATAGCAGACACGCGGGTCATCGCTTCCGGTGTGATGCCATCGCCTGCGAAGTTGAAATCTGCGACTGTAAAGTCGAGGCGCAGCTTGGTCCGGAAACCGGCACCAAAGTTCATCTTCACAAACTTACCACGGGTGGCGCGCACAACACGCGGGTTCTCCGTCGTTGCGGCATAGCCGAGCGGCACACTGCGCGTATCCATTTTCAGCAGGAAGTTCGAGCCACGTTCCGCGTCTGCGATAATCGCACACGGGATGTGATAGCGACCGAACATATCTGTCGTCACAATGTCGCCGTTGACGGTGACAAGGCGGACAGCTGGCAAGCCAGGCTCGCCGTCATCCGGATAACCATTGTGGTTCACATCATCATAGACGCGGCCAATGACAGGTGTGCAATCAAAGCTTGGCTCTGGGATATAATCCACGATCGCCGAAGCCGTCTGTGAGCGAACACCCGTCAGGACGTTTTCTGCATAAGCGCGGTTTTCATGTGAGCCGAAGTCAACATTCGGGCCCGCCAAGAGGCGCATCTGCACAGAGATTGTCTCACCTGCACGGACCGTATTCAGTGGCGCTGCATCACCCGGACGCACAGCCCAGCTGAGCTGTCCACGTGCACGGACGGTTGGCTCTACTGCGAGCGTTTGCGTCGCATCGGACACCGTTGCGGAACCCGGCACATAGGCAAAGCCTTCTGGCAGAAGGTCAACAATGTCGACACCGCTGATCGTCGAAGGGCTCTCGTTCGTGACCGCAATTGTATACAGAACCGGATCACCGATTTGTACCGTGCGCGGGCTAGCGGTTTTCGTCACTCGCAAGAAGGCCGGGTCAGCCAGGGCTTCCAACTCGATCCCAGCAGAGGCGGTCGCACGCAATGGTGCACCATCTAGCGGAGCTGTCGCCGAAGCCGTCACCGTGTTCACATATTCACCCGAAGCGAGCGGTGCGATCGTGGCATCCAGCTCAAGCGTTACGCTCTCACCGGGGGCCAGCGTTGCAGCTTCAACCATGGTGGGTTCAGCAGATGTCCCGGTAAAGGCTGGGCTGGTACCGTCGAAACCTGCGGGTGCATCTGTGATACGCGGTGCAGAAACGGTGACTTGCTCGTCGCCAAAGACAGCGCCCAGATCATCGTCCAGCGCGACATCGCTAATATTGGTCTCACCCGTGTTCGTTAGAACGAACTGATAGGTCACAGCCTGACGCCCATCCTCTGTTGCGCTTGGCGCAGAGGTCACGGATTTCGCGACCGAGATAGACGGCACGCCACAATTTTTCAGCGGGATATTGTTCAACAGGACATGCGGATCACCGGCTTCGATATCAAACTCGAAGTAATAAGGTGAATTCGTTTCCGCCGAGAAGTCAGCCAGACGTCCTGTGTCACCCACTTCAGAGCTGCCAAGGATCGCTGGGTTTCCAGAGACGGATGTCACGTCCAGTGGGTCCGCGTTCACACGGCGGATCGTCGACGGCACACCTGTTGTCGGATAGGTCGGCGTCAGCTGATACTGACCCGGTGCCGTGACATAGAACTGGAAGTAACCGTCAGAACCGTCTTGGACGATAACGATATCATTGGAGCTACCAACGCCCGTCTGCGTACCCAACGGACCGCTGACAGAGATGCTGCCGCCGGCCAAGATGGCGCCGTTCTCTTCGCAATAGAAGTAACCGGTCGGATCATAATCCTGTGCATCTGGCACGCCGTCACCATCACGGTCCGCTGTTCCACTCTCGAAGTTATCAGGTGAGCCGTCACCATCCGTGTCGATAATCGACAGGGGCGCAGAATTCGTGTCATCCGGATTGTCTGGCGTCTGCGTATCATCATCGGATCTCACAGGCGCATTTAATTGCGGCGAAGACCCAAAGGCTGTGTTGCCCTGTGCCGGACCACCATTTGTAATATCGAGCAATGCGGTCAGCGTCAGCGCCCGCGTCTCACCCACAGCAAGGCTGTCGGAACCTGCCAAGAGGTTCGTATCAGTCGCACCGTCATAATTGGCGTTCAGCGCCAAATTCTGGCTGTCCAATGTTGGTGTCCCGAAGAGGGTCGCAGGGGCAAACGCGGCGGTCAGATCATCTGTGATCTGCAATGCGTCGAGCGTCACGTTACCAGTATTTTCAACCGTGAAGTCATAGGTGACTTCGTGGATTGGGCCGAACTGTTGTACCGTGGATGTGGTCGATTTTGTCAGGGCGAGTGCTGGCGCACGTGTGGCGTCGAGAGTCTCGGAGACTTCTGCGGACGTCGTTGTGCCCAATGTCGCCGTCGCGAGGTTCGTAACTTCGCCGGCATCCAGATCCGCTTGCGTCACGGCATATTCGCCGCGGCATGTCAGGCTGGCGCCTGGCACCAGACCTGTATCTGCCACAGTCGGACATGTGATGTCAGAGGTCGCGATCTTATCATCCGTGATCGACAGGGCGCCGATCAGATTGACGTTACCTGTGTTTGTGACGGTGTAGTCATAGGCGACCAGATCGCCGACCATGTTGAAGTTCTCCGTCACAGCCGTTTTGACGAGTGTCAGCGCAGGCGCTTGGTCAGCCGCAACAGTCACGGTTTGCGGGTCAGACGTTATGTCGCCGCTGGTCGCGGTTGCGACATTCGTGATGCCGCCAGCGTTCAGGTCAGCTTGGGTCACCGTATCAGTGGCGGTACAGGTCAAGCTCGCGCCTGGGGCAAGGCCACCAGCTGGCAGAGCTGGACAGGTCACGTCCGCGATCCGGTCATCAGAGACAGTGATCGCATCAAGGAGCGTAACATTACCCGTATTTGTCGCGACATATGTATAGTCGATCGTTTCGCCGACAGCCGTGAAGCTCGTCGCGTCGGTCGCCTTGACGAGGCCAAGCGCTGGTTCGCGTGTACCCGTGATCGTCACGGTATCAGGTGCAGAGGTCTCGCCGCCACTCAACGCCGAGGCGATATTCGTGACTTCACCTGCATCCAGATCAGCTTGGACAACTGTGTAATCAGCAGAACACGTCAGCGTCGCACCCGGCACCAAACCACCCGCTGGCAGAGCAGGACAGGCGATCGTGCCAATCTTATCATCTTGGATCGAGACAGGCTGTGTCATCGACACATTACCCGTGTTGCGGACGATGTAGTCATAGGACAGCACATCACCGAGTGCGGTAAAGTCATTGCTTTGCGCAATCTTATCAACAGTGAACGCGCTGGTCTGTGTACCGGAAACGGTCACGGATTGCGGGTCTGATGTTGTCGTACCATCCGTCGCTGTCGCTGTATTCGTCACAAAGCCTGCGTCGATATCCGCTTGGTCAAGCGTATCTGTGCCAGTGCAAGTCACGCTGGCACCCGGGACGAGGCCGCCAGCAGGCAGGGCCGGACAGGTGACAACCGTAATGCGGTCATCACTGACGGAGATCGCAGATGTCAGGGTCAGGTTACCCGTGTTCGTGACAACATATTCAAAGTCGAGCGTATCACCCGGTGCATTGAAGTCTGTCGTCAGGGCGCGTTTGACAAGGCCGAGTGATGGCGCTTGTGCGGCGGAAACAGTTTCCGACACGTCAGGTGACGTTGTCGTGCCGTCCGTCGCGCTGGCCACGTTTGTGACAGAGCCCGCATCGATGTCGGCTTGCGTCACAGCGTAATCCGCCGAGCATGTCAGCACGGCTTGCGGGGCAAGGCCGCCGACAGGCAGGGCCGGACAGGTAACGCTGGCGATCTTATCATCGGCAACAGTAATGGCGGAGGTCAGCGTGACATTACCACTGTTCGTGACGGCATAGTCATAGCTGACGATATCACCGACAGCGGCGAAGCTGCTCTGGCGTGCCGTCTTGGCGATCGACATTGCAGGCGTTTGCGTGCCTGTGATCGTCGCTGTGTCAGTCGGCGAAACGATTGCGCCAGACGTCGCAGACGCGATGTTTGTCACTGTGCCTGCATCCAGATCCGCTTGGGTGATCGTGTCAGACGCTGTGCAGGTCAGGCTGGCGCCGGGAACGAGGCCGCCGGCTGGCAGTGCCGGGCAGGTAACGCTCGCAATGCGGTCATCACTGATGGTGATCGGGTCCGTCATCGTGACGTTACCTGTGTTGCGCACAGTATAGGCGTAGTCGAGGACATCGCCGACAGCAGCAAAGTCGCTGCTTTGTGCGGTTTTGACCATGGCCAATGATGGCTGTTGATCCGCATCCACGGCGACTGTGTCGGACAAGGAGGTTGTTGTGCCATCTGTCGCAGTCGCTGTGTTCGTGACAGAGCCTGCATCCAGATCAGCCTGAGTCACAGTATCTGTTCCGGTACAGAGCAAATCCTGTCCCGGGCGGAGTCCACCCACAGGCATCGCGGCACACATCACATCGCGAATCCGGTCATCGGTGACGGAGATCGGTAAGACGATCGTCACATTACCCGTGTTCGAGACGGTATAGGTGTAGGACAACACATCGCCCACGGCAGCATAGCTTGTATCCTGCGCCGTCTTCACGAGGCCGAGTTCTGGCATCTGCACAGCTGGCAATGTCACATAGACAGGTGGCGAACTGGTACGCGGATGTGTGGCATAGGCATCATTCGTCAGCGAACCGCTGTCGATATCTTCCTGTGTCACCGTGTAATCGGCCGAGCAGGTCTGGGTCGCACCGGGCACGAGGTTGCCAGTGAAACAAACAACTGTTCCGATCTTATTATCCACGACAGAGGTGTTGCCCGTCAGGGTGATGTTACCTGTGTTCTGGATTTCAAAGTCATAGGTCAGGACTTCGCCAGCAAAGCTATAATCCGTGGCTTGTGCAGATTTGCGAATCTCAATCGCTGGGTTGGCATTGGCCGGAATCGTCTCTGACGTTGGGGCAGACGTCGTCGTACCATCCGTCGCCGTTGCGATATTTGTCACGGACCCAATATCCAGATTGTCTTGCGTGACGACATAATCAGCCGAACAGGTCAGCGTCGCGCCGGGGGCCAAGCCGCCCGCTGGCAACGCCGGACAGGTAACAGGTGTGATCCGGTCATCCGTCACGGTGATCGGGTCAGTAATCGTCGTGTTACCCGCATTGGTGACAACATATTCATAGGTCGTGATGTCGCCCGGCAGGGTGAAGTTGATATTTGTCGCGGTCTTCTCGATCTCCAATGAAGCATTGCGGGTCGCAAAGACGCGCTTGGTCTCTGGGTCAGAGCTGAGCCCGCCTGCGCTGGCTGTGGCGATATTCTCAATCACGCCTGCATCGATGTCGGCTTGGGTAACTGTGTCCGTCGCCGTACAGGTCACGCTGGCCCCCGGGAGGAGACCACCTGCTGGCAATGCCGGACAGGAGACAGTCGCAATACGCGAATCTGAAACTGTGATCGGATCGGTCACCGTGATGTTACCATCATTGACGACTTCAAAGCTGTAATCGATCACCTGCCCTGGTGCGGTATACGTGTTTTGCAGAGCCGATTTAATGAGGTTCAGGCTTGGCGTCTGATCAGCGTTCACAGTCGCGCTGTCGGTTGGGCTGGTCGTTGTGCCATCCGTCGCGCTAGCGATATTTGTCACATCGCCCGCATCGACATCAGCCTGCGTAACGACATAGCTCGCCGTGCAGATCACCTCTGCTTGAGGGGCGAGGCCTGACATTGGCAGCGCCGGACAGGTGACAGATGCAATCCGGTCATCCGAGACTGTGATCGCACCTATCAGTGTGACGTTACCTGTGTTGCGCACAGCGTAAGTGTAATCCAGCACATCGCCGGGGGCCGCAAAGCTCGTCTGCAAGGCCGACTTGGTGATGGACAGCGCTGGCACCTGATCGGCTGTAGCTGTCGCACTATCTGTTGGGCTGGTCGTTCCGCCAGAGCTAGCAGAAGCAACGTTAATTACATCGCCCGCATCAATATCGGCTTGCGTGACAGTATAAGTCGCGGAGCATGTCATCGTCGCACCGGGAGCAAAGACACCCGCTGGCAGCGCAGGACAAGAGACGTTTGCAATCCGGTCATCCGAGATTGTGACCGGGTCCGTCAGGGTAATATTACCAGTGTTCGTCACGACATATTCGTAATCCAAGAGGTCGCCCACTGCTGCATAGGATGTATCCAGCGCCGTCTTGACCATAGAGAGCGACGGCATCGCGTCGGCTGTCACGGTCTCGCTGACATTTGGCGAACTTGTCGTGCCATCTGTTGCTGTGGCGACATTGTTCAACGTGCCAGCATCCAGATCAGCCTGCGTGATCGTATCCGTCGCCGTACAGGTCAGGGTCGCACCGGGAGCCAAGCCACCCGCAGGAAGGGCCGGACAGGTCACGAACACTTGGTCATCATCCACGCGCAGTGGATCCGTTACGGTCACATTGCCCGTATTCGTGATGACGTAATCATAGCGCACGCTTTCCCCGACCGCCGCGTAAGTCTGCGGGTCGGCGATTTTTGTCATGGCGAGGGATGGCGAGACATCGGCATCAACTGTGACGCTAACGTCTGGCGAGGTGACAGCGCCCGATGTGGCAGACGCGATATTCGTCACGGCACCCGCGTCAATGTCGGCTTGGGTCACGATAAAGGTCGCGGAACATGTCAATGTGGCAGCGGGGGCCAAACCACCGCTTGGCAGGGCTGGGCAAGAGACGCTGGCAATCCGGTCATCCGACACCGTGACGGCATCGATCAGGGTCGTGTTACCCGTGTTCGTGACGACATATGTGTAATTAATAACGTCACCGACGCTGTCGAAATCTGTGACAGACGCTGTCTTCACAACCTCAATGGCGCGCGTGACATCAGCGTCAATCGTGACGGCATCTGTTGCCGGTGGAAGCGTGCCGCCCGCAGGCGTACCTGTGGCTTCGGCATTATTCGTAATCGCGCCCGCATCAATATCAGCTTGCGTGACGGTATAGCTGCCTGTGCAGACAAGTGACGCGCTTGGCGCCAGCGTTGTGGCCGGGCATGACAAGCTCGGGATCAGATCATCGGTGAGCGCAATACCTGTGATAGTAACATTGCCCGTATTGGTGACCGTGTAAGTATAATCCAGAACCGTCCCGACCGTATCGAAAGCGGTCGCTGTCGAGGCTTTGACAAGGGTGAAGGCTGGGGCCACTTGGCCGTCCGTCGTAACAGAGTCTGTTTGTGGCGCCAGCGGTGTTCCGTCCGGTCCATCAGCACCCGCCGAAGCGTTGTTCGTGACCGAACCCGCATCTACATCGGCTTGGGTGACAGTATATTGTGCGGAACATACCATGGACGCGCCAGGTGCGAGCGTTGTCAAAGGACAAGACACGCTGGCAATCAAACTATCCGTCACACTGACATTCGTCAGCGTCGTCGCGCCTGTATTGGCCACGTCGAATTCATAGGACAGCACATCACCCGCCATGTCGAAGTCCGTCGTCAATCCACGCTTAGCAAAAGTCAGTGCAGGCACGCCGTCACCGGTGACCGTCGCGGAGGACGGCTCGCTGACAGGTGGCAAGCCTGGTGGTGGCGTGGCCGAGCCTGTGGCGTTGTTGGTGACAAACCCAGCGTCGGCATCGGCCTGTGTCGTGACATAGCTGGCCGTACAAACCATCGTCGCACCGGGCGCGAGGGTTGTTGCAGGGCAGGATACGCTGGCGATCAAATCATCAGACACTGCGACATTTGTCAGTGTGACATTGCCCGTATTATCCAGATTAAATGTATAGGTCAGCGTTTCACCTGCATTGGTGAAGTCAGCTTGATCCGCCGTTTTGACAAAGCTCAGGCTTGGCATGCGGTCAGCATCAACGGTGACATCGACAGGTGCAGAAACAAGTCCATCATTGTCAGCATAGGCTTGGTTCATGACCGAACCTGCATCCACATCGGCTTGGGTGACCGTGTAATCGGCAGAACAGGTCTGCGTTGCACCGGGTACAAGATTGCCCGTGACACAGGAGATTGTGCCGATCTTATCATCGATAACATCCACACCACCCGTCAGGGTCAGGTTGCCGTCATTGGTGACGTCAAATTCATAAGTGATGACTTCGCCCGCCGTCGTGAACTCAGACGACAGCGCACGCTTGACGATGGACAGCGCCGGATTTTGATCGGCCGGAATGGTTTCCGATGTCTGCGGCGAGGTCAGCGCGCCAGAGCTGGCGGAGGCCAAATTCGTGACCGAACCTGCATCCAAATCAGCCTGCGTCACAACGTAATCCGCCGTACATGTCAGAGTCGCAGCTGGGGCGAGGCCGCCCGCTGGCAGCGCTGGACAGGTGACCGTTGTGATCAGGTTATCTGTCACAGTGATCGGATCTGTCAGCGTCGTATTGCCCGTATTCGTCACGACATATTCGTAAGTCGTAATATCGCCAGGCAGTTCAAAATTGACTGTCGTCGCTGTCTTCACAACGCCCATGCCAGGTGTCTGGTCAGCCGTGACTGTAACCGTATCCGTTGGCGGCGTCAGCGTGCCACCAGCAGGTGTCGCATTGGCCGTCGCGATATTGGTCACATCACCGGCGTCAATGTCAGCCTGTGTAACAGTATAGCTGGCTGTACAGATCGTGCTGGCCGTTGGGGCCAAGGTCGTGACGGGACAGGTGACCGACGCAATTTTATCATCGGCAATCGCGAGGGCTGTGACTTCGACATTGCCGCTGTTCGTGACGGTATATGTATAGGTCAGCACATCACCGACTGTATCAAAGCTGGTTTCACCTGCGGCTTTGACGATCGTCAACTCTGGCGACTGCGTCGCATCGACGGTTTCTGTCGCCGTTGTTGGGGGCAGCGTGCCACCAGACGGCGTACCCGTCACGTCAGCGACATTCGTTACAGCGCCTGCATCCAGATCGGCTTGGGTCACGCTATAGCTGGCCGTACAAACCACGATTTCCGCTGGGTCGAGAACGCCGTCGCCATTCCCCTGCCCGGCAACATTACAGGACACGCTGGCGATCTTGTCATCGGTGACAGCAATGCTGCTGATCCCGACATTACCAGTATTGGCAACGGTGTAATCATATGTCAGCACGTCACCGACGGCGGCAAAGGTCGTCTCATTCGCGACTTTTGTCATGGAAAGCTGCGGCGTTTGCGTCGCATCAATCGTGACAGTGTCAGACGGCGAAGTCAGCGTTCCATCTGTCGCGGTCGCAACGTTCGTGACACTGCCGGCGTCCAGATCAGCTTGAGTGACGCTATAGCTAAAGGAACAGGTCAGGCTGGCCGCAGGAGCAAGGCCGCCCGCTGGTAAGGCCGGACAGCTGATCGGGCCCGTGGCTTTGTCATCATTAATTGTAACGGGGTCCGTGACCGTGACGTTACCCGTGTTGGTGACGACATAGCTGTAGTCCAGCGTGTCACCCACGGCGGCGAAAGTCGTATCCGTCGAAGATTTGACGAGGCCGAGGCTTGGCGTCTGCGTCGCATCAACGGTCTCAGAGTCTGTTGCGGGCGGCAGAGTTCCACCTGCGGGCGTGCCAGAGGTCGTCGCAATATTCGTGACCGCACCGGCGTCAATGTCAGCTTGCGTGACAGAATAGCTGGCCGTGCAAACCGTGTTCGCGCCGGGCGCGAGTGTCGTGACGGGGCAAGAGACGCTGGCGATTTTATCATCGCTGACGGCGATGCCTGAAATCTCGACATTACCTGTGTTGGTGACGGTATAGCTGTAGTCCAGCACGTCACCCACGGCCGCGAAGGTCGTGTCTTGTGCAACTTTATCGATGGAGAGCGATGGCGTCTGTGTGCCGTCAACCGTGACACTATCCGTCGACGGTGTGAAGGTTCCGCCAGCCGGCGTCGCATTGCCTGTCGCGATATTGGTGACCGATCCGGCATCGAGGTCCGCTTGGGTCACGCTATAGCTGGCCGTACAAACCGTGCGCGCACCCGGGGCGAGCGTTGTGACGGGACAGCTGACAGAAGCGATCTTATCGTCTGAAACGCTGATAGCGCTCAGGCTGACATTGCCGGTGTTCACCAGCTCGTATTCGTAATCCAGCACATCACCGACGGCGGTGAAGTCTGTGTCCAGCGCGCGCTTATCGACGCTCATGGACGGGGCCGGACCGGTCGGTGTCACGCTAGCGTCAGCCGTTGTGGCTGGCAGCGTGCCAATGGCAGGCGTACCCGTGACCGTGGCGGTGTTCGTGATCGGCACGCCCGCATCAATATCGGCTTGCGTGACGATATAGCTGGCTGTGAAGGTCGCTGTTTGACCGACAACCAAATCTGTTGTCGCAGGGGTAATCGCGGAGAGCGTTCCAGAACCCGAATGCGCATCAGAAACACTGACACCTGTGATGGAGACGTTACCGGTATTTTCTGCCGTATAGGTATAGGTGATCGTCTCACCCACCATCAGATCAGATGTTTTGGACGCCGCTTTTGCGAAGGTGATTTCAGGCGCAGCCGTTTCCGGCTGGACACTCTCATCGGCGGTGGCAGGCGTGTAAGTTCCGCTGGCAGGCGTCGCATTCGCTGTCGCCGTATTTGTAATCGCGGCGCCAGAATCGATGTCGGCTTGTGTCACAGTATAGGTCGCCGTGAAGGTGGCGGTGTCGCCGACGGCCAATGTCGCGACATTGGCAGGCATGATCGCGGAGAGCGTGCCTGTTCCGGAATGCGCATCAGACATCGACAGATTGGAGAAGCTGACATTGCCCGTGTTCACGGCTGTGTAAGTATAGGTCACGACTTGACCGACAGACAGATCCGTCGTGACGTCCGCCGCTTTGGTCAAGCTGATCTCTGGATCAGCGGCTTCAACGCTCACGGTTTCCGTGTCGGTTGGCGGGGTCAATGCACCGCCCGCGGGTGAACCATTGGCGGTGGCTGTATTTGTAATGGCCGTGCCCGCGTCAATATCGGACTGGGTCACCGTATAGGTTGCGGTAAAAGTCTGGTCTTCGCCCGGAGCGAGATCAACCGAAACTGGTGTGATGGCTGAAAGCGTACCTGTACCGGAATGTACGTCACTGACGCTAACGCCATCGAC
Organism: uncultured Algimonas sp.; assembly: GCA_964414555.1. Taxonomy (GTDB): domain Bacteria; phylum Pseudomonadota; class Alphaproteobacteria; order Caulobacterales; family Maricaulaceae; genus Litorimonas. Next base: position 45,607 of record CAYPWW010000010.1, read on the forward strand.
GCCGACATTGCCGGTATTGGTGACGAGATAGCTGTAAGTAATGACATCGCCAACCGAGACATCCGTCGTATCGGATGCCGTCTTTGCGAGCGTCATTTCAGGAGCCGGGCTTTCGACGGCAACGGACTCTGTCGCCGTTGTCGGCGAGAGTGACCCGCTGGCAGGTGTGGCATTGGCCGTGGCTGTATTGGTCACCGGAACGCCAGCATCAATATCGGCCTGGGTAATGGTATAGGTCGCGGTGAAGGTTGCGCTGTCACCAACCGCAAGTGTCGCCACCGTCGCGGGTGTAATTGCGGACAGTGTGCCTGTGCCGTTGTGGACGTCACTGACACTGACATTGGTCAAGGTGACATCGCCCGTATTCTGGATGACATAAGTATAGGTGATGACATCATCAACAGCGGCATCCGTCGTCGTGTCGGCCGTTTTCGTCAGGCTCATAGATGGAAGCGGGTCTTGAGTTGTGACGGACTCATTGGCTGTCAGCGGTGGAAGCGTGCCGCGTTCAGTTGTGTCGGACAGGGTCGCAACATTGGTAATAGGGACAGCTGCATCCATATCTTGCTGGCTGATGATATAGGTGGCTGTGAAATCGACGCTATCACCTGGCGCAAGTGTTGCCACCGTCGCAGGCGTGATGGCCGACAGGCTGTTCGAGCCCGAATGCACATCAGACACCGAGAGGTTCGTCAGCGTCGTATTACCTGTGTTCGCAACGGTGTAAGTATAGGTCACCGTATCATCCAAGACGAGATTGGATGTGAAGTTCGCGGTTTTCGTAAAGGTCCGAGCGGGGGCTGCGGCGGCGAGCGTGACGCTTTCATCCGCTGTCGGATCAGCAATCGTGCCGCGCGCAGGCGTCAGGTCAGCTGTCGCCGTATTTGTAATCGGAGTCCCGTCATCAAAGTCTTCTTGTGTCACAACGTAAGTCGCCGTGAAGACTTGGTTGGCGCCTGGCGCGATGTCAGCCGTTGCGGGCGTGATGGCGGAGAGCGTGCCCGTACCGGAGTGCACATCACTCACGCTGGCCGTTAGTGTGACATCGCCTGTGTTGGCAACTGTGTATGTGTAAGTGATGGTATCGCCTGCATTCGCATCCGCATCGGGGCTGGCGAGTTTGGCAAAGGTGGCCTCTGGCATTGGGACGGCCATGGCGACCTGCGCATCATCTGTCGGGGGCGTCAGTGTTCCACGTCGCGGCGTACCATTCGCAGTTGCCGTGTTCGTCACGGGAACACCCGCGTCAAAGTCGGCCTGTGTAATTTCATAGGTTGCCGTGAAGGTTTGCGGACCATCCGTCGGCGCAAGCGTCACTGAGGCAGGCGTAATCGCGGATAGCGTGCCAGAACCAGCGTGGCTGTCTGCGACTGTTACATTATCAATCGTTACATTGCCTGTGTTCTCAACCACATATGTGTATGTGATGACATCGCCGACCTGCGCATTGGTTGTGGCGGAGGCTGTCTTGCTGATCGTCATTGACGGATCCGCCGCCGGACCCGGGATTGTCAGGGTTCCCGACACATTACCAAGCTGGCCTTCTGTTGGGTTCGCCGTGACAGAGGCTGTGTTGACGAAAATATCATCGTCATCAATGTTCGCCTGAGTGACAACATGCTGACCTGTACAGGTCATGTTCTGGCCGGTTGATAAGCTTGTTAAGGGGCACGTGACCGCGCCCGTAATAAATGTGTCATCCACGACAATATCGTTCAGCTGAACCGAACCGATATTCGTCACAAGGAATTCATAGTTGATAATGTCTCCGACAGCTACGTAGCTGGTGCGGTCGGCCGTTTTTTCAATCGTGATGCCTGGCGCGACTTCGGGTGTGCCTGTTGCGTCGTTACCATCGGTGAAGAACCAAAAGTTGTCACCGCGCGTTGTGTTGCTGCCCGTGTCCGTATCTGTGATGAAGGGCGTCGTACCGCCAGTCGACAAGATATTGGATAATAATGGTGTCGAGAGATCAAACCAGGATGTGCTCGTCTCTGTTGAACCTTGGTTTCGGAAACAGTCTTCCGTACCAATTGTTGATGTACCTGCGAAATTGGTTCGCTCAACAGAGCCCGCGGCAAGATCTGAAAGGCTTGCGACCGTAATACCGTTCACTTCAAATGACACATCTTGATGATCGAAGTTTCCAGGACACGCGTCAGCATCCCGCACAGTTAATCGTGCATATCCTTCGACAATCGAGCCGCCAAAATAGTCTGAGCAAGACACGATACCACAGTTGAGTGCCTGTGTCGGCCCAAGCTGAAATGTCGGAATGCCTTGGAATGCCGTCGGCGTACCCGTCCCTGCAAAGCCTCGAAACTGGGTCGAGGGGTTCACGAACTGGTAGTATATATTGCCATTCGCGCCAATCAGCACAAACATCGTACCGCCAACGGGCGGATAGGTGTTCGGGATCGGACCGTTGCCGTTTGGCACGGTCTCCGTGAATGTCGTCGCCTGGGCGGGCATGATCAGGCCCGCGTAGAAGAGTGTCCCGAGGGCCAGACAGAGCAGCCCCTTCAGAACTTTATAGATCGATGTTGTAAATAACGTCGGCATGACACGGATTCCTTAATTAGACAGGAAACGTGCGCTCAGCGCGTAAATATAAGCTTAATTTATAATAAGAAATGTCGTTAAGGTTGTGTTGACGTTCATCTGGCGTTCAGGGTCCTTAAGATTCAATCTATTTTTCTAAAAAACTCCCGTTATGCTTAGGCAAAAGTTAATTGCGAAAATTTGCTCCGACACATGGTATCTATTCGGAACCGAGTATATTATTAGCATTATTTATAGTTCTGTATTGAGAGCCACACGCTTGCTCCCCGAACAGGATAAGTTTATCCATTAGTTACGATTCGGAAGCTTAAGTTTGACGCGCTTGTCCGCGTAAACTGGAGATATAGGTCATGTCGCAGCCGCCCTGCCCCAATTTTGCACCGCAGCACTTTTATGACGTAGAAACCTGCCCTGTACGGCATGTTCTGTCAGGATATGGCGGGAAATGGCCGGCGTTAGTGCTGATGCACCTCTCTTTTGGCACACACCGCTTTTCAGAGCTGCGCGGCGCCATTCCGGACATCAGCCAGCGTATGTTGAGCCAAACATTGCGAAACTTAGCCCGCGACGGGATGATTACACGCAAGGCCACGCCGTCGATCCCGCCACGCGTGGATTATAGCCTCACGCCGCGCGGTCAGGGCTATCTGTCTGTACTGGAGACGGGAATCGTCTGGGCAGCAGAGAATCGGGCCGCGATCTTGCGAGACCGCGCTGCGGCCGAGGCAAAACTGACGGCATAGGTCAGGCGTTGGCTAGAACTTAAAGCCGCCTTCGACAAAGACGCTCGTCCCGGTTTCTTCAATCGGCGCGAAGAGCAGGCCTTCCAGCGCCGCATTCGTTGTGCGGTCAACGTATTGAATGCCCGTACCCAGCGTGAATTTGTCAAATTCATAAGTCACGCCGAATGTCCCCTGATCCGAGGTCAGGCCAACATTATCATCTTCAGCATGACCATAGGCGAGGCTGAAGCCCAAGGCTGACGGTTTCCACGTAATTCCGACGTCATAGGCCGTGTAATCTCCGTCGATCAGCGCATTATTGGACTGCAACCAAGATCCGCCCAACGTCAGATCGCCATAGCCAAACTCTAGGCCAGCGCCATAGGCGGAGAGATCGTCCAAACCGGCCAGACCAGAGCTTTCCGAAGCCCGTGCATAGGTCAGCGTGCCCTCGACCGAGAGGCCGTTGTCGAATTTCCGGTCGAGCGCCAAGCCGGCCTCGAGAACATCTTCGAGCTCTGGGCGGATATTCCCGGCGATATTGCGATCATTACAGTAATCGACGCCGCAGGCATCCGCATCTGGCGCATAGGACGCCCCAATCTGCACGCCAATGCCGACTGTGTCGCCCAACAAGCGCGGCGAGGTATAAGTGATCTTCTCTGCAAAGCCCGACGCATCATTGACGGTCTTCACACTATCCAGCCCCGTATAATCGACGGGCGAGTTAGAGGCGTTGACCGCCAGCAAGGTCGGCGCGCCCAGGCTGAACAGATAGGCGGCTCCATCGTCGCGTCCTAGAGTGACATCGCCATAGGCTGAACGCAGGAAGAGATGCGCGGACTCGAGCGCAATCTGCTGGTCCTTCGCTGTATTCCGTCCGAATTGATAAAATTGCGAGGTGTGGCCGCGCAGGCCCGACGCAACGCCGCCATTTGTTGAACTGGCACAGCCCGCAACGGTTGGCGGGCAATCACTGATCCGGCCACCAAATCCTCGGCGATAGGGGTCATATTGGGCGCGCGCCTGCAGGTGCACGCCATATTCCAAGCCACCATCCGTGATCGTACCGACTTCCAGCTCAACCTCTCCATCCGCGACGAAATCTTCGCTCTCGCCATCTGCGGGGCCGACAAAGCCTGTCGGCTGGTTCGGCGGTGTATCACGATAAGAAAACGCCGCGCCGGCTCGCGCTCGACCTGAGAACAATGTCTTGATCCGGCCCAAGCCTAGTTTTTCACCCAAGCTACGCCGCGGGGCGGCCTGTTGCGGCGCGCCATAGCCTGCCTGTTGCGCCCCATAAGCCTGCGGGCCTGGCTGATACGTATTTTGCGGCGCGAAAGGCGATTGCGATTGGCCATAATTGGGCTGTTGCGCGTAATTCGGTTGCTGCGGATAGGTTTGCGCAGGCGGCTGATAGCTTGGCTCTTGTGCCGCAGGGGCAGAATAATAGGCATTCGGTGCTGTTTGCGGCGCAACCTGCTGCGTTGGATAGGTCTGACCCAAATTCTGAACGGGCGCTGCTGCGGGTGGCGTATAACCATAGCTCGGCGCTGGTGTCGGCGCTGGGCGCGCCTGAGCCGGCGGGACATATTGGTTTTGAACGGGCGGGCTATAGGGTGCAGAACTCTGCGGTAAAACGGGCGCAGGTGCGGGTGCGGGCGCCGTTTCCCACGCCTGTCGCTTGTCTTTCTTCTTGGCAAAAGGCGACGCGGATTGCGCAGAGGCGAGGTTCAACCCTCCCAGCGCAAGGATCAACACGGGTCCGGCACAAGTCAAAAAACGAGAAGCGGTCATAGAACGAGCTTAAAAAGGTTAACGCGGTCTGTTCGCTCTGGCCTATGTCGCCCTAAGAAAGGGTTAACGTGAGCTTACCGGACCTGTCGGCAAATTTATGTAAACGGGTCTAGGCGCGGGCGTCGGCTTTGCTATAAGCGGCGCGAAGTAACTCAAGCGGGCCTCCTGAAGATGACCTTGACCAAAAGCGTATTAACCGCCGTGCTGGCGACAACACTGGCCGTGCCAGCCCTCTCTGGGTGTGCCTCCAAGGCCAAAGCCAGCGCCGCACAAGAAGTCGCCCCGAATTTCGGTGTGAACCGCTATCTCTGGAATGCCTCGCTAGAAACACTGGATTTCATGCCGCTCGATCAGACAGACGTCTTTGGCGGTGTCATCGTCACGGATTGGTACGCCAGTGCCGACGCCCCGAATGAGCGTTTCAAAGCCACCGTCTATATCTTAGACGCCAACCTGCGCGCGGATGCGTTGAAAACATCGATCTTCAAACAGACCCGTACAGCCGGCGGATGGCAAGACGCCAGTGTCGACGCCGACACGGAGCGCCAGATCGAAAATGCGATCCTGACCCGCGCACGTGAGCTTTACATCGCGACGGAAGACAGCCGTTAGGCCAGTTTCCCGCCGCGGCGCCTGTCCGGCATCTTGACCCACAAACCCCTCTGGCAGACGCGCGCACATCTGCTATAGCCGCGCTTTATTTGCTGCTTTCCAGGGTCTGACCCATGTCCGAAAAATATAACGCCGCAGAGGCAGAGCCGCGCTGGCAAGCCCGCTGGGCAGAAGGCGATGTCTATCGCGCCGATGACGAGAGCGAAAAACCGAAGTTCTTCGCGCTGGAAATGTTCCCCTACCCCAGTGGTCGCATCCACATGGGCCACGTCCGCAATTACGCGATGGGCGATGTCGTCGCGCGTTATAAAAAAGCGCAAGGCTTTGAAGTGCTGCACCCGATGGGCTGGGACAGTTTCGGCATGCCCGCGGAAAATGCGGCCATCGCGACGAGCGGTCACCCGAAAGACTGGACCTATAATAATATCGACGAGATGCGCGCGCCAATGCAACGCCTCGGCTTTGCACTCGACTGGTCCCGCGAATTCGCGACGAGCGATGTCGCCTATTACAAAACCCAACAGCAGATTTTCCTGAAATTCTGGGAGAACGATCTGGTCTATCGCAAAACGGCCAAGGTGAATTGGGACCCGGTGGACAACACCGTCCTCGCCAATGAGCAGGTCATCGACGGCAAAGGCTGGCGCTCCGGCGCGACCGTTGAACAGCGCGATATGGATCAGTGGTTTTTCAAAATCACGAATTACGCGCAGGAGTTAATTGACGGATTAGACGGGCTGGAACGCTGGCCGGAAAAGGTTCGCACGATGCAGGCGAATTGGATTGGGAAGTCCGAGGGTTTGCAGATGCGGTTTGAGTGGGCGAACCCCAACCCTGCTATGGAGCATATGCGTCCTGAAACAGCACAGTCTATGACTTGGAACTTCAAAGGCGGGATTGAGATTTTTACCACTCGCCCCGACACCTTGTTTGGGGCCAGCTTTATTGCACTTTCTCCAGATCATGAGATCGTAAAGGACTTGAGCGATGAATTTCCTGACATCGAAGACTTTCGCGCAGAGTGCGCCAAGATCGGCACATCAGAAGCTGATATTGCGACTGCGCCCAAGCTGGGCCTCGACACAGGCCTGCGCGTCAAACACCCCTTTGATGAGAACATCACCCTCCCCGTCTGGATCGCGAACTTCGTTCTGATGGTTTACGGCACGGGCGCCGTGTTCGGCTGTCCGGCGCATGACCAGCGTGACTTGGATTTCGCACGGAAGTATGACCTGCCCGTGACGCCTGTCGTTCTCCCCGCTGGAGAAGACGCGGCCAGCTATGCCGTGGCCGATGAGGCCTACACCGGCGAAGGGAAATTATTTAATTCCGGCTTCCTCAACGGCTTGTCCAAATCCGAGGGCATCGCCGCCGCCATTGCCAAAATCGAGGACATGGACCTCGGCGAAGGCATCACACAATATCGCCTTCGCGATTGGGGGGTTTCGCGCCAACGCTATTGGGGCTGTCCGATCCCCGTGATCAAATGCGAGACCTGTGGCTCTCAGCCCGTGCCGGAAGATCAGCTGCCCGTCGAGCTGCCCTATGACATTGATTTCGACAGTCCCGGCAATCCGCTGGACCGTCACCCGACGTGGAAGACCGAGGGCGTCACCTGCCCCAAATGCGG
>CAYPWW010000011.1:0-51696 GCA_964414555.1 uncultured Algimonas sp.
ATGTGGGTCATGCTGGGCGAGATGTTCCCGAACCAAATCCGCGGTTCGGGCCTCGCGATTGCGGGTCTGGCGCAGTGGCTGACGAACTTTGCCATTACGTTCACCTTCCCGATTTTCCTCGCCGGTATTGGCTTGGCTGCTGCCTATAGTATCTACGCGGCTTTCGCGCTGATCTCTGTGTTCTTTGTGCTTTGGCTCGTCAAAGAGACCAAGGGCAAAGAGCTCGAAGATATGGTCGGCTAAGCCACCATGCGCTTGCGCAACAACATTGGGGCCAGCCTGCTAGGGCTGGCCTTTTGTTTGGCCGGATGTCGGGCGGAAACGCCAGCACAGGCCGATGTCTCTGTGCAGCCATTGGGGCGTTACGTCGAAACCGATGCGAGCGAATACCTTATGGGTTGGCCTGGCAGTGGCATTACCTTTGAGACCAACGCGCAAACCGTTCTCGTGCCGATCGAAGATGACGGGCGCGGGGTTATGGATGTTCGTGTCGGCAGCACGGATAGCGTTTTAGACCTTGAGGTCGGACGTAATATCTACCCAATTTCTGTATCAGACGATGGAACAGTCCAGTCCGTCCGGATCACGCGCCGGAGTGAGTTTTACGACACCGGAACTTTTACGATTGCGCCGCCGGTAGCGCCCGAGACAACCGATCTGTCTATAACCAAGCCCGCCGCCCGTGACCGGCAAATCCTCTTCCTCGGCGACTCTATCACGGCTGGTTTTGGCGTGGCGGGCGATACGCGCGACTGTCCGAATAAGCCCACACTCCACGCCCCCGCGCAGAGCTATGCAATGCTAGCGGCGGATGGGTTGAATGCAGACTATCAATTAATTGCGATTTCAGGACGGGGTGTTGTGCATAATTGGGATGCCAATCCCGCACCCGTCATGCCTGCGCAGATAGACTTTGCTTTGCCTGATAACACCGCATCATCTTGGGATCATGCGCAGTTTGCGCCGGATGTCGTCGTGACGTTGCTCGGTACGAATGATTGGTCTGTGATTGATCCGGGGCAGGATAAATTCCGCACGGGCTACCGCGACATGCTGACAAAACTGCGCGCACGGTTTGACGGCGCGCACATCGTGACGGTGAGCGGGCCGCTCCTTGGGGGAGAGAAGGGCGCCGCCATTCGCGATGGGATCGATTGGGCGATGGCGGACCTCAAAGACGCGAATATCTCAACCCTTGATTTGCAACTGTCTAGCACCGGGCAGAAGTGGAGCTGTAATTCCCATCCCGGACGGACCTCGATGAAAGTTATGGCGACAGAACTCATGTCGCATATGGAGCGAGAAGTCGGTTGGGATGACTGGACGCCGCCCGCGCCGACCCTGCGGATTGCGCCGCCGGAGGCCATGCCTGCGCCCGGAAAAGTACATTTTCGTCGCCGCCTGAATGAAATCGCGGAACAGCCTAAGCTCGACGGCGGCACCTTGCTTGTCGGCGACAGTATTACGGAAGCTTGGCTCTGGCACAGTGATTTACTGCCGGGTTCGGTTGCCAATCACGCTGTGGGTTGGGATGTGCTCTCCGGTGGGATTTCACGGCTGCCGACGAGCGCAGCCGACGCGCCGGATCGTATCTTTGTCATGATGGGCACGAATGATATTTCTGCCGGTCGGACAGATGCGCAAATTCGCGCAGATTTCGACGCCTATCTGGCGGGACTGAAAGCCCAGCATCCAAAGGCGCAACTCATCGCCCAATCCATCCTACCACGAGAGCTGTCTCTGGCAGCGCGTATAAATGGCCTGAATACGGAGTATGCCAAGATCGCTGCCAAACACGGGGCGACCTTTGTTGATTTGACGCCAATCTTTGCGGCGCCCGACGGGACTTTGCGCGAAGATGTAACCGAAGATGATCTCCACCTGACAGAAAAAGGGTATGCGCTCTGGGCTGATGCCATTGCGCCTTATTTTTGAGCGATGATGGAATTCGTCCCAACAATGTTTGATTTTTCTGGCGGAAACGGCGCTTTTCCGCTAATAATCTGCCATGATCACGTTTCTAAAATGGTTGCTCATGGCGTTTGTCATGCTTCTGCTGGGACTGCTGCTCGGCCTTTAATTGGCGTTGACAGTCTGTCTCCCCATCCAGTCTTTACGGCTGGGTGTGACTCACGTTTTCTCATTTCCACTGAACTAGAAAGGTCAGATCATGACCCGCTTTCCCTTGCTTGAAACATTGGCGCGCACGACGGCGCTGACATTTGCGTCGATCGGGCTTGTCGCCTGCGGTGATGCCGCCACATCAGATAAAGCTTCTGCTCCGTCTGCTGAGCGTCAACCTGGCGATGTTGACCCGTCGATCTGGCCCAAAGCCGAGAGCCCTGTTGGCCTCGACCCAGCTATGGAAGCGCGCATCACAGAGATTATCGATCAAATGACACTGCGCCAGAAAGTCGGGCAGATCATTCAGGCTGACATCGGGTCCATCTCTCCTGAAGACCTTAAGACTTACCCGCTGGGCTCCATCCTCAATGGCGGGAACTCTGCGCCCAATGGCGATAATCGGTCTCCCGCCAGTGCTTGGGTCGAACTGGCCGATGAATTTTATGAGGCGTCGAAAGAGGCCTATGCGGATAATCTATTTATCCCGATGATCTGGGGTACCGACGCGGTTCATGGGCACAATAACGTGCCGGGCGCGACGGTTTTTCCGCATAACATCGGACTGGGCGCGACACGTAATCCAGCGTTGATGGGCAAGATTGGCGAGATCACAGCCCAAGAAATTCGCGTCGGTGCGCAGGAGTGGACCTTCGCCCCGACAATCGCGGTTGTACGCGATGACCGCTGGGGCCGAACCTATGAAGGTTATTCTGAAAACCCAGAGGTTACAGCGTCTTATGCGGCAGAGCTGATCCGTGGTATCCAAGGTGAACCGGGTGGCGAAGACTGGCTCGTCGGCAATCACGTCATCGCAACGGCGAAACATTTCCTCGCGGATGGCGGGACCAATCAAGGCCGCGACCAAGGCGACTCGATTGAGACAGAAGAGGAAATTCGCGACATTCACGGCGCGGGTTACCCGCCAGCGCTCGAGGCGGGTGTCCAGTCCGTCATGGCGAGTTTCTCCAGCTGGCAAGGTCGTAAACTGCACGGTCACAAAGGTCTGCTGACAGATGTCCTGAAAGGCCGGATGGGCTTTGACGGTTTCGTCGTCGGCGACTGGAATGCGCATGGTCAACTCGACAGCTGTACGAATACGGATTGTCCGGAAGCCCTCCACGCAGGTCTGGATATGTATATGGCGCCCGATAGCTGGCGCGGCTTCTTCGAGACGACATTGGCACAGGCCGAAGCGGGTGAGATTGACATGGACCGAATGCATGATGCGATCCGTCGTATCTTGCGGGTGAAATTGCGCGCAGGTCTGTTCGAAGCCGGTAAGCCGTCTTCGCGCGGTGTGGCGGGGCAGTATGACCTGCTCGCTGATCCAGCGTCTAAGGCTGTGGCACGTCAGGCCGTGCGAGAGTCACAAGTCCTGATCAAAAATAACGGCGTTCTGCCCCTCGCGCCGAACACCAAAATCGTCATGGCGGGCGACGGTGCCGATAATATCGGCAAGCAATCCGGTGGCTGGACGCTCTCTTGGCAGGGCACGGGTAATGACAATGACGACTTCCCGGGCGGCAGCTCTTTCTATGATGGATTTGTTCGAAATCTTGGCGAAGGCAATGTTATCCTTGCTGCGGAAGACGGCAGTTATGACGGAGACGCCACGGTGGCCGTCGTCGTCTTTGGCGAAGACCCCTATGCAGAGTTCAAGGGCGACATCGATACGTTGGCTTATAAGCCCGGTGACGACACAGATCTGAATTTACTGAAGAAGTATCAAGCGGAAGGGCTGGATGTCATCGCTGTCTTCCTATCGGGCCGGGCCATGTGGATGAACCGCGAGATCAACGCCTCTGACGCTTTTGTCGCGGCGTGGTTGCCGGGGTCTGAAGGCGGGTATGCGACGGATTTGATGGTCGCGAATGCTGACGGTTCGCCGCAATATGACTTCAAAGGGACGCTGTCCTATTCTTGGCCGCGCACGGCGATCCAAACCCCGCTGAACTATGACGACGAAGATTATGACCCGCTGTTCGCCTATGGATATGGCAATAGCTACGCCAACCCCCTCGACGTCGACCAACTGCCAGAAGACGCTGGCATTGATCTGACGCAGAAGAACGACGGGACATTCTTCAAGGCGGGTAAGGCCGTCTTCCCATGGACAATGGTACTGAGCGACAGCGCTGGGAAAACCACCGTTCGGACAACGAAAGCCGAAAGCCCCGCCGGCGTTGTGTCGATCATGTCGGCCGATGACGGTGTGCAGGAAAACATCCGCACGCTCGATTTTTCTGGCGAGGGAGAGGGTCGGTTTGAGGTGCGCGGTACGCCCGTCGATATGTCGCGTCAGAATACGGCCGATATGGCGGTTTATCTGCGCATTCGGACAGAGGGCGATCTGAACGGTCAGCTCTCGATGAAGATGGATTGCGGTGGCGGATGTCCCGATACGTCGGGCGATCTGACCCCTGTTCTGAAATCTGTCGATGCGGGTGAGTGGGCAGAGGTTTCCGTGAAGCTCTCTTGCTTCGCCGAAGGCTCCGGTATGGAATATATCAGCTCGCCGATCGTGCTTACCTCAGCAGATGATGTCAGCGTCAGCCTGTCGGATGTGCGACTTGTCGCAAATGAGGGGCAGGCGGTCTGCCTCGATTAGAGGCGATGAACAGATTCGAAAAAGGCCGCAGAATTCTGCGGCCTTTTTTATGCGAGGGTGCAGGCTTGTTTAGATAGTGAGCGCTAAGGTCTAGACCTGTAATGGGCCAAAAGCGTGCAGGATTTCTTTGCCATTTTCCTCGCGTCGGCTTGCCTTTACCCACGTGATGGTCGACAAAGCTCACAGTAGGAAATCCGGGGGAGCGGACGACCATGAAAGCCACAATTACCGATGTTGCGAAGCATGCGGGCGTGTCAATGAAGACCGTCTCACGCGTGTTGAACAATGAGCCGAATGTCGCGCAAAAAACGCGCGATCATGTGAAGGCCGTTGCGAGCAAGTTGCGCTATACGCCAAACCTCGCGGCGCGGGGGCTGGCGACATCGAAATCCTATTTACTTGCGCTGATGTATGACAACCCATCGCCCAATTATATTGCCCATATCCAGCGCGGCGCGATCGATGCCTGTCGCGAGACGGGCTATCACCTCGTGGTTGAGCCGCTGTCTTTGGGGTCTGCCAAAACGGATGATGAGCAGGCACAGGCCATCCGTAGCGTGTTGGATCACCTTCCCGTGGATGGTGTTATCCTGACGCCGCCCCTGTGTGACAGCCAAGCCGTTATGGACACATTGGAAGAGCTGAAGATTGACTATGTGCGAGTCGGTCCGCGTGACGGCGGGACGGATCCGTTCGTCTCCATGGATGATGATGCAGCCGCCCATGACATGACCGAACATTTGTTGAAGCTCGGGCATAAGCGCATTGGCTTTATCAAAGGACATGTCGCCCATAGTGCGACAGCCGCGCGGTTTAATGGGTATTGCCGCGCTCTTACGGCTGCGGGTGTGGAGGTCCGACATCGTTTCGTCACGACAGGTGACTTTTCTTTCGCGTCCGGCGTTGATGCAGCGAAGACTTTGCTCGCCCTGCCAGCGGACCAGCGCCCAACCGCGATCTTTGCCTCGAATGATGATATGGCCGCTGCCGTAGTCGCCGTGGCGGGAGAACTGGGTCTGTCAGTGCCGCAGGATTTATCCGTCTGCGGCTTTGATGATACGCCCCTCGCGCAGACGGTCTGGCCGCCACTGACAACTGTCAAACAGCCGATTTACCGCATGGGATATGATGCGGCAAAGCACCTGATGACGCGTAAAGCCATGCGGGGCCCAGACGGGCGAATTCTCGATTTTGAGATCATGCTGCGCGACTCGACCAGCGGGCCACAGTAGACAACGCTCAAACCTATCTAGAAAACTTGCGTTCTCTACAATACTACCGCTATGACAGCGCTGTCATGGCGTGTGCTAACTGGACATCCCCATTTGGACCGCACAAGACGAGATAAGAGAAGAGGACGAGACGCGTGAGCGAGCCTAAATCTACGACTGCCGATAAAAGCGATCAGCACACATCCGCCAATAAAGGCACGGCTCTAGAAGCGGGTTCGACCTTCATTCCAGTCGAGCCGTTTGAGATTGTCGTCTTTGGCGGAACAGGCGATTTGGCGCGGCGCAAACTGATCCCGTCACTCTATCACCGCTATTGTGATGGGCAGATCCCAGATAACTCGCGGATCATAGCCGCCTCTCGCTCAGATCTATCGCGCGACGAGTATGTCAAAATGGCGCTGGACGGTTATCATGAGTTCAGCAGTGAGGAGCAGTTCGATCAATCCGCTTGGGACAAATTTGTAAAGCTCCTGAATTACGTCCCGATCGATGTGACGAAAGACGGCGGTTGGGACGCGCTCTCGGACGCACTGGATAAGACAGAAAAGCTCATCCGTGTGTTTTATCTCGCCATGCCGCCTGCGCTGTTTTCCAATATTTGTCAGGGGCTGAAGGTTGCGGGGCTTGCACATGATAAAAGCCGTGTCGTGCTTGAGAAACCGCTCGGCCATGACTTTGACTCGGCGAATGCGATTAACTCCGCCGTGGGCAAGGTTTTCTCCGAAAAACGTATCTACCGGATAGATCACTTTCTCGGCAAAGAAACGGTGCAGAACTTGCTCGTTCTGCGCTTCGGCAATGTCTTGCTGGAACCGCTATGGGACAAGGACTCGATTGAGCATATTGAGATCACAGTGGCCGAAGATATCGGCGCGGGCGGGCGGGGCGCTTATTACGATAAATCCGGCGCACTCCGTGATATGGTTCAGAACCATTTGCTACAGCTTCTCTGCCTGACAATGATGGAAGCTCCGGGTTCGACGAATGCGGATGACCTTCGACTGGAGAAGATCAAAGTCCTGCGTGCCCTCGCGCCGATTGATGCCTCGAATGTCGAAGATCGCACGGTTCGCGGCCAATATGTAAAGGGCAAGGTCGAAGGTGAAACCATGCCGGATTACCTGACTGACGTCGGCTTTGATGAATCCAATGCTGAGACATATATCGCAATCCAAGCCGAGGTTCGGAACTGGCGCTGGGCTGGGGTTCCGATCTATATCCGAACGGGCAAACGTATGACCGCGCGCCGCTCGGAAATCATCATCCAATTCAAACCCGTGCCGCATTCCATTTTCGGAGAGGGGATCAAGGTCAATCCGAACAAGCTCGTCATCCGCCTACAGCCCGATGAAGCCGTCAAGCTTTGGATGGAAATTAAAGAGCCGGGCGCGGGTGGGCTGCGCCTGAAAACCTTGCCGTTGAACTTGTCCTATGCGGATAATTTCACCGTGCGCTATCCCGATGCCTATGAACGTCTTTTGATGGATGTCGTGCGCGGCAATCTCTCGCTCTTCATGCGCCGTGATGAGGTCGAAGCCGCGTGGCGCTGGTGCGATGGCATTCTCAACGCGTGGGAAGAGACCGGTCAAGCCGTCAGCTATTACCCCGCAGGTTCAGATGGTCCCGTGGCTGCGGACCGCATGCTGGAACGCCAAGGTGATGCGTGGTCAGAACTAACATGAGCGGTGCCGTGAACATGTATGACGCCGGTGACGCGGTGACCGAGGCGGCAACAGCTATTGCAGCCAGCTTGCAGCAGGCGATTGCTGTGCGCGGGCGTGCCAGCTTGATGGTGTCTGGCGGGTCTTCGCCAAAGCCCGTTTATGCAAAACTCTCCAACGCCGATCTGGATTGGTCCAAAGTAACCATCGGACTCGTCGATGAGCGCTGGGTCGATCCGGGACAGGCCGGGTCGAATGAAGATTTCATCCGCGACAACCTGCTTCAGAATAAGGCTGCCAAAGCGACATTCTTTGGCTTGAAAACAAACCATGCCACTGTTGCGGCTGGATTGACCGAGGCCGAAGCCCGTTTCGCTGATGTGGCCCTGCCGTTCGATGTCTGTGTAATGGGCATGGGCGGGGATGCGCATACCGCCTCTTGGTTCCCGAATAGCGGCGGGCTGAGTGAGGCGCTCTCACTAGAAAACACCAAAATTCTCTGCGCCGTCGATGCAACAGGCTGCGAGGTCGCGGGCGATCATCCCGCGCGGATCAGCTTAACCTTGCGCGCTGTGTTGGATGCGCATGTTGTTGTGCTGTTTATTCCGGGTGAGGCGAAACGCCGAGTGTTTGACGCTGCGCCGACCCGCGCGCTATTTGACGCGCCCGTGCAAGCTTTGCTTCGAGCTGGGTCTAAACTCCATATTTTCGCGAGTGCTCTGTAATGGTTCATCCGGTCATCCAAGATGTCACGGCCAAGATTAAGGCCCGGTCCAAAGCCAGCCGTGCGGGCTACCTTGCCGCCTGCGAAAGCCAGATGCGTGACGGGCCGCGGCGGAAGCGCCTCTCTGAAGGCAATATCGCCCATGCCTCGGCGGGCTGTGCGGTTATTGAGAAGACAGAACTTCTCGGCGCGACTTGGCCGAATATTGGCATCGTCACCGCCTATAATGACATGCTCTCGGCCCATCAGCCGTTTGAGCGCTTTCCAGATTTGATCCGCCATGCGGCAAGGCGTAATGGCGCCACAGCGCAAGTTGCGGGCGGTGTTCCCGCCATGTGTGACGGTGTCACCCAAGGCCGGGACGGCATGGAGCTCTCGCTCTTCTCTCGCGATAATATTGCCCAAGGCGCAGCCGTCGCACTGTCACATGATATGTTTGACGCTGCGATCTATCTCGGCGTGTGTGACAAGATCGTACCGGGGCAATTAATTGCCGCGCTGCGTTTCGGTTGGATCCCTCAGATTTTCGCGCCTGCTGGGCCGATGCCGTCCGGTTTGCCCAACCCCGAAAAAGCGCGTGTGCGTCAGGCCTTTGCGGCGGGTGAAGCCTCTCGTGCAGACCTGCTGGCCGCGGAAGCCGCCAGCTATCATGCGCCAGGGACCTGCACATTTTATGGCACGGCCAATACGAACCAAATGCTGATGGAAGTCATGGGCATGCAGCTGCCAGGTTCCAGCTTTATCCACCCTAACACGCCACTCCGCGATGCGATGACGGCGCAAACGACGCGACGCGCAACGCAGATCACGAATATGGCCAAAGGTAAGGGCGCAGCCTTTACGCCAGCCTGTCATGTCATAGATGAGACGGCGATTGTGAACGGGCTTGTCGGCCTCATGGCGACGGGAGGCTCCACGAATTTGACGATTCACATGGCCGCGATTGCACGCGCCGCTGGGATTATCATCAACTGGGATGATTACGCTGAGATCAGCGCCGCCGTGCCGCTGATCTGCAAAATCTACCCGAATGGCATCATGGACGTGAACCATTTCCATGCGGCGGGCGGCATGGCCTATCTAATCGGAGAGTTGCTCAGCGCTGGGCTGATGCAAGCCAATGTCACGACTGTCGCGGGCGAGGACGGGCTGCACGAATACACGAAAGAGCCGATCAAAAATCAACATGCCGAAGCCGACACCGTGCTCTGGCGCGAGGGTCCGAAAGAGAGCCTCGATAAAGAGATTTTGACAACGGTTGATGCGCCTATTCGCCCAGATGGTGGGCTGGCTCTGCTGACAGGCAATCTTGGGCGGGCGGTGATGAAAATCTCTGCCGTGAAGCGTGAGAACTGGCTGGTCGAAGCCCCCGCCATCGTGATCGACGATCAGAACGATCTGATCGCCATGCACAAGGCAGGAGAGCTGGAGCGAGATTTCGTCGTCGTGCTGCGTTTCCAAGGCCCACGCGCCAACGGCATGCCGGAATTGCACAAGCTGACCCCGATCCTCGGGCTGCAACAAGACAAAGGTTTTCGCGTCGCGATGGTAACGGACGGACGCATGTCCGGCGCGTCGGGTAAAATTCCGGCGGCGATCCATCTCCATCCCGAAGCTCTGATGGGTGGTCCGATTGCACGGGTAAAGACCGGCGATATGATCCGTGTTGATCCGCTAAATAATTCCGTTGCTGTGTTGAAAGTTGACCTCTCGACCCGTGAGACAGCGACCCAGCCGCCGCAGCCTTCCTTGGCGGCACTCGGTATGAACATGTTTGCTGCGCAACGGGCTGTTGCGACAGATGCAGAAAGTGGCGCGTCGACCTTGGGTGAAATGCCCTACATGCCGCCCGCGGGTGAGATCACCTAGTGGCCTTGCTCGAGATTGATAATCCAGCCCTCGTTGGCGATGTGGGCGGCACAAACTGCCGCCTCGCATTGGCCTCACGCAATGCGTCGGGGGATCTCGTCCTGCATCACTCCGAGCGCTTTCCTGTCGTAGAGTATCCGCACTTCAACGATGTCGTGGCGGCCTATCTCGACCATCATAAGATCAAAGTTTCGCGCGGAGCTTTTGCTTTTGCCGGACCGAAATTCGATGATGAAATTCGGATGACGAACCTGAACTGGATCGTATCGGAAAATGAGTTGCGTAGCCGCTTTGGCCTAAACGCTGCCCTCGTGCTGAACGACTGGGTTGCCATGGCCAGCGGCGCAACCGTTATCCCCGACGACGGTTTTGACGTCATCATCCCGGGCAAAGTGAATTATAATAAGCCTGTCACTGTTTGCGGTCCCGGCACAGGCATGGGCGTATCTTTCATCCTGCCGGGTCGCCCGCCGCGAATCGTTCCGACAGAAGGTGGCCACACAGGCTTTGCGCCCGTCGGGAAACTGGAAGTCGACATCCTGAATTACTGGGCACCGAAATTACCGTTTCTCTCTGCGGAAACCTTCATTTCCGGCCCGGGCCTCGAGCGCATCCACGAAGCGATTTGCGAAATCGAAGGCATTGATTGTCAAAAGCTGACAGCGGCCGAAATTGTTTCTGCCGCAGAGCTGACAAAGCATTCCGCAGCGCGCCACACAGTGACGCAGTTCTGTTCTATGCTAGGCGGGTTTGCTGGGAATGCGGCCGTCACCCAAGGCGCGAGCGGGGGTGTGGTGCTGGGCGGTGGCGTGTCCCGCCATATCGCGCCTTTTATCGCGGGCTCAGATTTTATCTCGCGCTTTAAGGACCGAGGCCCTGGCGCTTGGTATGTGAAAGATATTCCCGTACGCTTGATCAAAGCAGATTTTGTCCCGCTTTACGGCGCCGCCGCGATGATTTTAAAAAACTAAGGCCCATTCCATGACCCGACTGACATTGAGTTTGAGTGCGTTTTTATTGCTCGGATGTGCAGAGGCTCAAGTCACGCCTATCGCAGCGGATGAGCAGGCCTCCATCAAGACGCCGCCAGCCGCCATGCCAAGTGTCGGCGGTGTCACGACCACGCGACCTGACCTAATCAGCCCGACCATGCCCGTCGAGAACCTCGGCGGCGAGTTTATGTGGTCGGAAGGCCCTGTCTGGATTTCGCAGATGAATGCGCTGTTGTTCACCGACGTCCCCGGCAACAAAATTTGGAAATATACCGAGCGCGGCGGGCTCAGCGAGTGGATGTCGCCTGCGGGTGCCGTGCCGCCTGTCCCGGATCATATCTCAAGCGCTGGCGCGAATGGCCTTTTGCAATTGGATGCAGAGCATATTCTTGTCCCTGATCATGGAAACCGGACGCTCTACAAAATGAATCTGGAAACTCGTGAGAAGACCGTTCTCGCAGATCGTTTTGACGGCAAGCGCCTGAACAGCCCGAATGATGTCGCTCTGCACAGCTCCGGCCTGATCTTTTTCACCGATCCGCCCTATGGCCTTAAAGGACAAGACGACAGCCCTGAAAAAGAGCTGGCTTTCAACGGCGTCTATGCGCTCTCGCCAGATGGATCGATGGTCGTCGTGGATGACAGCTTGCCGCGTCCGAACGGCGTGATCCTTTCGCCGGATGAGCGTACGCTCTATGTCTCGAACTCGACGTCAGCCAACGCTTTTTACATGGCCTATGATGTTTTACCGGACGGCGCGGTTAGCAATGGTCGGAAAATCCTCGATGTGACAGCTGATATTGAAGGTGGCGAAGTCGGGAACCCCGATGGTTTTGCGATGGCAAAAGATGGCACGCTCTTCGCGACGGGGCCGGGCGGGGTGCTGATCCTCTCACCTACGGGCGAGCGTCTAGGGTTGATCCGGACGGGTGCGCGCATCGCAAATGTGACCTTTGGCGGCACAGACGGGCGTGACCTTTATATGACGTCGCACACATTTTTGGCGCGGGTACGGACCAAAGTCCAAGGGCACGGCTACTAGGGCTAACCTAGGCCCTGCGACTGATCGAACTGGATTTTGGCCAGTCGCGCATAGAGGCCGTCCCGCGCACTCAGCTCTGCATGAGTTCCGGACTCCACGATCCGGCCATCCTCCAGCACGAGGATACGATCCGCCTTTAGGACCGTAGAGAGACGGTGGGCGATCACCAAAGTTGTGCGCCCATCAGACAGCGTTTCAAACGCCCGCTGAACGGCCTGCTCGGATTCTGAGTCCAAGGCTGACGTCGCTTCGTCCAAGAGCAAGATCGGCGCGTCACGTAAAACAGCGCGGGCAATCGCGAGGCGTTGGCGCTGTCCACCTGACAATGTCGCGCCCTGTTCGCCGAGATCGCTGTCATAGCCTTCGGGCAGGGCAGAGATGAAATCATGCGCGAAAGCGGCTTTGGCGGCGGCGATAATCTCGGCCTCTGTCGCGCCCGCGCGGCCATAGGCGATGTTGTCACGGGGGGAGCCAGAGAAGAGCGGTGTGCCTTGCTGCACGACAGCGATTTCTCGGCGCAGGTCTTCTGGGTCGACTTGTGTGATGTCGGTGGTGTCCACGGAAATGGTGCCGGATTGGATATCATAAAACCGCAGCAGCAGCTGGAACACGGTGGATTTCCCCGCACCGCTAGGCCCGACTAGCGCGACGGTTTCGCCGGGCTTCACCGTAAAGGACACATCCGAGAGCGCGGGCAAGTCTGGGCGGGAGGGATAGGTGAAACTGACTCGATCAAAGGCGATCTCGCCGTGTACGCTTTTCAGCTCCAAAGCGGTTTCTGGTGCGGTAATCGTCGGGCGTTCATCCAAAATTTCGACCAAACGATCCGACGCACCCGCCGCGCGCAAGAGGTTGGTGAAGGTTTCTGTGAGAGAGCTAGCCCCGCCGATGGCGAGAAACGCATAGAAGATGAATTGCGAAATCTGCCCGCCCGTTATTTCTTCGCGGACAACCATCTGCGCCCCGAAATATAAGATCGCGATAATTGCTGTGAAGGCGATGGTGAACATCAAAGCTGTCAGCCCCGTCTGCACGGCAATCCGACGGCGTTGGGCGGTGAAACTGGCCTCAATATCCTCGCCAAAGCGCTCACGCTCTCCAGCTTCTTGGGTATAGGCCTGCACGGTCTGGATACCGCTGAGCGCTTCGCCGGCACGCGCTGACCCATCGGCGAGCCGATCCTGCGCATCGCGCGAAAAGCGCTTGATATATTTCCCTGTCAGGATCAGCGGCAAAATCATCGCGGGTGCGATGCACAAGACCATCAGGGCGAGCTTCCACGAGATCGTAAACATCAGAGCGATCGACCCGAGAATGGTCACGGTTGAGCGGAGCGCAAAGCTGATGGAACCTGTGATGACGGTTTCGACCAAGGTCGTGTCTGTCGTCAGTCGCGAGAGAACTTCCCCCGTGCGGACGCGTTCAAAATAGGCAGGCGAGAGCAAGGTCAGTTGATCGAAAACTGCTTTGCGCAAATCTGCGACGACACGCTGGCCTAGCCGCGTGATGAAAAAGAACCGCAAAGCCCCCGCCACCGCAAATAGCACAGCGAAGATCGCCGCCCCAATAAAATAACGCCCCAGCTGATTGCCGTCGCCTGCATCCACCATCGCGCAGGCGGCGATCTCTGTATTCCCACCGCCAAAGCCGCAGTCGATGATGAGGCGCAGGATCGCTGGGATCGCCAAACTTCCCGCCGCAGACAGGGTGAGGAAAAATAAGAACGCAATCAGCTGCCCGGGATAGCGCCGCACAAATGGCCAGAGCTTTGCGAGAGGGCGCAAGCTGCGCGCCTTGGATCGTCCGGCTTTATCCTCCGCGACCTTGGCGGCAAAGGCGGTGCCAGAACTGCGCGAGATATCGGGACGGGAGTCGGCCATAACGCGCGCGATATGGCAGGTTCAAACGATCCTGTAAAAGATTGATTGTGTCACAGGGCGCGGACTTGCGAAGACCTGCGAACCGCGCCACAGACGCGCCATGTCGACCCCGCAAACCGTCTTGAAAGATCGCTTCGGCCACGCCGCGTTTCGCCCCGGCCAAGCCGGAATTATCGACCATATTCTAGCGCGGCGAAATGTGCTGGCCGTTATGCCAACCGGCGCAGGGAAATCGCTCTGCTATCAAGTGCCCAGCCAGCTGTTGGAGCGCCCGACTGTTGTCGTCAGCCCCCTGGTCGCGCTGATGGATAACCAAGCGGCAGGCCTGCGCGCGAATGGTGTCCCTGTTGCGGCCATCCATTCCGGTCAGTCGCGCGAGGAAAATGTCGCGCAGTGGCGGGATATTGCGCAGGGCCGAGCGAAGCTGCTCTATCTCTCGCCAGAGCGTTTGATGTCGGGGCGAATGTTGGATGCCATGCGCGCGCTGGACCCCGCGCTTTTCGTGGTGGACGAGGCGCATTGCGTGTCCAAATGGGGGCCGGCTTTCCGTCCGGAATATGCGGACCTCACGCGTTTGCAGGAACTGTTCCCGAATTCACGGATTGCGGCCTTCACTGCGACGGCGGATGAGTCGACGCGTGGTGATATTGCTCAACGTCTGTTTGGCGGGCAGGGCGAGGTGATTGTCCACGGCTTTGACCGTCCCAACCTGTCGCTCAATGTCGCGCCGCTCGTCAGCCGCCCGAAACAGCTGCTCGCTTGGATGGAGAACCAGCGCGGTAACGCGGGGATCGTCTATTGTTTGTCGCGCAAGAACACCGAGAAATATGCGCAGCTCCTTGTTGATGCGGGATATCACGCGTTGCCCTATCACGCGGGATTGCCGGCGGATGTGCGGTTTGAGAACCAAGAGCGATTTCTGGCGGAACCCGCCGTTGTCATGGTTGCGACGATCGCTTTTGGTATGGGGATTGACAAATCCGATGTGCGCTTTGTCTATCATCTGAACCTGCCCAGTTCTCTCGAGGCCTATTATCAGGAAATTGGCCGCGCGGGACGGGACGGCGCAGACTCGGAAACAGCTATGATTTACGGCCTCGACGACATCCGAATGCGGCGGCAATTCATCAGCGATGATGGGTCTGATGCGGACCATCAATTGCGCGAGCATAAACGCCTCGATGCGCTACTCGGCTATTGCGAGGCGGCGCAATGCCGGCGGCAAGTTTTGATGTCCTATTTCGGCGAAGACGCGCCCGCCTGCGGTAATTGCGATGTCTGTGAAAACCCACCGGTCCTCGTCGATGCAACGGGTGCGGCCAAAGCACTGTTCGGTGCGATTGAACAGACGGGCCAACGGTTTGGCGCCGCCCATGTGATAGCGGTTGCTCGAGGGGACGAGACGGAACGTATCGTCCAATTTGGGCATGACAAACTGCCGTCGTTTGGCGCGGCAACCCAGCTGAAGCCGTGGTTTCAAGGGCTCCTCCGTCAGGCCGTGGCACTGCAATTCGTGCGCGTGAATATGGAGCAATATGGGCGTTTAGAGCTATTGCCAAAAGCGCGTGATGTTTTGGACCAAGGTAAGGCCTTTCTCTGCAAAGACCCTGTGACGCAGTCCAAACCGAAAGCGCGCTCGGGTCGTGCCAATCGTGTGGCCCATGCGGCGCTAGAGCCTGCCGATGTGGAACGTCTGACCCAGCTTAAAGCCTTGCGCATGGACTTTGCGCGGCAGATAGGAAAACCGGCTTTCGTGGTCTTCTCTGATGCGACATTGCTCGACATGGTCGCGCGTAAGCCAACGGACAAAGCCTCCATGCTAGAGGTCAGTGGTGTCGGGCCGAGTAAATATGAGCGATTTGGTGAGGCCTTTCTGGCCGCACTTGCGGATTAACGTGGTCTAGCCTTGGTCCAAGCAGAGCTTGGGCGGCAGCGCGCGAGCTGTACCGGGTTTGAACACAAATTCCGGCGTTGCGTCAGCGGCATAACGCATCTCAAAAATCACGGCGCGTTCAACGGCTGTTCCGTCCTGCGCGGCGGTCGTGCGCTCGGCCAGATAGACCGGAGCCCCCAAGGCGTTATAACTTTCTGAGCAGATGTGGGCCGTACCGGGCAGTTGCGCTGCATCGCCAAAGCGACTGACCCCCGAAATATTCCCGCTGACATGTACGGTAATCAGGACGTCGCCCTCTAAATTTATGGCATCCACGCCAAAACCAGCGGTGGATGTCACGAGATAGCGGGAATGACCGGGCTCAGCTGTTGGTATTTCTACGGCTGTTACTGTTTCACCCTTATCCATCAGTGCGCCTTGTACGACGAGCGCGGCAGCGGGGAGCGAAGCAAGCTCAACCCCAAGTAAAGCGAGGAGGACCCAGCGTTTCTTACCTTTGGTGCGTTGCAGGAGTTTGTAAGGCGTCAACATACGCAAAGCCGTGCAATCCACATGCCAGCCATCGCTTGGCGTGCAGGCGCACATCGGCTATGGGCGCGCGCATGCGTGAGACATCACATACCGCGGGCTTGCTGTTTTCCGGTGGCCAAGACAGCGCCACCTGCTTGGCGTGGGCGCTTGAACGCTATGATCGCGTTGAAACGATTGGTTTTGACTATGGCCAGCGGCACGACATTGAGATGCAATGCCGGTTGGAGGTGCGCGAGGCTGTGTGTGCGGCTTTTCCGCAATGGGCTGAGCGCTTGGGTGAAGATCATGTCATTGATCTCTCCGGCTTGGGACAGATCAGCGAAACGTCTCTGACTCGAGATGTAGAGATCGAAGTCGGGACGTCTGGATTGCCAACAACATTCGTGCCGGGGCGTAATTTAATTTTCTTAAATTTTGCAGCCGCGTTGGGATGGCGGCGTGGATTTTCGACCTTTGTTGCAGGGATGTGCGAGGCAGATTTTTCCGGCTATCCCGATTGTCGTAAAGAGACATTAGATGCGCAGATGAAAGCGATCTCGCTGGGCCTTGATCGGGAGTATGTGCTGGAAACGCCGCTGATGCATTTATCTAAAGCGGGTGCGTGGAGCTTGGCGCATGATCTGGGTGGTGAAGCGCTTGTCGAAATTATCCGAACGAAAACACATACTTGTTACAAAGGGATACATGATAAACTTCACGCATGGGGCTTCGGATGCGGGAGTTGTCCAGCCTGTGAAATTCGTGCGCGGGGTTGGTCAGAATATGTGGCTAACTCATGAGCTATGCCGTCAAAGAAATCTTCCTCACGGTCCAAGGTGAAGGCGTCCGTGCGGGAACCGTCGCCGTGTTTTTGCGCTTTGCCGGATGTAACCTCTGGAGCGGATTAGAGAAGGATCGGGCTTCGGCGGTTTGTAAGTTTTGCGATACGGATTTCGTCAAAACCGATGGCGTGAATGGCGGCCGTTATGCGGACGCTCAAAGCCTCGCAACAGCGGTTGCCGATCTCTGGAAAGGCGGCGGTGAACGCTGGGTTGTCTGCACGGGTGGCGAACCGCTCTTGCAATTAGATGCAGAATTAATTGCAGCCTTGCACGCGCAGGACATCCAGATTGCCGTTGAGACCAACGGCACAATCGCGGCGCCAGAAGGTATCGACTGGCTGTGTGTTTCACCCAAAGCCGATGCGCCATTGGTGCAAACGACAGGGGATGAGCTAAAGCTCGTCTATCCGCAGGATGAAAATACCCCGGAAGATTTCGTCAATTTGGACTTTGCCCATTTCTGCCTGCAGCCCCGAGATGACAGCTATTTGAACGCATCAAAAAAGGCGACGCATTCCGACGCCGCCTTTAAATATTGTCTGGCCCATCCGATCTGGCGGCTTTCCGTCCAGACCCATAAGGCGATTGATGTGCCTTAGCCTTTTGGCGCGATTTTCTTGACGGCGCGCTTGGAAAACCGGCTGATGGCACGGTCGGCATCGGACCATGTAGCGGCGGCGCGGTTTAGCCCATAGTTATCTAGCGTAGGGAAGTAATCATAGGCCATCGTGCCGAGCTTTTCTCCGCCCGCGGCGATCAATTCCCCTTCGATCTTGGCGCCTCCGACACCAAAGCTGCGGAAGGACAGGCCCGGCTCATCGGAAAGCTGGCTGAATGTTGGGCGGTTGGGACGCAGATCCACGAGCGTCACGCGTAAGACGGTCGCAGCATTATCATCCACGGTAACTCCGGCTTTTGCGAAGTCTTCGGTCAGTTCTTCGACCATCTCTTCCACCCGCTTATCCAAATCACGCTGTCCATAATGCCCATTATTGGCGAATGCGGACTGGAGGCGGTTGCCACGGCGCAGGCTGATTTCTTTGGGGAGGTTGTCAGCGCGATGCTCTAAGCTTTCTGACAGAATAACCTCGATTTTCACCGGCCCGCTCAGCCGTTTGTCGATATCCGCGTCAAATCCTGCCTGTGCGGAGACAGGCGCAGCGAGCAGGGCAACGGCAGTAGAGAGGGCGAGGGTCGGTTTCATGTCAGTATCTCCTTATGTGAGATAATAACATATTTATCGAATTACCACAAATGCGCCGATCCGCGCATGACGCAAGTGTGATTAGCCGACAGCGTCCACAAAGACCGAAATCACGTTTTTCGCCGTCTTCAGTGCTTTCAACTCTGCATCCAAACGCGTCGCCTGAATTTCGCGTGTCACGGTCATAACTCGTCCGGCAAGGTCAACGGTTTGCGTTGTGATCGACAGGACTTTCGCCGTCGTATCCAACGCTTTATCCGTGATTTTCACAGGGACCATACCGACGTAGTACACGCCTTTGCCCGTTGTGATGGCGCTTTTTCCAACGAATTTCGTTGTGCCATAGACCGTCTTACCCGCGAATTTCGTCGTGCCGACAACGGCTTTTCCGGCGAAATTAGCGGTGTGATAGACGCCCTTTGCGGGGACGGTCACGACCTTATGTACACCACAACCAGACAGCAGCATGGCGGCGGCAGCAGCGGTAACAATCATCTTCATGGCGTATTCCCAATTCCTTTAACGCGCGTTCTATAGCGCAAAGGCGTTGAAAAAAGCCTAAATGTCAGCTGCGCGCCGGATCAGGCCCCTTCGCGACGCCACCCCCATGCCAAAAGCACGAAGAACAGCAGGAAGAACGCTAGTCCGGGCGCGAGCGCTCTGCGCCGGGATTGTGTGACGGTATAGGCGTCGTGAGAGATCAAACCCATCCAGTCGTCACTGGCCGTGCTGCGACCTTTCGCAACGCGGCGGATATCTGGCAAGCCGCCCTCCAAGCCGACAGAAGAGATATGTCCGCCTGTGGCTTCGACCAGCGTGGAGAGGACGCTTTCTGTTGGAAGGAGATTGGCGTATTCACGCGGGTTCAATGCACCAATGGCCGTTATGGCTGAAACATCGCCATTCGTCAGGCGATAGGCGCCTTGCCCGGCCAGTGGGATCGTCGCGCGGTAGAGCCCATCCGCGACCTTATCCAAATCGGCGCGGCTGCGTGTGCCGTCCGGCCCCATAATCGACACAGGCAAGTCCACATCATCTAGGGAACGGCGCGTAATGACGAGGCGGTCACCATCGCGTTCCGCGCTTAGGGTCTCGGCGTCCAGTTCTGGCTCGCCCATCAACCAATGCGCCGTGCGTCGGAACATCTCGCGGTAGGGGCCACCGCCGTCATGGCCTTTCGCCCAGAGCCACGCCTGATCGCTCATCAACATGGCTACGCGCCCGTCGCCGACTTTGTCGATCACGAACAGCGGCACGCCGTCTGGGCCATCCATCAGGACATCGCCGCCGACAGGGTCATTATCAATCGCGCGATACCATTGGCCCCAATCTGCCTCGGTCTCTCCAGAGAAATCTGCGGTGATCGGATGGCGTCGGCCTTTGTCATTCAGCTGTGCCTTGAAAGCCCCCGTCAACGTATCGCCTGTGGGTCGTGTTGGCAGGATCGTCACCAGCGGCGTGCGGTAAAGGCTGGCTTCTGTCGCAAAAGCTGGCCCTGTCGCCAGCAGCAGCGCGCCGCCGTCCTCTACGTAATTGGCGATGTTCTGGTAATACGCAGGCGGGATTGTCGGACGAGAGCGTTGACGGTTGCGCGATTGCGACCGGCGCTCATATTGATCGAAAATCACGAGATCAAAGTCACGCAGGCTTTCATCAAACAGCTGACGCACAGGGAATTGAATCAGGGACAACTCGCGCTCATTCGCGTTTCGGTTCTTCGATGTGCTGGTCAAAATCGTGAACTGGACTAGGTCGAGTGCTGGATCGGATTTCAGCAGATTCCGCCACGCCCGCCCACCATTATGCGGCTCACCCGTGACCAGCATGACGCGCAAGCGGTCGCGCACGCCAGAGATTTCTGATACGAATAGATTATTGTTCAGCGTCAGCTCTCCCGGCACGCTTTCCACCGCCAGCTCGACCGTATTGGACCCGCGCCGTTCAATCTCCAACGGCACAGAGAGCGGCTTGCCAATCGTGATCGGGAAGCGTGCTTTAACGTCACCATTGAGCTTTAGCTCGATCCGCGCGCGTTCGCCCTCAAAGCCGGGGTCTTCGACGAGGATTTCAAACTCGGCTTGCTCGCCAACGACACCGAATTTCGGGGCTTTTGTCGTCAGAATCCGGCGGTCACGCGCTTGTGGGTCGCCGATGATCAGCGCGTGGAAGGGGACATCTTCTGGCAGTAGGTCCTGCGTCGCCTCTGTCACATCATGCGCTCGGCCATCCGTCAGCGCGACAACACCTGCCAGCCGTCCAGCAGGGGCTGCGGCGAGGGCGTCCGTCAGCGCTTTGGCCAGCTGTGTGCCTTCGGTTTCTGGGAAAATGTTGACGATGATCACGTCTAGATCGCCAGCATTCCTGAAGGCTGCACCCGCTTCATCGGCAAGGCGTTGCATGGCCGCTTCCCGCGCGCCAAAGCTCATGGAGTCAGAGCTGTCCTTGATCAGGATAACCGTGTCAGCCAGCGGCTCGCGGGTTTCGTCGACGAGCTGCGGGTTCAACACGCCCAGCATCAGCGCCAAGCCTGCACCCAGCCGCATCAACAGACTACGAAGCCGTCCTGCGCCTGCCAGCACAGCCGCGACCAACACGGCCAGCCCTAGCGCAATCACCCACCCCCATGGCAGGAGCGGATCGACCGCGATATTCGAGAGGGGGTCACCCATCATCGACGCTCCCGCACTGCACCGGGGATTTGCGGTTCAGGACTGCCGAGCCGTTCAACAAGCGCGGCGGCGTGAACCTGATCGGCTTTATAATTCCCGGACAGTGCATACATGGCGACATTGACGCCAAAGCGGATGGACAGTTCGCGCTGGCGCGAAATGTCACGTTCTAGGTCGACAATTGCGCCGTCTTCATTCGTCACGGCCCAGCCTGCTGCCCAATCGTTAGACCCGATAATCACGGGAGAGACCCCGTCGCGACCTCCGCTGGCGGCGCTATTGGCTTGCACATAAACGGGACCATTGGCCCAGCGGCCGGGGAAAATCCCGCGTGTCAGGTAAAAGCTCTTATTCAGAACGTGATCATCCGGCACTTCGGCAAGGCGAGGAATGTCGAGGCCTTCCGTGACGCGTTGCAGTCCGGGATGCGGCGCACCGGCGCGTAAGGCGCGGTCACCTTCATCACCCGTGTCGAAAACAATCGTCCCGCCTGCCGCCATATAGGCATTGAGCCTGGCCCGCGCGGCGGGTGTCAATTCTGGCGTGTCGCGTCGGACGGACCAATATAGAAACGGGTACATTTCCAATCCCGGTGCATCCGGTGCAACGCCGTGAACGCCAGCGGGCTCAATCGTCGTGCGGGCGTTGAGCTGTTCCGATAGACCTTCCATGGCCGTGCGAGAGAGGCTGTCCCGCCGCGTATCACCCGTTTCAATAAAGGCGAGATGCAGCCCTGTGGCGGCCTCTAACAGCCGTGTATCATCATCTTGAGCCTGTGCGGCCAGCGGCAGAACGAACAGCCCTGCCAGCATGAGCGCGATCATCGTCCGGTTGGGGCGCAGATAGGCCAAACGACCCGACGCAAAGAGCGCGAGCAAGGCATCGAGGGCCAGCGCCGCCAGTGCAAAGCCAAGCAGTTTTCCTGTCAAAGACGCTTCAGATGTCTCGCCATAATTGCGGATATTTGCGCCGGACCCAGCCGTCACTTCGACAACCTCTGACGGATCACGCAACACGGGAAGGGCGCGTTGTCTTGTACCCTGACGGTAATATCCCGCTGGCGTGTCTGCTGCGGCAGAGGTGTCGGCAAAAGCCGTATCGGCCAATGCGGACAGTCCCGGCGTCGGCGTGCGCAAACGGCCAAAGGCGTCTAACTCGCGGTCCAAACGCCAATCGGCGGCGCTCTCACTGGGCGTGGCGGGGCGTCCCTTGGCCAGCGGCAGAATACGCCGCAACATATCGACGTAAAGCCCAGAGAGCGCGAGGTTTGACCAGTCCGGCCCAGCTGTGACGTGGAACAAGATCACGCGGCCCGATCCAATCGGCGCGCTTGTCACAATGGGGCTACCGTCTTCTAGGCGGGCCCAACTGCGTGTGTCTGTTTCGATCCCGGGTTCGGCCATAACCTGTTTGGACACTGTCACATCGTCCGGAACGGCGAGGCCCGAGAAGGGCGAGTCTGCCGCAAAGGGCGCAAGGCGCTGCGGCTCTTCCCATGCGAGCGCGCCGCCGATGGCACGTCCACCGGAGCGTAATGCCACGGGCAAGAGGCTGTCTGGACGCTCTGCCAAGCGCGGTCCGGCAAAGCGGACGAGGATACCGCCCGCTTCGACCCATGCGCGGATGGCGTCGCTATCACTGCGTTGTGCGTCCGGCATCACGATCAGGGACGGTTGCAAGGCCAGCAGCGTGGCCTCGTCGCCTTCAAAGACGTCGGCGAAAGGCGCGAGGGCTTGTTGCGCATAAAACGGCTCGGACAGGAGCGGGCTGGCCGTATCGGCACTCGCGCGAAGGACCGCCACAAGGGGGCGCCCGAAACTATCATCCAGCAATTTGACGGAAGCGGCGGCACGCACGCCTGCCACACGTAAACGCGCCACGCGAGAGCGGAGCTGTGCGGGCAGGGCAAACCGTGCCGTGGCCAGCTCTGCACCGAGCGCAAAGGTGATCTCACTTGAAGCGATCACAGCGCCATTCGCGCCGAGCGCATCAATCGAAGCGCTGGCCGGACCGCGCGCAGAGGGGCGATACCAATCCGCATCAAAACCTTGGGGCGTTTCTCGGACTTCACCCGGCAGGAGGGTCGTGATGACCTCGGGCACGAAAAGATTTGCATCTTCGACGGGCGTCTCAGCGAGTGCGATACCTGCCGATAAGACATAGATGTCTGATGCAACGCTGACGTCAAAATCCTGAGGCAAGGCCATCGGGTAATTTAGCGGTTGCAGCGATTTTAGCCGTTCCAGCACGTCTGCGGCTGGACGAAATGCAGTGGTTTCGTCATCTGCCGTAATCAGCCGCACATCGAGATTATCGCGTTGGGCTTGTTTGGTGATGTCTTCCGCGGCGTCGATCATGTCGTTCCAATGCGGCGCGGCGAAAACGCTCTGATCGATGACGAGGGTCGGGCGCTGCTTCGTCTCGCCCGCGACGGATTGCAGGATCGGCTTGGCCAGCGCGACGGCGACCAGCGCAACGAGAGCAAGACGGAACAGCAAGAGCCAGAGCGGCGTGCCAGCGGGGGTTTCTTCTTCGGCCTGAACGCCGCGCAAAATCTCTAGGGGTGGAAATACCTGCTGGCGTGGGCGAGGCGGGCTGACCCGCAACAACCACCAGACGAGCGGTAAGGTCATCAGACCCAGCAATGCCAATGGCGCCAGAAATGTGAGACCGGCAAAGCTCATATCTCGCCTGCCAAGGCTTGATAGATCGCGTTGAGCGCTTGGGTCGCGGGCGCGTCTGTGCGGTGGCGAATGAACGTCCAGCCCAAACGCCGCGCGGTCTGGGCCATCGCGTCATGATGCGCGGCGAGTTTGGCTTGATAAGCCTCTTGTGCTGTTTCTGCTCGGCCTAGCAGGAACCCGCCTTGCCCACCGTCCGGACGGCGTAGGTCTAGTCGGCCCGTAAAGGGAAAATCCTCTTCCGCGGGGTCAGCGATTTGTAGGATCACGCCAGATGTTGGTCGCCCAGAGAGTTGCGCTAGCCGTTCTTGCCACGCGCTAAGGTTCTCGTAGAAATCCGACACGATTAGAAACTTGGAATGGGCAGGAATATTGGCTTCCAGTGCTTCGGGGCCGGGCGCTGTCCCCGTCATCATACGTTCGGCCAAACGTTCATATCCCACGCGTCCTGATCGCGCACGATCTTGTAATCCGGCCAAGGCACAGCGCTCGCCCGCCTTCATCAGCAAGTTCGCCGTCGCCAGTGAGAGCACTCGCCCGCGATCAGCTTTTGTGGGCAGGTCTCGCGCACTGCCCCATGCCATGCCGGGGCGCACATCTGTCCAAAGATAGATGCTGTTGGCGGCTTCCCACTCATTGTCGCGGACAAAAACTTGATCCCCGCGCGCGGATCGGCGCCAGTCGATTTGTGTTGCCGCGTCTGTGGTTTGGTAATTGCGATATTGCCAAAAAGTCTCGCCCGCACCGGCACGACGGCGACCATGCACACCCGCGGCGACCACGGCGGCCACGCGATCGGCTTCGGCCAGAAGCGCGGGATAACCTTGTGACAGCGCAAGGGCGCGCTGACGGATTGTTTTGGTTTTGGCGAAGAGCGCCATCTCTACCGGATCGTCGCTTTCAACGTTTCAATCACGCTCTCAACGCTCTGCCCATCCGCCCGCGCGGCAAAGTTCAGCGCCATGCGGTGACGCAAGACGGGACCTGCGAGGGCCAGCACATCATCGACGGATGGGGACAACCGCCCGTCAATCAAGGCGCGTGCACGGGTCGCCAACATCAGCGCCTGTCCAGCGCGGGGTCCTGGCCCCCAAGAGACGGCTTCGCGAATACTCTCGATCTCGGTTTGGTCGGGGCGGGCATTTCGGACGAGCGACAGCACCGCTTCGAGGACTTTCTCACCGACGGGCAATTTGCGCACGAGGGTCTGCATGTCGCTAAGCTGCTTTGATGTAATCGCGCGTTTGGCTGTCGCCATGGTGGCACCCGTTGTGCGGACGAGGATATCGCGTTCCGTCTCCCGCGTTGGGAAATTCACGTCGATCCGCAGGAGGAAGCGGTCCAACTGCGCTTCGGGCAGCGGATAGGTGCCTTCCTGTTCAATCGGGTTTTGCGTCGCAAGGACGTGGAAAGGTTTGGGCAGGTCGTGTCGGACACCTGCGATCGTCACGAAACGTTCCTGCATGGCTTGCAGCAGGGCCGATTGCGTGCGCGGGCTGGCGCGGTTGATCTCATCTGCCATCAGCAGCTGGGTAAACACAGGCCCCGGAATGAACCGAAATTCGCGCTTGCCTTTGGCGGTTTCTTCCAAAACTTCCGAGCCAAGAATATCACCCGGCATCAGGTCTGGCGTAAACTGCACACGCTTATCATCCATGCCCAAAACTGTACCGAGCGTTTCGACCAGTAATGTTTTCGCCAAGCCGGGAACGCCGACCAGCAAGGCATGACCGCCCGATAAGATCGTCGTTAGGGCCAGCTGCACAACCTCGTCTTGGCCGTAAACAACACTGCCAATATTTTCGCGCGCGGTCGCGAGTTTCGCACTGGCCGCTGTGGCAGCTTTTTCTACAGTCGCGGGAATATCTTGCATCGAATTATGAGCCTGTGAATAGTAACGGGTGAGAGTCGCTCTACCCGAATGAAAGCTTGTATTCGCAGTGTCCAGTCCAAACACCTTAAATGGCAGTAAGTCGCAGTTCTCTTTGCAGGACTTGATGGATGCACTGGCCGACACGTCGGATGACCGTCGACCCGTCGATCGCTGGAATCCTGATTATTGTGGCGAGATTGATGTTGTCATCAAGCGCGATGGATCCTGGTGGCACGAAGGCTCGCGCGTCACTCGCCGCGGTTTGGTTGACTTGTTCGCCTCTGTTTTGCGCAAAGATGACGATGGTCGGACCTATCTGGTGACCCCTGTCGAGAAGCTGGGCATCACGGTCGAACATACGCCGTTTCTTGCGGTGCGCGTGGATGCGAAAGGCGAAGGGGAGGATCAGCGACTGTTCTTCACGACCAATTTGGAAGAGGTTGTCGAGGCGGGACCAGACTATCCGATCCGTGTCGAAACCGATTCAAATACGGGTGAACCAACGCCCTATGTTTTGGTGCGCGGACGTCTGGAAGCCGCAATCAATCGCCCGAGTTTTTATGAGCTCGTAGAGCTCGCCGTAGAACGCGATGGACAGCTGGGCGTCTGGGCGGGCGGCGCGTTTTTTGCGCTGGGGGAAGTGCCGGATGAAGGCTGAGTCCTTATTGCTAAATGTCCGTCGGGCACTCCTGCCCTTGGAGATTTCCGATGGTGCGGATCGGGTCAAGCGCGAAGGCCAGCGTATGGCCGCCGTGCTGGTCCCGCTCGTTCTGCGCGAGGGCGACTGGCAGGTCATCTTGACCCAGCGCCCTGAAACCATGCCGTCCCATCCGGGGCAGATCGCATTTCCGGGCGGTAAGCGCGAAGGGGACGAAATGATTGCGCAAACGGCACTTCGCGAAACAGAAGAAGAGATCGGTTTGCACGCGGACAGCATCCAACTGCTCGGACGTCTCCCGAGTTTTGACGCGGTCAGCAAATTCCGCGTCACGCCCTTCGTCGGAATTGTCGATCCGCAGGCTGCGATTATTCCCGACCCGCATGAGGTCGAAAGCGCGTTTGAAGTTCCGCTCGCTTTTCTGATGAACCCTGAAAATCATATCCGTCGCGAAGTCTTCTTTGACGAGAAAAATCATGTGCTTTTTGATATGCCCTATGATGAAGCTAATGGGACGCACCGCAATATTTGGGGTATGACGGCGATGATGCTGTACCGCCTTTGGCAACGCGGGTTTGAGGAAAAGGCCGCATGATGGATCGACGCATATTTTTGGGATTGAGCGCAGCCGCGCTCGCGGCTTGTGGCACGCCCGCCTCGACGCAAAAAAAGCGTATTGCGATTACGATGGATGATTTCAACTTGCCTGAGGATAAGGGCAAAGCGCTGGAGAGAGACGCCGCGATCCGTGCGGCCCTGCCGGTGCAAGCGGCAGGCTTTGTCTCTGGCCGGTATGAGAGCCGCAGCGCCTTTGATACGGTTCTGGCGAATTGGGCGGAGGACGGCCACATCCTCGCCAATCACACCTATTCTCATCACAATAGTTCCTTGGACGAAACGGCTGCCATTCTTGCGGATATTGACCGCAATCATGCACGCCTGTCTAACGTGCCAGGATTTCAGCAATATTTCCGTTTCCCCTTTCTCGCCGATGGCAAGGACCGGGCACAGCAGACCGCTTATTACGACGCCTTACGCGCGCGGGATTACCAACATGCGCCGGTCACGATCGACAGCCTCGATTGGTATGTCGATGAACGCATGAAGTCGGGTTTGGAAAACGGCGTCGCGCCTGAAGGCTATCGCGATTATTGGATCGGCAGTGTGTTGAAGATGGCAAATTATATGGATCAGGTCGCGGGTATTCTGGGCGTGCCGGATCTGCCGCATCAGCTCTTGGTCCATCACCTCGATTTAGATGGGCGCTATCTCGGCGATTTGGTCGCAGCGATGCAGGCGGATGGCTGGACCTTTGTTCCGGCACAGGTCGCGCTAGATCATCCGTTCTACACAGACACGCCGCCGGAGCCGACACATGGTCGTAGCCTGTTAAACGTGCAGGCTCGCGCTAAGGGCGTAGAGACGCCGCCATATCCAGATGAATTGCGCGGCTTTGGCGGCGAAACCATGGATGCCCTTGGCTTATGAGCGACACGCTAAACCCTCAGCAATTCCCGTGGATGCGCAGTGACGCGGTCCTTGCGCTTTTTGCCGCCTTTCCATCAGACAGCCTGCGCTTTGTCGGTGGGTGCGTGCGTAATGCCCTTTGGGACGAACCTGTCGGTGATATTGATCTGGCGACGACATTAGAGCCAGACGCAGTTGTTGCCGCTCTGAAGGCTGCCAAAATCCGATCTGTTCCAACGGGCATCGCGCATGGCACGGTTACCGCCGTGATCGACGGTACACCCTATGAAATCACCAGCCTGCGTCGGGATGTCGAAACCGATGGTCGCCGCGCTGTTGTTGCTTTTACGACCGATTGGGCAGAGGACGCCCAACGCCGCGATCTGACTGTCAATGCGCTCTACGCCGATGCCGCTGGGCAAGTGTTCGACCCAACGGGGCAGGGGTTGGAAGACATAAAATCCCGCAAATTCCGCTTCGTCGGCGATGCTGCGATGCGGGTACAAGAAGACTATCTGCGCATCCTGCGTTTCTTCCGCTTTCTCGCCCAATATGGCGGGCGAGAGAAAGTCGATGCGGAGAGTTTGCGCGCGTGCCGCGAACATCGTGCCGGGCTGAAACAGCTCTCCGCCGAGCGGGTTTGGATGGAGGTAAAGAAGCTGCTCTCCGCGCGCGACCCCGTGCGGTCCTGCCGAATTATGCTGACGAATGACATCCTTGAGACGTTCTTGCGAGAGGCCTCAAATGTGGATGGGCTGGAAGCGCTCGTGCGATTGGAATCGCGCGAAGGGATAAAGCCCGATCCACTGCTGCGTCTGATGGCGATGGGCGCGCGCGAGCCCCTGCAAATGGCGCTGCTGACGAAACGGTTGAAGATGAGCAAAGCCGAGACGCATCGCCTGCGCGCATGGGCGGATGACGCGGCGCAATTGTCGACGGATATGCCAGAGCGAGACCGGCTGGCGGCGATATATCAATCTGGCAAACAGGTAGTCTTGGACCGCACCCGTCTGCGCGCGGCGGGCGAAGCGGATGCGATCTTGTCGTCGTGCTGGATGGTGCTGGCGGATTTGGCGATGGGTTGGGTGCCGCCGACCTTCCCGATTACGGGCAAGGATCTGGCCAAGGCCGGCGTGCCCAAAGGCCCCGGCATGGGTAAAGCGCTGAAAGCACTCGAAGCCCTCTGGGTGCGTTCGGGCTTCTCAACGGAAAAACCGCAACTCCTTGCGGCCCTAAAATTGATGGGATATTAAATGGCTCTGACGCTTTATATTGGGAATTATAATTATTCCTCTTGGTCGCTGCGCGCGTGGCAAATCCTGCGCAAGACAGAGCTGCCCTTCACCTCAGCCGTGATCGATCTCGATATTCCGGGCTATAAGGAAGAACTGCTCAAGGTCAGTGACGCGGGCACTGTCCCCGTCTTGCAGGTCAAGGACGAGGTCATCCCTGACAGCCTCGCCATAGCAAAATTTTGCGCCAAGGCCGTGCCGAACCTTTGGCCCAAAGACGCTGAAATGCGGGCAGAGGCTGAGCGCGTCGTGAAGCTGATGCACACGGGCTTTCCCGCTATTCGTCGCGAAGCCCCGATGAACCTACGCCGCCGGACAGAAACGAAAATGCCGACCGACTGCCTCGCCGAGGCCGAAGAAATTTTCGTCATGTGGGATGATCTGCTGGGCCGTCACAACGGACCATTCTTATTCGATGATTGGACGATTGCCGATGCGTTTTACACGCCCGTCGCGACACGCTTTGCCAGTTATGGCCTGCCACGCTCGGTCCGCTCTGACACCTATATTTCAGAGCTGATGGCGGATGAGCACTTCCTCGAATGGGAAGCGCTCGCCTTCGCGGAAACACATATCCTGCTCGAAACGGACGCCGTGAATGTTTGATTTATCTGGCGTTATGGTCTTGTCGCGTTAAACCAAAGTAGGAGGTCGAGTTATGCGAAGTTCAAGCGTCAGACATCATTGGGGTTTGAAGGGATACATGTTTATCTATATATTTCTATATATTGGGTTCTCAGTTCTCTTAAATATTGCAGAATATTTTTTGGGAATGCTAGATGCGATCATCCCTTGGGGCTTTTGGGTGGCCATTAAAATAGTTTTCCATTTTTCGGCCGCTTTCATCGCCGCCAATCGTTTTATGTCGATTGAAAATCGCAGTCCTGATCACCGTCAGAGAGATTACATCGCTCTGTTCGGCTTTCTTATGGTTTTACTATGTATGGTTTTATTCCTTCCTGCATTTGTAGGTATGAATATATCTGAGGGTGCGACAAGGAATGCGGCTGTCCAGCATGGCGTTACTTCACTGGCTATACTGTCAGGCGCATCATTCGTTTCGTTATATTTGTGTTTCGGTTTCTTATCTAAAGAAGCCTCTGCTGAACCTTAGATTTTTGTGTTTTCATGAACCTTGAATCCATCATCCGCACTGTCCCTGACTTCCCCGAAGCGGGCGTCATGTACCGGGATATTACGACGCTCCTCGCCCATCCTGAAGCGCTGGCCGAGAGTGTGCGGCGGCTGGCAGACCCTTGGCGAGATACCGGAATTAGCGCCGTGGCAGGCATTGATGCGCGGGGCTTTATTTTCGGCACAGCGGTGGCTGTTGAACTTGGCGTTGGCTTTGTGCCCATCCGAAAGGCCGGCAAGCTTCCCTTCAAAACTTATGAGCAAGATTACGCGTTGGAATACGGCACGGACACGCTGCAAATTCACGCTGATGCTGTGGCGTCGGGCGATAAAGTCCTGCTGATTGATGACCTGATTGCGACGGGTGGTACGGCGGCTGCCGCGATTGCACTGTTAAAGCGCACGGGGTGTGAGATCGTCGGGGCGACATTCCTGATCGACCTGCCGGACCTTGGCGGGCGGCAGAAAATTGAAAACTCTGGCGTGGCGTGTTCGGCCCTGATCGACTTTCCCGGGCATTGAGCCTTATTGAATTCTGACGCGCACGCGGATTTCCGCTGTCTGGTCTTCAGGTAAACTCGCCCCCGTTAAAGCCACCGTGCAATTCCCGCCTGTGCAATTCGTATTGGCCGACGGCCCCGCCAAAGTCCCACCTGTGAAGCCTGTCACAGCGGCAGAGAGAAACGTCAGATTATCGGGTAAGGTATCGCTAATATCGATATTATTCGCGGGTGTCGTCGCGTCGGGGCCGTTGGTGACCGTGATTTTGTAAATCACCTCATTGCCCGGCGTCATGTAGAGCCCGAGTCCGGGGTCGGCGACTTCGACAGATTTCACCGCGCTCAGGTCCGCAACCAAGGGCGGGCAGACGACAAGGTTTGCGAAAAAGCTCATGATCTGCGCAGCCGGATTTGCAGGGGCAGAGGGACCATTGTCGTAAGTGATCGTGAATTGATCGACAGGCGTTGTAAAAACCACCTGTGCATTGCCCGCGCCAGAGGTTGATGGCGCTTGTGCCGTGCCAATGACGGAATTGCCGCTGACCGTATTAAACGCCGCGCCGCTGAGGCTGGGGTTGACGGTCGCGCCATTAAAGCTCCCCAAAATTGTCACGCGGTCGGTCCAGCCGCCGCGATCAATATCGAAAATATCAAAGCCCAAAGAGGCGACGCCTTCAGCCGGCACGCCGATATTAACGGTCACTGTGAGAGTCTCTGCCAGACTTGCGAAATCCGCATAAATCGCGAGGCTGTGTTGTGCGGTGCCGCCGCCTGTAAATTCTGTCGAGGTCACAGGCGTGTTGACGCCATTGCGTGGAATTAGGCGGTTCGTGTTGCCAGTTACGGCATAGGAGGCGGGGATATTGGTCCCAATGGTATATCCGTTCACGAGCGAACCCGCCGCCCAGCCATTCGTGTTTCCGGGCGCAGCCCACGCAAAGGGAATTTGCTCTGCGACAGGGCAGCTTAGCGGTGTGCCTCCCGTTGGCGGGGCAGGGTCTTCCGTCAGGATCAGGGTTGCCCGTGTGAACTGGCCATCATCTGCACCAGGGAATTCGTCACATATGGACATCGTCCATGTGCCCTGTGCGTTCTGCCCATTGAAAGCCGAGAGCGGATTATCGGGCCGGACGTCGTTCTCATAAGGCGGTGCGACTGTGCCATCGGGCGTGGCATGGCTGCCCGTATTGACGAGGTCCGTCGCACTATCGTCGAGGATGATGTTGTAATTATCGATATTCCCGCCCGCGCCAGTATCCGCAGTGATCAGTTCGACAGATGTGCCTGCGGGTGAGGTGAGGGTCAGCCGGATATCTCCGCGCCACGTATGTGTCGCCGCGAGTGCTAAATCGACATCGATCAGTGTGAAGCTCGTCCCGACCGTAAAGGTCCGTGTCAGCGGTGCGGCGCAGGTGGTTGTGCCGTCAATCGTGCCCGTTTGAGTGTTATCAAAATCGATCGCCCACGCCGATAGGCTGGAGAGAAACAGAAAGATGAAGCTGAGAGATAGGCGCACGGTAACCGTCCTTGCAAAAGCAAAGTGAGGTCCCGGTCAGACAGGCATATCAGCTGTAGGTAACGAAGATATTAAACCTAAAGGTGTAATTACTTAATTAGCGCCCTGACGATGATTTCGCCTGTCGCGTTGATGGGCACAGTTGCCCCAGAAAAGCGCACCACACATGGGTTAGGTGTCGCACCACAATCCGTATTCGCGGGGGGGAGGGCAGGTGTGCCAAAAGCGCCCCCAGTAAAGCCCGTCGTCGTGGCTGAGACAAACCTAAGATTGGTGGGCAGCGTGTCCGAAATGTCGATGTCATCAGCTTGAGCGGTGGCCGTGTTCGAATTTGTGACCGTGATCCGATAAAGGACTTCATTTCCCGGCGTCATGTAGAGCCCGAGATTGCTGGGGTCATAGACTTCGACTGTTTTCACGGCGGAGACATCAGCGACACGCGGCGGGCACATAACGAGTTTCTGTAAGCTGATAACCTGAGCGATGGGATTAGCTGCTGAATTTGAGTTTTGATAGAGGAAGGTGACTGTATCGACAGAGTTCTGGAACGTAATCGTTGTGTCACCGCCCGATGTGCCTGTTGCAGAACCCGCTGTTCCGGTGAAAGTGTCAGCCGCAGTAACAGCGTTAGCTGTGCCGGGGGTCAGGATCGGGCTGACGGGGGTGCCGTTCAGGCTACCCGAAATGATGATCTGATCTGTCCAAGTGCCAAGGTCGATGTCGAGGAGCTGGAACTGAACCGCGCCCAAACCTTCACCCGGCACGCCGAATGTCATCGTGGTCAAAACGTTTTCCGTCGTTGCGGCGTAATCGACGTTCATGACAACACCGTATTCGCCCGCATTCGCACCCGTCGCAAATTGTTGATTGGAAACAGGGGTTTGTATGTTCGTTCCGTTAAAATTTCGCGGGATGAAGCGATTGGTGTTATTCGTCATCGTAATGCCGATGGGGTGTGTGTTGGCGACGTAACTGTTCGTGAGGCTTCCAGAGGTCCAACCATTCGTTGTGCCAGGCGCCGTCCAATTATGGGTGAAGCGCTCTGCGATGGGGCAGGATAATTCCGGTGGGATCGTCGATGGCTGCACAGAAACAGTGGCCGTCGCATAGTCGTCTTCCGTCGTGACCCCGTTATTTGGCGTGGAGTCTGGATCTGCGCGGTTGGAGCTGAGAATCTCTGCGGTGGCTGTATAAATGCCAGTGCTGATGGCACTTGCCGTAATGGAGAGCGTGCGTGGCGTGCCAGGGGTCAGGCCAGAACCGATCGTCCAGACGCCCGTTGTATTATTATAGCTGCCGTCGCCCGCGCTGCTGACGAAGGTTAGGCCTGCCGGCAAATTGATCTGTGCCGTTGGTGTGGAGTTCTGAGGGCCCGCGCTAGAGACCGTGAAATCTAATGTCACACTATTGCCTGGCGCGATTGTCCCAGGTGTGGCCAGCGCGCTCAGAGACAAGTCGGCGCCTGTGGAAGGCGTAAAGATCAATTCTGCTGGAAAATATGTGCCCGTCTCACCTGTATAATCATCACAGATCGTCATCGTCCACGTACCGTTCGGGTTCTGGCCATCAAATACAGAGAGGGGCTGGGCAGGTTGAACGGAAAACTCATAGCGGGCCGCCGCCGTGTTGTTCGCGACATCATGTGCCCCCGTGTTAACAGGGGTGGTCGCTTCGTCGTCCAGCAAGATGTTGTAATTATCGTCATTACCCGCGCCTGTCGTATCCGGAATGAGCAAGCGCTGCGTCGTCCCTGTCGGGGATTGCAGGCGCATGTCGATGTCCCCGCGCCATGTATGGCTCGCGAGGAAGCCAACGTTGAGATCCGTGATATTGCTCAGACCTGTGACTGTGAAAGTCCGCGTGATGTTTCCGACGACTCCAGCGCCGCTAGCATTTGTGCCAGTCGGACAAAGAACCGAGTCATTAATGGCGGCGTTGGCGGTATTATTGTCGCCAAATGTTTGCGCCTGTGCCGTGCTGACAAGGCATAGCATCAAGATAAGCGCCCATAGCGCGGCCAGACCCTGCGATATGCGTGTCATATTCATCCCGTCGCGGCATCAGGAACCCCCACGGCCCATATGATGCGTCGCGTTAATCTCGCATATTCAGCGTTTTCAAAGCGTTAAGAGACTTGGCGTTTGGCCAAGCCATTCATCTGCTAGTCAGCTTGGGAAATACGACCTGTAGCTTGGCGCGCCCGCGCATTTGCCGTCACGGGAAGGGTCTTGCGTTTTTTCACGATTGGCTTTGGCGTTTGCAGGCGATTAGAAACAGCGCCGCGGCGATCGGCAGAGATGTGCAGCCCGCCTTTCCCGTCTGGTCCACACATGATGGTCGTGACCTCTGCCTGCGCGGATGTCGCGCTTGGATTGCTCACGGACCAAACCTTTAAGCCCGCGCGCGATGTTTCCGGCGCGCCGTACAGCGCAGATAATTCAGTATCAATCGCCTTGGCCGTTTCCATATCCAGCTGTTCGTCGAGTTTGATGAAGTCGCTCTGTGCACTGACGCCGGCTTGTTTGGCTAGCAGGTCAAAGGCCGTTTGCGCAGGCTCAGCTGCCGCAGCGAAACCGGGCAGGAGGAGTGAGAGCGTGATGGCAAGCGGGAAGCGCAACATGGGCGTGACCTTTCGTTCAAGGCCAGTAGGTTGCGTGATAGGCGTTAAAATCGCTTAAACATTGAATTTGAACAGCATGATGTCGCCGTCTTTGACGCGATATTCTTTGCCTTCTTGACGGACTTTGCCGGCTTCTTTCGCGCCTTGCTCGCCGCCATTGTCGACAAAATCGTCATAAGCGGTGGTTTCGGCACGGATGAAGCCCTTTTCAAAGTCGCCGTGAATGACGCCGGCGCATTTCGGCGCGGTCCAGCCGTCTTGGAATGTCCACGCGCGGGCTTCTTTTGGTCCGACGGTGAAATAGGTTTTTAGGCCCAGCAGGTCATATCCTGCCCGGATCAGGCGGTTTAGGCCCGGTTCTTTCAAACCAATCGCGTCCAGATATTCGGCTTGTTCCTCATCGTCGAGGACTGCCATTTCAGATTCGATTTGGGCAGAAATGATGACCGCCTGTGCGCCCTCGCTCTTGGCATGGGCAACGACTTTCTCCGAAAACGCATTGCCTGTGGCTGCGCTGTCTTCGTCGACATTGGCGACATAAAGGACAGGCTTGGCCGTCAGCAGCTGCAGCATTTTCCACGCTTTCGCGTCGTCTTCGTCGATATTAGCTGTGCGAGCAGGCTTGCCATCTTCCAACACAGTGATCGCCGTTTCGATCAGGCGCATGGTCTGTTCTGCGTCCTTATCTTTTTGCTTCAGCTTTTTCTCCAGCCCGGGCTTACGCTTTTCAAGGCTCTCAAGATCGGCCAGCATCAACTCAGTCTCGATGGTTTCAAAATCTGACATCGGATCAATGCGCCCATCGACATGGGTGATGTCCTCGTCCTCGAAACAGCGCAGGACGTAGATGACGGCATCTGTCTCGCGGATATTGCCGAGGAATTGATTGCCCATGCCTTCGCCTTGCGACGCGCCTTTGACGAGGCCAGCAATGTCGACAAAATTCATGCGCGCTGGAATAATCTGCGCAGATTTGCCGATCTCTGCAATCGCGTTCAGGCGTGGCTCTGGCACGGCGACATCACCGACATTTGGCTCAATTGTACAAAAGGGATAATTCGCTGCTTGCGCATTCGCTGTTTTTGTCAACGCATTGAAAAGCGTAGATTTTCCGACATTAGGAAGTCCGACAATACCGCATTTAAATCCCATGATCCTAAGCCCTATCGTTCACATATTCGGCGACGCGCGTTTGAAACAAATCTCGCTCGCCCTTGGCCAGTAAGTCGGCATAACGCGCGCAGCCATTTGCCATGTCATCGCGCATATTCTGTTCGTCTTTTGCAAAGTTGCTCAACACATAGCCAGAGACGCGGTCCTTATGACCGGGGTGGCCGATGCCGAGGCGGATGCGGTGAAACTCTGGCCCACCGCACAACTGGTTGATCGAGCGTAGGCCATTGTGTCCCGCGAGCCCGCCACCTGTTTTGGTTCGGATTTTGCCGGGCGCAATGTCCAGTTCGTCATGGAAAACCGTGACGTGATCCAAGGGGACTTTGTAAAACGACATGGCCTTTTGCAGGGCGACGCCGGATTTGTTCATAAAGGTGGTTGGTTTGAGCAGCAGGACTTTCTGTCCGCCGATCATGCCCTGACGAACGAGGCCTGAGAACTTTGACGCATCTGGGGCAAAGCCCGCCTCATCGCCTATGGCATCGAGTGCCATAAAACCGATGTTGTGGCGGTGGCCCGCATATTGCGCGCCAGGATTACCAAGACCGACCCAGATTTGCATGTCAGTCTCTGAGCGATTGCGCGAAAACAAACGTGTCCAGAAGGACACCAAGGAC
Source organism: uncultured Algimonas sp. (assembly GCA_964414555.1). GTDB lineage: Bacteria > Pseudomonadota > Alphaproteobacteria > Caulobacterales > Maricaulaceae > Litorimonas. The sequence continues at coordinate 36,783 of CAYPWW010000011.1, forward strand.
TAGTCCTCGGCGCTTTGCTCTGATGCTGGCACATCGCCGGCTTCAACTTCGCCTTCTTCGCCCTCTTCGCCTTCTTCTTCATCCAGCTTGGATGTACGCGAAGCGACGATGGTTGCGATGGTCACGTCACGGTCTGTGATGCCGGGTGTGACATCTTTCGGAAGATTCACGCCGGACAGATGGATCGCGTCGCCGATGTCGAGTTCGGAAATGTCGACTTCGATGTAATCTGGGATCGAGCCAGCTGGGCATTTCACTTCGATGTTATAGCGAACAACGTTCAGCGCGCCGCCGCGCTTCATGCCAGGTGACACATCTTCGCCGATGAATTGTGCGGGCACATCCACGTCGATCATCGTTTTGTCTGTCACGCGGTAGAAATCGACATGCACAGGCGCGTCTGTCACGGGGTGGAACTGAACGTCCTTCGTGATGACTTTCTGTGGCTTGCCGTCATGCTTCAATTCAACCATCGACTGGAGGAAGTCACCAGAGTTGATGGCTTTCAAAACTTCGTTGAATTTCACACCAACAGCGACAGAATCTTTGCCGCCGCCATAGATCACAGCTGGCACAAGGCCGTTGCGGCGTGCTTCGCGGGCTGAACCCGTTCCCGTTTCTTCGCGAACGGTGACGTCGAGACTAACACTCATGATCGATTCCTGTCTTCAGTCTGGCTCTGCCGTCGCCTCAAAAAACGAACCGCTCCAAGGGGTTGAAGCGGCCGGACGGTCGGGCAGGTTTTATCTTGTCGCGCCCTATAAGCAAAACACGGGCCCTGCGCAAGTGGCTTGCGCAAGTCGATCTGCGGTAATCGCGTGTCTTTTTAGGTTTATCCGAAGAGTTTCGACACGCTCTCGTCATTGGCGATGCGGCGAACGGCCTCGCCAAGGAGTTTTGCGGTTGAACATTCGCGGATACGCTTACAGTCTTTAACGGCCTTGGGCTGAGCGATAGTGTCTGTGATGACGACTTCGGTTAGCTCCGATTTCGAGATCCGCTCGACCGCCGGATCGGACAGCACGCCGTGGGTGATATAGGCCGAGACGGTGTTGGCGCCGTGATCTTTTAGGGCTTTGGCCGCGTTGCAGAGCGTGCCACCCGAATCGATGATGTCATCGTAAAGGATGCAGTTCCGGCCCGCGACGTCACCGATGATATTCATGACCTCGCTCTCGCCCGCTTTCGGACGGCGCTTATCGACGATCGCAATATCTGCGTCGAACTGCTTGGCGATAGAGCGGGTCCGTACAACACCGCCCGTGTCGGGCGAGACGAACAGCAGGTTTTCACGGTCGCGTTTGGAGAATTGGTCTTTGATGTCCGTCACAAAGACGGGCTGCCCAAACAGGTTGTCCGTCGGAATGTCGAAGAAGCCCTGAATTTGTCCGGCGTGGAGGTCGACGGTCAGAACCCGGTCTGCGCCGGCTTTCGCGATCAAATTGGCGACCAGCTTGGCCGAGATGGGTGTCCGTCCACCGGTCTTCCGATCCTGTCGAGCATAGCCGAAATAGGGGATAACCGCTGTAATCCGCTCTGCCGAGGCGCGCATCAGCGCGTCGATCAGGATCAGCAGCTCCATGAGATGGTCATTCGCGGGGGCAGATGTTGGCTGCACGAGGAAGATATCCTCGCCCCGGACATTTTCATTGATCCGTGCAAAGATTTCCTGATCGCGAAAACGTTCGATCTCGACGCTGGTAAGGGGGATATCCAGAACATCTGCGATGCCCGCTGCCAAAGGTTCATTGGCGGTGCCGCTGATCAGTTTCATGTGCCGAAGTCCAAGTCGCGTTAATGTGAGGCTCGCCTAGCCCTGCGTTGCGCCCGAGTCCATGCGTGAGGGCAAGAGGATCGCGGATAAGTTCCGCCCATAGCCAGACACACCCGCATGAGTGTTGTAGCGATAGCTGAAATAGTCCTCCGGCAGGGCGTATGTATCCTGTCCTGTCCAAGCAGCTTGACCAACGCCTGACGCGTTCAATCGCGATAAAATGAAAGCGGGCAGGTCGAAATGCGCCTTCTTGTCGTCTGGTATATGGAAAAAGCGCGCGTAGTCCTCGTCTATCTCCGTGAATTCCGATTTGAACGTCTCGCCGACCTCATAGCTGTCCGGCCCGATGCAGGGGCCTAGCACGGCAGAGATGTCTGCGGGCGATGCGCCCAGCTCGCACATGGCGGCGACGGTGCTCTCGACAATGCCTGACAATGCCCCGCGCCAGCCCGCATGGCACGCGCCGACAATGCCGGCTTTGGCGTCACAGAATAGGACTGGCCCGCAATCCGCGGACAAGGCGGAAATCGCGAGGCCCGGGACTTTCGTGACGAGACCATCAGCCTCGACCTCGCCAACGGGGTCATCCGTCGCGATAATCACGCGGTCCGAATGAACTTGGTGCAGGCTGACCATAAACTCCGCGCCTAAGGCCTTGCGAATACGCGCGCGATTCGTCTCCACATCCGCGCGATCATCATCAGAACGCAGGCCCGCGTTCAGGCTGGCATAGGTCCCAGAAGACACGCCGCCTTGCCGTCCAAAGAAACCATGCGGCACAGGCAATGCCTCTGTCGTCAGATGCGATAGGGTCATGCGCGTAATCCTAAGGGTGTTTCCAAGCCGACAGAGCTGATGCAGAGCGCTTTGAACAGCGTTCCCATTTCATCCTCAGCCATCAGTCGGCGTAACTGCCGCGCGATAACGTCTTTGGCGTCCGGCTTGGCCCGCGTCAGCGCGACGGCGCGCATTTCGATGCCGAGCTTGGACAGAAACTCCCGCTGCTGCACGGCGGCACTGGCGTCGAGGCCGGCTGTTTTAGCTGTCTCTTTTAGGGCGGCGAAATCAACACGCGCGGTGAGGTCCGTATTCCCCGGATCGGAAAACACACCAATCTTTTCGTGGCGTTTCAGTGCTTGCAGCGTGTCGCCAAATTCTGTGTCTTCAGGCCCGTAATCGAGGAACAGCGCACGGCCGGGGTTGGCATCGAAACGCACCCGCAAAGCCTCGATAATTTGCGCCACTGAGGGACAGATTTCGAGCAGGTCATCCTTACGTGCCTCTTCTGCCCCAGCGGGCAGGCGATCCGTCAACGCGGCGGGGGCAGGGGCATCGGTTCTGACAAAACACAAGCGGTCCTGATCGTCCATGCCGACGCGCCGCTCGACCCAACCGTTTTCCTTCGCAAAGGGGTCAGCGCAGATCAGCTGCTGGATCGGTAAGCAGTCGAGGAATTCATTGCCGACAATCAGACTCGGTCCAGCGGGAATATCTTCCAGCCGTGCCGCCCATTGCACAGGTACACCCGCGCGGGCCAGCGTTCGGCCTTGGACGGCTTCCAGCGCGGCAGAGGCCTCGACGAGCCAGACTTGCACGGCGGCTTTAAAGTCTGCGTCCAGTGACGCGGCGCGCAACATGTCGGCCATCATAATCCCACGTCCCGGGCCCAGCTCGATCAGATGCACGGTCTCGGGTCGCCCAAGATCGATCCAGCTTTGCACGCACCACAGGCCGAGGACTTCGCCGAACATCTGGCTGATTTCGGGCGCGGTGATGAAGTCGCCATCTGCACCCAACGGGTCGCGCGTTGGATAATAGCCGTGGACCGGGTCCAGCAGGCAAAGCGTCATATATTCTGCAACCGAGAGCGGGCCGGTTTCAGCGATGCGGCGGCGAAGTTTCGCCTCTAGCTCATTTGCCACGAGTCTTCTTTTCCGGCTCTGGCAGGCGCTTTGGCGAGACAGGCGCGCGTCGCACTGCCCAAGCCATTAGAACCGCCCCTGCGAGGACCATCGGCAAGCTGTAAGCCATGCCGCGGGTCAACAGCCCGAACTGCGCGATATTATCCGGCTCTCGCACGAACTCGACGCTGAACCGGAACAGGCCGTAAAAGAACATCAGCGCGCCAAAGAGCAGGCCGGGCTTTGTCAGGGCCTTATATTTGATCATCATAAAACGCAGGATCAGGAAAAGGACGAGGCCTTCTAGGAATGCTTCATAGAGCTGGCTCGGGTGACGCGGCAGGAGGTCTGGGTCTTTTGGAAAGATCATCGCCCACGGCACATCCGTCGGGCGACCCCATAGCTCTTGATTGAAGAAGTTCCCGACGACCCGCACAAGGCCCAGCCCAATCGGCGCGCCCATGCTGGCCATATCGCCAATGCGCATTTTCGACACGCCTGTGCGCCAGCTTGTAAAGGCACAGGCCAGCACGACACCGAGGAACCCGCCGTGAAAACTCATCCCGCCTTGCCACGGTTTGAGAACATCCAACGGAGCTTCGACAAAGGTCTCTGGCGCGTAGAGGATGATAAAACCCAAACGCCCGCCCACGATGATCCCGATCAGGCAGTAGAACATCAGATCTGATAAGATCGCCTCTGTCGGGACAACTTCGGGCACGCGCGTCGGACCTTCGGCAACCCAGATATCGCGCCGTTTCGTCATGCGCAGCGCATAGAGATAGGCTAGAAACAGGCCTGCGATAAAGCCGATGCCATACCAGCGCAGGGTAATCGGCCCGATCTCAACAATGTCACCAGACAGCCAAGACGGGAAATCAATTGCGAATATCGTAGATAGAAGCATGAGGGTAAACGGACCGAGGTGGCTGGCAATGAAAGGTGACCGTCCCTACATCGAATGTAAGACACTTCAAAGACGAAAGAGAGCCCTGACATGCAAGGCAAGAACAAACCCCTCGACGATCTGTCCAACTTGATGACGAATGCCGTCGGCGCAATCAAAGGCGTCGGCGACGAGGTCAAAGCCATGGGCCGCTCTCAGGCCGAGAAATTCGTCCAAGATATGGACCTCGTCACACGCGAAGAGTTCGACGTGTTGAAAGCCCGGCTAGACGCGGCACTAGCTGAGATTGAGACGCTTAAGGCGAAACCGAAGCGCAAACCTGCGGCGAAGAAACCGGCAGCGAAGAAGAAGTAGTCGCCCTAAAACGCGCCGCCGCCTGTGCCGTAATCCTCTTCGACCCAATTACCGAATTTCGTGAGGCTTGGCTCGAAGCTCAGCGCAACTGTCCCAATCGGGCCGTGGCGTTGCTTACCGATGATGACTTCGGCTTTACGGTGGACCTTATCCATTTTGCTCTGCCATTCCTCATGCGCGGCGACGTCGTCCTCTGACGGTTCGGTCCTTGCGAGGTAATATTCTTCGCGGAAGACGAACATCACGACATCGGCGTCCTGCTCGATCGAGCCGGATTCGCGCAAGTCAGAGAGCTGCGGGCGTTTATCGTCGCGCTGTTCGACCTGCCGCGAGAGCTGCGCGAGCGCTAGAACCGGCACGTCCAGTTCCTTGGCGAGGGCTTTCAGGCCCTGCGTAATCATCGAGACTTCTTGCACGCGGTTCGTGGAATTGTTCATGCCTGCGCCACCCGTCAGAAGTTGCAGATAGTCAACTACAATACAGTCCAGCCCGCGTTGGCGTTTTAACCGCCGCGCCCGGGCCGACATCGCGCCGATGGACAAGCCACCCGTGTCGTCGATATGGAGCGGGATGCGCACGATCTCATCTGCGCTGTCGCGAATATGCTCATATTGCGCGGCCGTGATGTCGCCGCGTCGGATATGGTGCGAGGACACGCCGGATTGTTCGGCTAGCAGCCGCGTTGCCAGCTGTTCCGAGCTCATCTCGAGGCTGAAGAACCCAACTACTCCGCCGTCGATCGTTTTCTCGATGCCGTTGTCGTCTTTTTCGCGCTTGAATTTCTTGGCGACGTGAAAGGCGATGTTTGTCGCCAGCGAGGTTTTACCCATGGAGGGCCGTCCGGCGAGAATGATAAGGTCTGATTTGTGCAAACCGCCCAACTGTCGGTCCAGATCGACCAGCCCTGTGGAAATACCAGACAGGCTACCATCTCGACTAAAAGCGGCTGACGCCATTTCGATGGAGGCCACCAGCGCCGTCTCGAAATCGACAAAGCCTTGCTGCGTTCCGCCGATTTCAGCCAGATTATAGAGCTGGCCTTCTGCGGCGAGGATTTGGGCCTGCGCATCGGTTTCGCTGTCGGGGTCTTTCGCATTCGCCTCAATGTCAGCCGCCAGCCGGATCAGCTCGCGCCGCATGGCCATATCGAAAATCAGCTTGGCATATTCCGGCGCTGTCGCGATGGGCGGCGCATTGTCGAGAAGTTTGGCCAGATAGGGGACGCCACCAATATCGACGAGGGTTTCATCTTGCGAAAACCGGTTCTTTAGAACAATCGCATCGGCCAGCTTGCCGCCTTCGATCAGGCGCGCAATCGCGTCGAAAATCCGGACATTGATGTCAGAGTAGAAATGCTTGGCCTGCACGATCGGCGAAATCTTGTGATAGGCCTCATTGTCATAAAGCAAAATGCCCAGCAGCGCCTGCTCCGCCTCGATGGACTGCGGCGTGCTGTCCAGATGGATGTCGTTGGCAGGGTCAGTGTCTTGAATGAAGGCCATGCCTTTCTATAGACGACCAAAGTGATTCTGGGCCAGAAACAAATGCAGAACACAAATGATACATTCCTGACTGCGCACAGCTGAATAATAGCGGGGATAAGTCATAAAAATACAGGCGCAGGGGGAGAGGCCCTGCGCCTGTGGTGCCCCGCTACCGCGCGTTTTTGGGAATACGCGCGGCTAGCCCAGCGGACCTTTTTAGGTGTTTATCTTAAGTCAGTGTTTCGAGCATGCGCTCCACATCATCGGCGAGATAGCCGATGTTGAACTCGACATTATTCGTCAGCGCCGCGCCCAAGACTTCGCCAGTATGCGCATTGACCAGCAGGGCTTTCGCCTTGGCCTTGGCCCAGCTGTCGCAATCCGAGGCAACGTCGAGCCCGGTGCGTTCAATCGCTTTGCCGCCAAAGCTGCCCCAATAGGCATCTGTGCCGAGGCCGTAGAGGATGACGTGGGAATAGCCTTCATTCGCGGCGGTTAGGCGGATCTCGTCGATCTTGTTGTCCGTGTCGACACCGTCCATAGGAATCTCTGGAATATATTTCAGATAGTCGCCGGCGTTCATCGTCTCGATGTCCAGATCCACGCGGCGGTCGAGCATTTTCCAATCGAATTCTTCGCCGAACGGTGTCGGAATCAAGCGCCCGCCGTCCAGCCGCGCCACGCCGATTTTAGCGTCATCAGGCAAGAAGCTCTGCGTGTCATATTCGTGGGGCGTCGCGTCGCCGCTCATCGCGTGAATGCCCGGCATTTCGGTGGGCGCGACGGCCTCCAGCGCATGGCCCGCATTGGCAAAGCCCGTCAGGATTGCGGCGATAGCAGCGGTTTTCAAAAGTTTCGTCATGGTCAAGCCCTCCGTTTGTGATGAGACCTAGATGACGGGCCGCTATGGCGAGGCTTGGACGTGTCTGTGCTGATTTCGGGGCAATGTTTTGGTAATGTGGCAGAAACCGCGCCGCAAAGACTAGATTGCGGCGCGGAAGTGGCGGGAAGCTGAGTGCCAAGTGAACGTAAAGCTGAATGCGGCTTATTCCAGCTCGGCTAAGCGTAACTCAGCTGAGGCCAAACGCAGCTCACGGAACATCTCGCCTACGTCATGCGTCAGCTCGGTCACGGCGAGGCGGCGCGCACGATCCGAGAGCTTTCGTTTTTTATCACCCGCGTGATAGCTGCTGCTGATCCCGGACTTGGTCGCGAATGTGCTGGCCGTGCCATAAGGATAGCCATTGCGCACATCGACCAACATCGCGCTGGCGGTGGCGCGCACATCCACATCCCGCGACGGCAGGACGAACAGCCCGAGGATCGACACATCCGCCAGCGATAGCCCGTTTTTCTCAAAACGCTCACGATCCGTGACTTCATAGATTAGCACATGATCCAAATGCTGACGGGCGGCGGCGCGGCGGATATTGTTCACGGCATTGGCGGGGTCTTTGTATGTGGAGGACGAATTGACCATGGCAGACACGAGCGGTGAGACGGGCACGACCTCGCCATATCCCGGACCCAAAGCGTCCAGCGCGGTGGTCCAGCTTTCGGCTTCATCCGCAGGTAGGCTCACAAGCCGACCATCCAACAAGCGCGCGATCCCGATCCGTGCAGGGAAGCGCAGGTTCGGTTCGACGGCGGCAATCTCTCGGACCTCCAGATCTACCGCCTGCGCTGTCGCTGTTACAGGCGCGTCATAGCGGGACAGATAATCCGCCCCCGATGTCAGCTGTGTGTGCGTGCCACAGGCAGACAGGACGAGGGCAGCGGTGGTCAGGGTGAGCGTGCGAAGCATGGCGGGGTTTCCTTGAAGTGAACGTGAAAACACCGCACTCCCGCCTGACTGTGACCGCATTACGCGCAGATTACGGCGATCTTGCGGTTTGAAAGGTTGGCTTGATGATATGGGTGAAAAAGCTTCTGGGTCTCTTGGCGGCACTCGTCTTGGCAACGGCCTGCGTGATGGCCGATGAACCCGCCCCCATAGAGACAGAGCTCGGCACGGACCTGTTCCTGCAAATCATCAAATCCGACGCTGGCACAATGGGTGAAGGCGTGTTGAGCGCTTATCTGCGCGCTTCGGACGGAGATTATGTCTTGCACGACAGCTGGGATATTTGCACTTGGTCGGGGACGTTGGGGCCAAAGCTGCGTGAAGGGGATGGGCAATCGCCGGAAGGCTTTTACTATGTCACGCCCGGTGCGCTGAACCCGAACTCGTCTTATCATCTCTCTTTCAATCTAGGCTTTCCGAATGCGTTTGATCGGGCGCAAGGACGGACGGGATCCTTCTTGATGGTGCATGGGGCCTGCGTGTCCATCGGCTGCTATGCCATGACGGATGACGGGATTGAGGAGATTTACGCCCTCGTCGAGCGAGCCTTTACGGGTGGGCAAGCGGGTGTGCGAACGCATATCTTCCCGTTTCCGATGACAGAAGCGAATATGGCGGAACACGCAGGCAATCCGAACATTACCTTTTGGAGAAACCTCAAAACCGGCTGGGATCGGTTTGAAGCCGACGCCCGCCCGCCCGATGTCACAGTCGCAGACAAAACTTATGTCTTCGGCGCGCCGCAATAGGCGTGACATCTGACCCGCGTTCACCTAACGTTCTTTTATGCAAACTCGTCGCATACTCGGGATAGACCCTTCGCTTGTGGCGTGTGGCTGGGGCGTGATCGATCAGACGGGATCGAAGTTTCGTCATATTGCACATGGCGTCATCCGCCCGCCGCGCAAAGAACCGCTCGCCTCGCGGCTGCATTTCCTGTTCGACACCTTTAACACAATCATCGCAGAGCATGGCCCGACCGAGGCCGGCTGTGAGGAAGCCTTTATGAAAGACAATGCGATGAGCGCGCTGAAGCTGGGCCAAGCGCGGGCGGCTTGTATTGTCGCGGCGACGTCCAATGGTCTGAATGTTGGGGAATATGCGGCGCGGCTCGTCAAGAAATCTGTCGTTGGCACGGGCGCGGCGGATAAGGCGCAGGTCGCGCATATGGTCAATATCTTGCTGCCCGGTGCGAACGTCAAAGCGGGCGATGCCGCCGATGCGCTGGCCATTGCGATTACCCATGCCAATGCGCGGCGGGTTTCCGCGCTACGTTAGGCGTTATTTCCGTGGGATTTCATAGCTCGGTGGACGGCTTGGCTCGGGCCAAGCTTCTGCGTCACCGGGCGGCGTTGGCGTCCAGCTGGGCGTCTCTGGCAGAAGCGGGACCTCTGGGAACGGGACGGGCAGGGTTGGATCGTCATAAGGGGCATAGGTCGGTGCAGGTGGCAAAGTTTCGACGATTGGCGCGGGCGTCATGTCTATCGCGGGTGGAACATAGGCTGGTGGCGGGCTCTGCATCAAAATGGGCGGCGGTACATAAAACTGCGGGGCAGGACGCAAGACGTGTGCAGGCGCAAAGGCAATCGGCGCGCATTGCTGCACGCTCACACAGCTCTCATCGCCGTAGCGGGACTTCACGATCTCTCCGCCATATGTCTGCGTCGCATGATGGGACGGAGCACAAGCAGCAAGGGTCGCGGCCAGCGTTCCCATGATCAGAATATTTCGACTCACATGCGCCTCCATCAGATAGCTGGGCCTAGCGAATTTATGGTTAATGAAACCCTAACTGACGCGTGTTTGCCGCCAAGATTGCCTTTGTCGGGCGAGGGCCTAGAACAAGGTATGATCTCTCACTCTGATTCGAACCTCGCGCCATGATCGGCATGCTGAACGGGACCTGCCTGATGGCGGGAACGGGAGAAGCCATCGTCGATTGCGGCGGGGTCGGATATCTTGTGCAATGCGCGTCCAAAACACTGGCGCAACTGTCAGAAGGACAGCCCTGCCGCCTCCACATTGAAACCCATGTGCGCGAGCAATCCATCACGCTTTACGGCTTTGCCCAAGAGGAGCAGCGCGCCTGGTTCGTGCGCTTGCAATCCGTGCAAGGCGTCGGGCCGAAAGCGGCACTAGCGATCCTCGATATCCTGTCCCCGGGTGAAATCATGAGCGCCGCTGCGTTGGAAGATAAAACAGCTTTTTCTCGCGCCTCTGGCGTCGGACCAAAGCTCGCCACGCGGATTGCGACGGAGCTTTCTGGCAAGGCGCCGCCTGCGGGACGTGGTTTCCAAGCCGTCTTCACCAAGCCAGCGGCGGGCGGCACGACAGAGGCCAGCCGCACCGAAGGCCTCTCCGATATGGCGCTGCGTAATGACGCGGTCAGTGCGCTCGTCAATCTCGGCATCGGGCAGAGCGACGCCCTGCGCGCGGTCGCCCAAGCCTATCAGGGTTTCACGGATGATCCGCCCGTTGATGATCTGATCAAAGCGGCGATGAAGGAACTGGGCAGCTAGTGTCCGAAGAGCGCATAATTTCTGGTGACGCACAGGTCGGCGACGGCCATGACCGCGCGTTGCGGCCGTTATCTTTTGCTGATTTTGTCGGGCAGAAAGCCGCCATTGCGAACCTGCAAGTCTATGTCGAAGCGGCCGGACGACGGGGCGAAGCGTTGGACCACCTCCTGCTCTCTGGCCCACCGGGATTGGGTAAAACGACGTTGTCTCAGATCGTCTCACGCGAATTGGGCGTGAACTTCCGCGCGACCTCTGGACCTGTGATTTCCAAGGCGGGCGATCTCGCCGCGCTGCTGACAAATCTTGAGCCGCGCGATGTACTGTTCATTGACGAAATCCATCGCCTCAACCCAGTGGTAGAAGAGGTCCTCTATCCCGCGATGGAGGATTTTGAGCTGGACCTGATTATTGGCGAAGGCCCCGCCGCACGCTCGATCAAAATTGACCTCGCGCCTTTTACGCTCATCGGGGCGACGACGCGGGCGGGACTGTTGGCGACACCGCTGCGGGATCGGTTCGGGATTCCCGTGCGGTTGGAATTTTACGATGTCGCAGATTTGACCTCGATCGTGTCGCGTGCCGCAAAGAAGCTAGGCCTCGAGATGACGCCAGACGGCGCACGAGAAATCGCGGGCCGGGCGCGCGGCACACCGCGTGTGGCGGGTCGCCTCTTGCGTCGGGTGCGGGATCTGTCCGAACATCTTGGCCACAGCGTGGTCGATGCGGCGGCGGCAGATGCCGCGCTGAAACGGCTCGGCGTGGATGATATTGGCTTGGACAAGCAAGATATGCGCTACCTTCATGCGCTGACAGAGATGTTCGGCGGCGGTCCTGTGGGGGCGGATACGCTGGCGGCCGCGCTCAGCGAGGCCCGTGACGCGTTGGAAGATGTGATCGAGCCCTATCTGATCCAGCAAGGCTTTCTTATGCGCACACCTAGGGGGCGTGTCGCAACGCCTCGCGCCTATGCGCATCTGGGCTTACAACCGCCTACCACGCCGCCTGCGCCGGATTTATTTGAGGGACCGTCATGAACGCCGATGACAGCCATATCGCTGCGCGCGACCTCCCGCCGCTGGGGTATTTCGAGGGGCGGGCGCATTATTTCCCGATCCGCGTGTTTTACGAGGACACGGATTTTTCCGGTGTCGTGTACTACGCAAATTACTTGCGGTTTCTGGAGCGCGCGCGGAGCAGTTTCTTTCGTCTCGCCGGCATCGGCCATGCGGAATTGCTCGAGCGCGAGACACCGCTGGCCTTTGTTATTCGCAAGATCAATCTGGACTATCGTTCTAGCGCCAAGATCGATGACGTGCTTTCCGTTATGACGACCTATGATGTGTTCAAAGGCGCACGGTTGCTGGTCACGCAGAAAATCTATCGCGGCGAACAGTTGATCTTGACCGCGGACAGCGAAGCCGCCTGTATCGACCTGGACGGTCGCCCGCGACGCGCGCCAAAGGAAATGATGGAAATTTTGAAGCCCTATTTGGCGGAGAGTTTAAGTTGAAGAGGAATTTTCGTTTTTCCAGGCTTTAAAGTTTTTAGATTGCCAACTTTCCAAAATCGATCTGAACTTTACAGGATGTTGATTGTAAAGACAGTGCCTGACAGCATTCAAAGGAGAGAAGTTGTAACCATTAATCGTTAAATAGCCTCTATATTCTTGAATTAACTCGTAATTGTCGATAATGGCTTTCCTAAAGTCCGCGATAGAGAATTTTGGGTAGAGGTGATTAACCTCACCGAGTAATTGAGAGAGTGCGTCGCCCTGAAATTCATGGCCGCCAAACTTCCCTTTTACCACTCTAATGAAGCCAAAAGTATCTAGAGGGACGTTCTCTTCGTCAACTTCCGCGTTTGTTTCTGCAGCTAGTTTTAAGGCTTCAGAGGCATCTCTTATATCTTCAAATTGTTGGTCGGCCATCTCGAATAGTGCGGCGAGCATCGTGATTTTCCGCTGTAAACCTTCGGGGAGGTCCTTTTTATATTTGAGTTTGTGGTCTAATTCACTCCAAGCGTCTTGAGCCAATGTCCTTACTTGAACTTCAAATTGCCACTTTGAAAATCTCGCGTACTCCCTCATTCCTAGTCGAGGTTTTTTTAACTTCAAATCAAAGTGTTTTGCGCGGTATCCAAAGTCGTTGTCATCGCGCAGTTCGTCAAGTTTGTTAGTCTCAGAAATCACATCAAATTCATCAACTAAAATATCTCTAATTAGATCAATATCAGACTCATAATAGCAAACAACTCTAAGTCCTATAATGTCAGTTATATGAGGTTCTATAGAGTATTTTTTGGGACTCTTTTCTTCGCAATCAGTCCGGTATTTTTTTTGAAATTTCTTTATGCACTCATCTCTCTCTTTCAACCTCGAGGTTACTTTCGGGGAGACGAAAGATGGTTCAGAAAGTATTACGTCTAACAACTGTCTAATACTTTTTTCAGCGGCTAAGAGTTCTGTTTTTTTATCTTCATAGAAGTCTGAGAACCTTTTTTCAGCTTCTCTAAAGTATGCTACATCATCTAGCCCGACAGATTTAACAGCCTTTGATGCGGCTTCAGACCAGGATTTTGCCGTAACTTTTTTGTTCATTTTTGCCCCCTCATTGTTAATTTGCATTAAATAGTGTTGCTTATCAACTGGATTAATATGACCGACCATCTCCATATCCTTCCGTCGGACTTCTCCGCCAATGGCCGCAAAGAATACTGCCCCGAATGTGCAGAAATCGTGGGCGTTTTGGCGATGTTCCCAGACGTCGAGGCGAGCTTGGACCGTTATCACGAAAGCCTGTCCCATCCCCGCGCGGGATTGGTTCATGCGCTGGGCGAGGGCACGTGGAATTGCCCGACGCTCGTCCTGCATGTGGATAGTCCGGCGTATGAGAGTTGCGGGATCAAAACGGAAAATGGCGCGCGCTATATCGATAATGCGCGCGACATTGGGCGTTATTGGGCTGCGCGGTTTGGAACCTCCGTCCCGCGTGGAACAGGTCCGCTTTAGCCGGCGATTTCGCCTTCAGCTGGACCGACGGGCCCAATCTCGGCATCTGGATCGCAAAGGTTCGTAACTTCGCGCGCGACGCCGCTTTCTGGATCGGTCAAGGTGTAAAAGACTTCCGCCTGTTTCACGATGATTTCCTGCGTTGTGCGCGTCTCAATCGGCTCATACGGGGAATTATCGATCGAAGTGATCGAGGTCACCGTGCGTGTTTCGGCTGGTACTTCGACACGTGTTAAGGCGGCAACTTCATAACAGGTCGGCGGGGGCGGCGGGGTCACGACGACAACGGGTTCTTCGACAACGGGTTGCTCTGGCACAATCATACAGCCGGTAAGCGCGGCAGTTGAAACGAGAGCAAGACTAAGGATTCGGCGCATGAGCGGCCTCCAGATGGGTTCGTCGCACTCTTAAACCGAAATCGGCCCAAATTACGACAAAATTACAGGAAAAGTGTGATTCCTGTGCAGTCAGGTGCCGCATATAACGCTTCGCGTTTAAGGATAGGGTTAAGGTTTGGATAATAAGGCTTACAAACGCTTAACTGGCCAAGCCCGCGTGGGCGCGGTCTAACACCGTCAAACCCTGTCGCTGCTTCGGACCTGCTATGCTCATCGATCTGTTTTCTTATATGCCCTCTACCCAAGCTTTCGCCGTGATTGGCGCGGCGGGCGGGGATTTCTCTTTCTGGTCGCTCTTTCTGCGCGCCGACTGGGTCGTTAAATCCGTCATGATCCTTTTGGCTGTCGCATCGATCTGGTCTTGGGTCGTGGCGGTGAACAAATTTGTGATGTTTCAGATGTTGAAAAAACGCGCGACGGATTTCGAAGATACATTCTGGTCGGGCCGGACATTGGACGAGCTGTCCACGGCGCTGGGGACCGATACGCGAGACCCTATGGCGCGCGTCTTTGCGGCCGCAATGCGAGAATATAACGAGTCAGGCGCGGCTGGCGCCACGGGCGTCGGACGTTCCAGTGCAACCCATGAACGCATCGACAGTGTGATGAACCTTGTCGTGAACCGCGAGTTGGCCAAGGCCGAGCGCGGAATGACGGTGCTGGCGACGGTGGCGTCGGCCTCTGTGTTTGTTGGTCTGTTCGGGACAGTTTGGGGGATTATGAATGC
>CAYPWW010000012.1:0-46176 GCA_964414555.1 uncultured Algimonas sp.
GGGCATGACTGGGGTGGGTCGATTGTCTGGTTTGCCGCGCGGATGATCCCGCATCGGGTGAAAGGTGTGATGGGTATTTGTGTGCCGCATACGGCGCGTGCGCCTTACCTCCCGCTAAAAATCATAGAGCGTCGTGCGGGTGCACAGCATTACTTTATCGAATTTCGGGATCGCGGGGCAGAGGTGGCCAAGCTGTTCGCGCGCGACCCAGATGCGTTTTTTCGCCTGATGTTTCGCACGACACCGCCTGCTGCCGTAGCGGATGAGACTTTCACCTTCATTCCAACGCAGTTCGCAGCGTTCTTGGAGGCGGGCGCGCCGCACGTAAAAGGCGCGGTTATGTCCGATGCGGATCGCGCCGTTTTTGTTGAGGCTTATACCCGCAACGGCTTCGAGCCGGGTATGAACCTCTACCGCAACATCGATGTAAACTGGGCGATGTCAGAGGGTCTGAGCGACCGCATTCCGCAGCCCGTCCTGATGGTCAGTCCGGAGCGTGACTTGCTCCTCCCGCCAGAACTGTCTGATCCTATGGTCAAGATGTGTCCGGACCTCTCGCGGGTACGCGTGCCAGACTGTGGTCACTGGGCCATGTGGGACGCGCCTGAGGATGTGAACGCGGCCTTGGTCGGCTGGTTGGAAGACAGATTTCCGGTTTAGAGGCAGGGGGATGAAGGCGCACCTTTTGGTGCGCGTTCAATTCTAGGACTGCGAAAATAGAAGTTGGCCTTCGGCCAAGCTGTAGGACTGGTTATTTGATTCCAGAGATCAAATAATCAGTCCTCCCACCAATATGGAAGCCGTTCTTTATCGCCGGTGAAGACCTCATTCATCGTCTCCGCTTCGTAGAGCCGCCCGCCGAGCATCACATGTTCGACGTGGTCCGTGTTACGGATGTCGTCCAGCGGGTTGTCCGATAGGATGACAAGGTCAGCCAGTTTGCCGACTTCCAATGTGCCGAGGTCTTTATCAAAACCAAGGTGACGGGCTGGTTCTGTCGTCGCCGTCATCAGGGCTTGAAGATTGCTCATACCGCCGCGGGCAAAGCTCCACATTTCCCAATGAGAGGCGAGCCCTTCTCGCTGGCCATGTCCGCCGATAGAGACGGCAACGCCCGCTTCCATCAGCATTTTTGCGCCAGCCCCTGCATTGTCATCGGCATAATCTTCCTCAGGCGCCATTTGGCGACGCACAGCCCGGGATTGCAACAAGGCAGAGGGCACATGCTTGGACAGGACTGGATGTTTCCAGACGTCGGACTCCTGATAGTAGAAATCCTCTCCGCGGACACCGCCATACGTCACCGACAGCGTCGGCGTGTAGGCCACATCTGTCTGGCCGAACATCTGAACGACATCGTCATAAATGACCGAGACGGGGAGGTTGTGCTCCAGCGATGAATTGCCATCCGCGACCAAGCTCATATCCATGTGATAAAGCGATCCCCCTTCTGCCGCGACGATAAGGTTTTGATCGCGGCTGGCTTTCACGACTTGCTGGCGCTGATCGCGGCGAGGTTGGTTGTAGTTCTTTACCCCATGCGCGCCTTGATTTTTCAATCGTGCGACATGTTCCTGCGCGTCTTCTTCACTTTGAATATCGGCAAAGAACCCTGGCGCTTTCGCCCCGTAGATCACTTCGCCGGTGGAATAGGTGCGGGGCGAGAGGAGTTTGCCCGCGCGCTGGAACTCACTTGCGGCAAAAATCTCACTCGCACGGTTGGACGGATCAAAGACCGTCGTTACGCCGAGCGCCAAGGTTGCCAGTGTTTTCCAGTTTTGCTGCGGGATCAGCTCATCCGTGCCTTGTGGGCCGTGATAATGGGCCTCGATAAAGCCTGGCGTGATCGTTTTTCCCTCCAAGTCGACAGTCTTCACAGAATCGTCGAGGTCAATATCCTCGCCAATCGCTGAAATTCTGTCGCCGTCAATCAGGATGGTTCCGTTCTCAATCACGCCGCCATCTTTGCCAGACATTGTGATCAGTCGGACATTCGTCAGTGCGATTTGTCCCTTAGGGCGGTCAGCGCGGACTTTATAGGACAGGTCTACGCCTTTGCGTGGTGGCTCAAACGCATCATCCATGGCGTCGCCTGCGTCGATAGAGAACAGTGTTGGGCCGAGTGTCCAATGCAGTTGATTATCCGCTGTCCAGCTTGGGTATGTCGCGCCGTTGTGACTGACCTTCGTGATGGGAAGGGCATTGCCGCTGCGGGCCGCGTCAAAATTCTGTGGCCCCCTCAAAGCCGGCACGAGGTGCAGATTATAATTTTCGCGAAAAGCGATCATCTTCCCATCGGGTGAGATGTGATAGCTCTGGCCGAGTTTAGAGGACGCATGTTTACGTTCATCATGGCCCAGCAAATTCGTTGAAACGAAGGTGGCGCTACCGTCGCCCGTCTTTGAGAAATAAATCCGCAGCTCATCATCCCCAAAATGTGGGTTGGAGCCAGATTTAGAGAAGCGCTGCATCTCGCCGTCCGCGACGGCCATGACGTAAAGCCCCGGGTCATCAGAATATTCTGGCGCAGTCAGGAAGCCGCCAAAGCCTTTTTCGAAAACGACATAGTCTCCAGATGGCGATAGCTGTGGGCGTTTGTAATGGCCGGGCGTATCGGTGTGGGTCGTGATTTTTCCACTGGCGACATTGATCGTGTGAATCGCGGCGAGGTCCGCATCCGTCCATGTCGTGAAGGCAATCGTCTTACCGTCGCGCGACCAGCTGGGGTAAAGCTCCCGCACATCCTTGGGCAGTTTCGTCAAATTCGTGACCCGGCCCGTTTTGATGTTGCGCAGATACAGCTTGCCGAGGCTTTCAAAGACCAATGTCTTTCCGTCTGGGCTGACCTGCGTAAAGCGGACCATTTGTGTCTTAAATTCATCGGGCGCCACATCGACGTCGGGGCGTGGGGCGTCCATCACTGTGCGGGTGTCTTTTACCTTAAACGCGATCGGTTTGACCTTGCCTGACTTCACATCAAGGCGGTGAATTTTGCCTTGCGCCCAGAAATAGATGGCGTCGCTATTCGGGCTCCAATCCATATTGGGGTAGACGCCTTGGACGGCCCAAGTTTCCTGCATATCTTGGTCTAGGCTATCAAACACCATGCGTTCTTTGCCGCTTGCGATGTCCTTGATGAACAAATGCGATTTCGCGCCGACGCGCTTCACATAGGCCAATGACTTTCCATCGGGCGAAGGCTCTGGCCGCACTGCCCCGCCAAACCCGCCAGCGGCTGTCGAAATCTCGCCAGTCTCCAGATCATACTCCTTGATCTGGAAGAGCTCCGTATGGCTGTTTTGCGCATAGATGAATTGCCCGCCGGGCGTGGTATTCTGCGTGTAGTAAATCGAGTTACCATCTGGCGCGAACATCGGCTCGCCAAGCTCTTTTTGGTGCGTGTCATTAGGGCGTGCGACCAGTTTGACGCCAGATCCACCGCCAGTGTGATAAAGCCAGATCTCGCCAGTGCCGAGCGAGCGTGACGTGGTGAAATGCTTCTTTGCCGCAATATAGGTTCCGTCCGGCGACCAAGTCGGGCTGTTCATCAAACGGAAGGTTTCTTTGGTGATTTGGGTCTTGTTCTCACCGTCAACGTCCATGATCCAGATGTTGTCGCCACCTGCGCGGTCCGAGGTAAAGGCAATCTGTTTTCCATCGGGAGAAAAGCGCGGCTGAATTTCCCACGCCATGCCAGAAGCAATATTCGTGGCGGTGCCGCCTTTCGCGGGCATCGTGTAAATGTCGCCCAGCATGTCGAAGGCAATCGTTTTGCCATCCGGCGAGACGTCGAGGCTCATCCATGTGCCTTCATCGACATTGATGTCGATTTCCCGCTTATCACCGGGTGGGTTCATCACATCCCATTTGGCGTCGTCTTTGTCATCGGCAAAGGCGGGTGCGGCCACGGCAAGGGCGATCGTCGAAAGCAGGGCGGTCTTGAAGGTCATAGGTATCTCCGGATTTGGAGAGACGTTAGCCTAATACTCGCAGCAAATTCATGCGTTTTCGCGTGACAGGGGAAATGAGCTTTTAACGGCACTAAGGCTTAAAACCGCCCCGCTGCCCCCGGAAAGACCACGGGGGTCGCGCTGCCGTCTTTTGCCACGGCACTAACGCCAAAGAAGTAATTGTCGATCACGAGGTTTTCGAATGTCCATTCATTGACCTTTCCGACAAAGCGCGAATGGGTCCATTCCGGCGCAGTCGTCAGGCGCCAATGCACGCGATAGCCTGCGAGGTTATCCGCGTTATCTGGCGTTTCCCACGTCAGCTTGGCTGAAGGTTCGACGGCGCCGGAGGCTTCCACATTGGCGGGGAAGGGCGGCGCACCAGCCATCCCTGCGAGGGTGATCGCATTCAATGCTGTTAGCTTGGCCGCGTAATCCGCATCGACGCCCTCCATCGTGTCGCCGTATTCGATTCCATCTTCTGTGCGTAGGTCCTGATGCTGGCGGTCGTAATGCTCATGGGTTTCCATGATGCGGATGCCGGGGATGCCGACGACGTTGAACGGACGGTGATGACCGCCGCGTGCGAAACGGTCGAGGCGGTAGACCATCATGATGTCGAGGTTGGTTAGATATTTATCGCCTTGGGATTTCACATAACGCGCAAGATTGCGCGATGGGCTGTCGACTTCGCCGCCTGTGAAACGACGACGGCGGGCTTCTTCGGGCGTTTCATTTGCGCGGGTGCCTTCGCTGAAGACGCGGACAGTTGTGTTGTTAACAACGCCGTCTATCCCACTGATATTGCTGATCATATCATTGTTCAGAACGCCTTTGATTTCCCAGCCTTCTTGTAGCGCGTAATCCGCGACAATCTTGCCGCCGAAGAGGCCCTGTTCCTCGCCGGATAAGCCCGCGTAGATGATGGAGCCGGGGAACTCATATTTGGACAGTACGCGCGCGGCCTCGATTGCACCCGCCATGCCAGAGGCATTGTCATTTGCGCCGGGGCTGTCGTCAGTTCCGTTCAGCGGGTCCGTGATACGGCTGTCGATATCGCCGCTCATCATAACATATCGGTTCGGGTCGACGGTGCCGCGTTGGATGGCGAGGACTGAAACCACGGGCGTTGGGTCGGGGATACGGCGTTCTCCGCTGATCGTATCGCTGACATAGATGACTTCGAGGCACCCACCGCACTCCGCTGAAATGGCTTCGAATTCCTCGAAGATCCAGCGTCGCGCCGCGCCAATACCGCGTGTGTCGCTCTCCGTCTCTGACAGTGTGTGCCGCGTACCGAAATCGACGAGTGTTTGGATGTCATCGCGAATACGTTCTGCTGATGGCGCCGTCGCGATGTCATAGAGGTCTTGGACCTCAGACGGTGGGGCATAGTTCTGCGCGGAGGCGGTGCAGGCGCTTAGCAAGAGCGCGGTGGGTAGAATGGAAATGGCACGAAACATATCTTCTCCTTAGGCGGAGGCGAGCTTCAGCACATCTCCGTAGTTCTTTTGATATTCCATCTGCGGCTTGTGTCCAGCCTTCACCATTTCACGATGGAGTGCTTTCAGCCGGTAACATGGCACAAACATATAGGCATGATGTTCGACGTGGTAATTCACCCAGTATGGCGCAAAGAGAATACGCTCCGCCCAATTTGCACGGGTTGTTCGCGCGTGAGTTAGGGGGTTGTCATCATTCGTCGTCACGGCGTGTTCCGCGATGTTGCGCAAGCGGATGCAGGCAAAAAACCACGTCCAAAGCGGCAAGAGCCAAAGCGTCAGATAAAGCCATGGGTGACCGATCAGGACAAAGATACCAAACAAGACGGCATTGCTGATCAAGTACGGCCAGCGGGAATTGGTCTCAAACGCATCCGATCCTGGCATGCGGTCTCCCCCGCGTTTCATTCGCCATGTCGCAATTCGTGTGCGCAGGAAAGTCTGGCCTGTGATGTCGCGGAAAAACTTCCGCCGCAGGCTGGCTTTGGATGTCGGGAACTTGGCCGATAGCGGCAAGTCAGGATCGTCCTCTGACTGGGTATAGCGATGGTGCTTTAGGTGGTAATGACGATAGGCGTAGAGATCACCGCCATAAGGTGCGCCGAGTAGGAAGCGCCCCACAAACTCGTTCAAGGCTTTCGTCTCGAACAAAACCCCATGCGCCGCGTCATGCATCAGGATTGCCAGACCATGCTGGCGCGACCCGATGACCATAAAGGCGGCGGCAAACACAAAGGGGTTGGGAACAAGGATATAGGCAACCACTGCCAGCGCCATCACGCCCCAAACATGTAACGTGACCCAAGCGCCCCAAAGATCAGAGCGCTTCGCGAGGGCTTTGACGCGAGATTTGGGAATATACGCTGGCGTATGGCTCATAACGGCAACATGCCCGCATCTTTCAGGAACTGTCAACTTGACGTCTTTGACGCACGGAGTTTTATGAGCGCATGGAAAGACTCGTAAAAGGCTATCAGGCATTTCGCGCCGGAGATTATGCGCATCAAAAAGCGCTATATGAAGAGCTGGGCCGTGATGGCCAGCATCCGGATATTATGTTGATCGCTTGCGCGGATAGTCGTGTCGACCCGACCGATATTTTCAATGCCTATCCCGGGCAAATGTTCGTTGCCCGCAATGTCGCAAACCTCGTCCCGCCACCGGACGCCAATGAAGGCTTTCACGGGACGACAGCTGCGATCGAGTATGCTGTCAAAGTTATCGGCGTCGATATGATCGTCGTCATGGGACACGAGAGCTGCGGCGGGATACAAGGCTGTATCGCGGGGCTTGGCCATGATCCAGACGGTGGCTACGTCAATCGTTGGCTCAGCCAGATCAATCATGTTCACGATCGTTTGAAAGCGCGCGGACTATCTGATGCAGATATGCAGTTTGAGATGGAGCTGGAAACCGTGCGGCAGTCGCTGACCAATCTTATGAAATATGATTTCATCCGCGAGCGGATCGAGGCTGGCTCGCTCAAGCTCCAAGGCGCCTATTTCTCAATTATTCAGGCTCGTCTCATGCTGTCTAACCCCGATGGGGAATTTGGGCTGATCGACGTCAGTGCTTAAGCCGCCGCGGGCTGGATGACATCCGCATAGGGATCCATGCCAACGCCGCGCATCATCTCGTGAACACGGTGATATTTCGTTGGCAGGGTGATATTTAGTCGTTCTCGGACCTCTTCCAGCTGTAAAGGTAGCAGCGCCATAATATCTTCATAGACGATATCTTTCGCGGCTTTGCCAATGGCTTTCGCTTCGCTGACGGAGGCGAGACAGGGCGCACCTTTCGGGGCTGACTTTCGCACTTCAAGGGCGGCGCCATATCCAATAAATGCAACACCTGCGCCGCCATAAAGGCCGTATGTAAAGCCCAATACACTGGCCTCGCCCAGTGCGTCGCGGCCCAAGCCCGTTAGAATGTGCAGCATGTCATGTGTGTCGCGGCGGCGATGGCCATACCACATCATGTCTTCATTGCCGTAATCGCGGCTAATCCCGGATGCCTCAAATTCGTCGACAAGTCCTTGAGCGCTTAAGCCCTCGCGCGTCATAAAATCGAGGTAGGCCCGCCCCAAACTGCCGTCTGGCATTGCGCGCAGGGCATCATGATTGTCCAGCAAAGGTGGTAAGTGCCGTCGCTCTGCGAGGCGTTGTGCGCCTTGTGGAGAGTTTGCAAATTCGAGGAAAGCGTTCTGAAACGCATCGCCGTTGAGAGCTTCGATGACTTTGAAAACCTGCGTGGTATCTTCTTTATTCGCGATCAATTTGCGAAAATGTCGATAAGCTTTTAGCGGCCGACGACGACGGCGCAGAGATTTGTCAAATGTGTAGGCAGGCTGGGTCATATTTTTCGTTACCACGGAAGAGCTTTAGTCGCGACTGATTTGACTGCATAAGCCACATTCGTAAAACAAGGGTGAGGGCGATATGAAACGGATAGCTTGGATCGCAGCGCTTGCGCTTTGTGCCTGTTCTCAAGGCGGACCATTTGATGATCTCTTGATGGTCAAGGGTAATATCGTGACCCTAAATCCGGAACAGCCCACGGCCAATGTCATCGTGCTGCGCAATAATGCGATCGTTGCGATCGGAGATTCTACGCTTGCCAAAGAATATCCGAATGTCCGCACCATCGATTACGGTGACAAAACGATCCTGCCGGGCTTTATCGACAGCCACGTCCATGTGCGAGAGCTGGGCATGGACCGCATCAAGGCTGACCTTGTGGGTGTTGAAACCGTCGAAGATATCGTTGAGCGGTTACAAGCGCGCTATCCTAATCCGACAGCTGGGCAATGGTTGATCGGGCAAGGCTGGGACGAGGGTGAATTTGCGTCGCGGGGTTATCCAGATCGCGCCGCGATGGATGCCGCATTTCCTGATAATCCCATAGCGTTGGAAAGTTTGCACGGCTTTGGCGGCTTTTATAACGGCGCGGCGCTGGCGATTGCTGGGATCGATGCGACGACGCCTGAACCAGAGGTCGGCAATATCCTGCGCCGTGAGGACGGCAGGCCGACAGGCGTTATGCTGACCCTCGCGCAAGACTTGGTCGACCAGCACATACCCAAACCTGATCAGGCCCAAATCGAAGACGCGATCATCGCCGGTTTAGAAACCATGGCGGCGGCAGGGGTCACCTCTGTCCATGAAGCCGGAATGACCGAAGCCGACGTTGCAGCCTTTACGGCGCTGGCGGTTGCGGACCGTTTGCCTATTCGAGTCTATGGTCTCTTGGACGGCAATAATGAGGCCTTGATGGCGGAATGGTTCGGACGAAGTATCCTCGACGATCCAGAAGACTGGCTGGATATTCGCGGAATCAAAGTCTTCTACGACGGTTCGCTTGGCTCGCGCACGGCGCTGATGGCCGAGCCCTATTCAGACAAGCCGGATGCGGCACGCCCGACAGAACGCATCTCGCCAGACGCTATGCGAAAACTGTCCCAGACGGCAGCTTTGACGGGCTACCAAATGGCTGTTCACGCGATTGGCGATGAGGGCAATCAGCGCACGATCTCAATCTTTGAGGAGGCGGCAAAAGACGATCACCGTTGGCGCGTTGAACATGCGCAAGTCGTCCTGCCCGATTATTATGAGCGTGTCGCAACAGCGGGCATCTTGTCCTCGGTTCAATCGTCCCACGCTGTCGGGGACAGCGGTTGGGCAGAAGACCGTGTGGGACCAGACCGTATTCGGGATGCCTATGCGTGGCAGAAAATTCTCGCGGCTGGCGGGCGGCTGATGCTGAACTCGGACCTGCCGGGTGAGCCTTGGACGCCTATGGAAACGCTTTATTTCGCCGTCACGCGGCAAAAACTGGACGGGACGCCACCCGGTGGTTGGTATGCCGATCAGGCGCTTTCAGTCGAGGAAGCTCTGCACGCCATGACCTTAGAAAACGCCTATGGCGCGTTTCAGGAAGAAACGCTTGGATCGCTAGAAGCCGGAAAATGGGCCGACTTCGTTGTGCTAAGTGCCGACCCGCGGACGGTCACGCCCGCAGAGCTGATAGATATTCGCGTTCTTGAAACGTGGGTTGCGGGCGAACCAGCCTATCAAGCCGAGTAGCTAGGCCGCGCTTTCATCCGCTCCATATAGGCCAGAAGCGCTGTGTGCTCGTCTTTCGGCGCGACTTTCACCCAGCCTGCAAAATCAACGATGATCGTCGCGGTTATGTCTGCGACGGAATAGAAATCGCCCGCCAGATATTCACTCTCGCCCAGCCGGCGGTTCAACCCGCTCAGGAACCAGCCCAGCCGCATCCGCCCACGCTCTGCCAGTTCTGGGATTTGCGCGATGTTCTTCGGACCCGGCAAGGCGCGATCCTTCATCGCGGGTGAGCCGTTGCGCAGCGCTTCTGCCGCTGCCATTAATCCACCCAACATACATTTGGACTGCCAACCCGCGACCATAGCTTTTTCGATCGGCGTCGTTCCGAGAAGTGGCGGTTCAGGAAAACGCGCTTCGAGGTAGGCTGCCATCGCAGCATTTTCCGTGAGTTTATCGCCGTCTTCTGTAATCAGGACAGGTACGGTGCAGCCGGGATTGATCTTGCGAAATTCGGGCGACATTTGCTCACCCTTGCGTAGGTCAATCTGGATGTTCTCATAGTCCACGCCTTTTTCGGCGAGGAACATGCGGGTCCGTCGTGGGCTTGGCGCAGTTGTGCAATCATATAATTTCAGCATAGATGTCTCCCGTAATCTGGAGACACACTATGACCGCAGGCGTTGCAATCAAGTCCGTTCTGAAACCCCGCGCCAAAGATATTGGCGAGTTCGAGGTTCGGCGGGCTTTGCCTTTCATTCAGCAACGCTCCATCGGGCCGTGGATATTCTTTGATCACTTTGGCCCCGTTGATTTTGCGCCGGGTGAGGGCATGAATGTTCGCCCGCATCCGCATATTAACCTCGCGACTGTGACCTATCTCTTCGAGGGAGAAATTTTCCATCGCGATAGCCTTGGTAACGCGCTGCCAATCCGCCCCGGCGGGATCAATCTGATGGTGGCGGGTAAGGGTATCACGCACTCTGAGCGTACGCGCGACGCCTTGCGCGAGACGGGGTATTCCATGCATGGGTTACAGCTCTGGCACGCTTTGCCAGAGGAGCATGAGGAGACTGAGCCCGCTTTTTATCATCATCCGGCAGAAGACATCCCCAGCGTTGAGGTCAACGGCGTGACGGTCCGTGTGATGATGGGCTCGGCCTATGGCGTGACGTCGCCGGTCAAAACCTTCTCGCCGAATATCTACATTGAAGCGGACATGAAAGCTGGTGAGAGCCTTGATCTGCCGGACGCAGAGGAGCGCGGTATTTATGTCGTCAAAGGCGCGCTCGACATTCACGGCGAAGCCGCACCGATCAACGCGATGAGCGTGCTGACGGACGCTGCGAAAATTGCGACGGCCACGGAAGACACGCGCTTTGCTATGATTGGCGGCGCGCATTTGGGTCAACGGTTTCTCGATTGGAATTTTGCCAGCAGCCGCAAAGACAGAATTGAACAAGCCAAAACAGATTGGTGCGAGGGGCGTTTTCCTGAAGTGCCAGGGGACAATGAAGAACGTATCCCTCTGCCTGGTGAATAACGCACAACCATACCAATTCGTATGGCTGTCAGACGCTTGACCTGATTGCGTCAGACCCGCACGAGGCGTCTTCACTTTTAGGAGATTTCACGCATGTCGACTTACCACCAAATGCTGTCCACCGTCACCAAAGACGGTTTGGAAATGAAACTTGTCGAGCGCGAGATGATCGAGCCCAAACCACACGAAATCGTCGTCAAGGTTGAGGCAACCCCGATCAACCCGTCCGATCATGGCGTTATGTTTGGTTGGGCCGATATTTCCCAAGCGACATCCAATGGCGAAGGTACGAACCGCGTCTTGCGCGCTCCACTGGCCCCCGGCGGTTTGGCGCGGATGAAAGCGCGTTTGGGGCAAGATCTGCCCGTCGGTAATGAAGGCGCAGGCGAAGTTATCGCGGCTGGCTCAGATGATTACGCGCAATCGTTGATCGGCAAGCGCGTCGCCGTGATGGGCGGCGGTATGTATGCGGCTTATCGCGCGGTTCCCGCGATGACGGCACTAGTCCTGCCAGAGGGCGCAACCGCGCGCGACGGGGCGTCTTGTTTCGTTAATCCGCTGACGGCGCTGTGCTTTCTAGAGACCATGCGCGGCGAGGGTCACACAGCGCTGGTCCATACAGCGGCGGCCTCAAACCTCGGCCAGATGCTGAATAAGATTTGCCAAGCGGACGGCGTTGATCTCGTCAATATTGTGCGCCGCGAGGAACAGGCTAAAATCCTGAAAGACATTGGCGCGAAATACATTGTGAACTCCTCCGATGATGATTTTCACATGCAGCTGACCGACGCGATCCACGCGACGGGTGCGACGTTGGCCTTTGATGCGACAGGGGGCGGGGACCTCGCCTCCAAAATCTTGACGGCCATGGAAGCGGCTGCCGCGCGCACACCCGGCGCATATTCGATCTATGGTTCGGTCGCGCACAAGCAAGTCTACCTCTACGGTAGCCTCGATATGAGCGCGACAACGCTGAACCGCGCCTACGGCATGGCATGGGGCGTCGGGGGCTGGCTGCTCCCGAACTTCCTCGCTAAGGCCGGAATGGAGACGGCGATGCGATTGCGCAAACGCGTCTCGGATGAGCTGCACACGACCTTCGCCTCGCATTACACGGATGAGATTTCGCTCTCAGACGCGCTCGATGCTGATACTGTGCGTCGGTATAATGCCAAGAAAACGGGCGAGAAATTCCTCATTAACCCGCAGCTCTAAACATGGGTATCGGGTTCTCAGCGAAGTCGTTTCAGCTGCTTGAAGGCCTACGCGATAATAATCATCGCGACTGGTATCACGCCCATAAGGACGACATTCGCGAGCATTGCCTCGACCCATTTGCCTTTCTGTTGGAATGCGCGACGCAGGAATTATCCGATCATTCCATCCGACTTTCTGGCGGCAAGCAGACGATGTTTCGCCTGAATCGCGATGTGCGTTTCGCCAAGGACAAGTCGCCCTATAACCACCATGTCAGTGGGATGCTGACGCGCTCTGGGCAAAAGAACGAGCAGGGCGGGATGGTCTATCTCCGCCTTGATCCGTCCGGCGGTCGTCTGGGCGGCGGCTATTATGGGCTGACGGCGAAACGCATGGGGCCAATCCGAGATCAAATCTTAGCCGATCCGGAGCGGTTTGAATCGATAGTCGCGCATCTCGCGACGGCGGGCCTATCCTTCAACACGGATGAAAGCCTGACGAACATGCCGCGCGGCTATTCTGAACATGCGGATCACCCGCTCGCGTGGGCGCTGCAGATGAAAAACTTCGTCATCATGCCATCGCTGAAGCGCAATGATTGGAAAGGCGACGGTATCGTTGAACGCGTTGCCGATTTCGCGCGAGCTGTGACGCCCGTGCTGGATTTTGGGATGGTCAGCGTCGACCGCTAAGTCGCGAAGACTTGGCTCGGGTCTTTGAAGCTTTTGAACTCTAGCGCATTCCCGTTCGGGTCGAGGAAGAACATCGTTGCCTGTTCGCCTGTTTCCCCTTTGAAACGGATATAGGGCTCGATGATGAAATCGGTCTCATCGGCTTTTAATCGGTCCGAGAGCGCGTGCCAGTCATTCCAGTCTAGAACCGCGCCGAAATGGCGAACGGGGACATCTTTTCCGTCGACTTGATTGGTGGGTTCATTGGCGCGGTCAGTCTCGGCGAGGTGAAAGCTGACCTGATGGCCGAAGAAATTGAAATCGATCCAACGCTCCGCTTCTCGCCCTTGGGTGCAGCCAAGCACGTCGCGGTAGAAGTTCCGTGTCGTTTCGATGTCGCGGATCGGCGCCGCGAGATGGAAGATGCTAGCTTTTGGGGCCGTAGGCATAGGGGCCACCTTTTTCCAATGCGCGACGATAGGCGGGCAGGGCGTGGACGCGGTCGACATATTCATTGCAGGCTTCATAGCCCTTCAACCGCCCGCGCGCCTTGGCGGCTTCCAACGGGAAGATCATCTGGATATCCGCGCCTGTCATATGATCGCCCGCGAACCAGTCTTTGCTGGTCAGGTGATATTCGCAATAATCGAGGATGGCTTTGATTTCTGCCAAGATCATCGGCTGGAGCGGATCAGCGGCTTCACCCAGGTAAGAGGTGTAGAGCGAGAGCAGCAATGGCAGCATGGCCGAGCCTTCCGCGAAATGCAGGAAGTGGACATAGTCGACATATTCCTGCGTGCCTTTGGCGGGGCGCAGGCGGTCATCGCCGAATTTATCGAGCAGATAGACGATAATCGCGCCGGTTTCCGCGACGATCAGATCGCCGTCCTCAATCACAGGCGATTTGCCGAGTTGATGCACGGCTTTCAGCTCTTTCGGCGCGCGGTTTGTGTCCGTATCGCGCGCATAGTGCTTGATCTCATAGGGAACGCCTAGCTCCTCTAGCAGCCAGAGGATGCGTTGCGAGCGGGAGTTATTTAGATGGTGTACGATCAACATGATGTGTTGATGGAACGCGCAGACGGAACTGGCAAGACTTATTCGGTCGTTTCCAGTGTCGTGATTTTGGTGCCTTCAAAGGTCAGGGTCTGAAGGCCGTCACGGGTGGGCAAGTTCACGGCGTTATGAAAATGCGTGTCCTCGCTGCGTAGGATCGTGTTTGTTACCGTCCAAACCGCTGGTAGGTCTGATATCTCGCCCGTCTGATAGACATAGACTTTCGCACCGATGATCTCTGCGCCGATGGGGGTGAGGGGTACGGGCGCGCCATCCGCTTGCAGGGCGAAATTCTCAGCCGCATAGAGCGCCGTTTGCGCTTGTGCGCGCAAGGTTGAGAGGTCCGGCTCCGTAAGGACGCCAGCGTCGTGCAACACGCGCTGCGCCGCCGTTAATTGCAACGCATGGGTGACTTCTAACGCGCCGGACTCTGTCTGCACGACAGAAGTTTCGACGCGCGGTGCCTTATGGGCTGACGCGGGAATGGCGAAAGCCAGACCTATGAGGCCAATGGCAGTCGTAAATGTTCGACGATTCAAACGCATGAATCTCGCCTAGCGACGCTCTAGCATCCGTTCCAGCGTCTTGCGCAGGGAAGATCTCTTGTCGTCAGGTTTTTTGTCTTCGGACTTTTTGTCCTCGGGTTTTTCGTCTGACGCGGCCTTGTCCTTTGCATCGGCATCCGCTTCGCCCATGGGGACGTCTTCGCTTTCGTCTTCTTTGTCAGAGTGCAGCTCTCGCAGCATATCTGCCATCAGGTTCGAGCGGCTATAGTTCGACTTATAAAGCTCCAGACGGCTCTTGCTGATCTCTTGCGGATAGGCATTGTTGGAATAATCGGCATCGGCTGTTTGGTGGGCAACGTCCAATTTGAACGACTCAACCGGGCTGTCCACGACGAAAAGCTTGGTCACAAACTTGGAGTTGCGACGCCAGATCTCGGCTGGGATCATCATCTCTTCTGATGTGCCATTGGCATATTCCAATGTGACGGGCAGGGGAGAAATCAATCCGCCGATGTTTTCGAAATCGACGAAATAGAGATATTTCCCTTCTTCCATCGCCCGGTCATAGGCCGTCTTTTCCCAGTCAGCGAGGCCATCATAGAAGGCCTTGAACTTGTTCCGGTCGGCGTTGGAGACTTCGAACTTGTCGTTCTCATTGTAGAAGTCTTCGAGGCTCTCAAAACGCTCTAGGCGTGTCGTGAGACCTTCTTCGCGGTTGCGACGCTGGGTAATGTTTTCGGGATAGAGCTCCAAATCTTTCTCACGCGCTAAAGGCTTCTCGACTTCTGGATCGCGCGTTCCGATTTGATATTCGCGGACTGACGTCATGGCGATGTCGACGTGATCTGTGCCGTAATACCAACCGCGCCAGAACCAATCGAGATCGACGGCAGAGGCATCTTCCATTGTACGGAAGAAGTCAGCCGGCGTTGGGCGTTTGAACTTCCAACGTTGAGAATACTCACGGAATGCAAAGTCAAACTGCTCGCGACCCATAACGGTTTCACGCAGGACGATCAGCGATGCGGCCGGCTTGGCATAGGCATTTGGGCCAAACTGCAGGATGCTGTCAGACTGAGTCATGATCGGCACTTGGTTCGACGACTGCATATAGCCGGAAATCTGGTCCAGCGGGTTTTGATAACCGCCACGAATGGGGAAATTCTCTTCCCACTCATATTCGGCCATATATTCGAGGAAGGTGTTCAGGCCTTCGTCCATCCACGTATAACGGCGCTCGTCAGAGTTCACCGTCATCGGGAAATAGATGTGCCCAATTTCGTGAATGATGACACCGATCAGGCCGTATTTGATGTTGCGAGAATAGACTGTCTCGCCGGATTTTTCATCCTCTGACGGACGGTAGCCGTTGAAGGTGATCATCGGGTATTCCATCCCGCCACGTTCCCAGCTGTTGACCGATTGCGCAGTTGGATAGGGATAGTTGAAGGCGAATTTGTTGTAGACATCCATCGTGTGGACGACGGCTTGCGTTGAATATTGCGACCAGATTGGATCAGCTTCTTTCGGGAAGAAGCTCATGGCGAGGACGGACGGGTTCGCCTCATCATCTTGCTCAAACCGCATCGCGTCCCAGATATATTTCCGCGAGGAAGACCACGCGAAATCACGCACATTGTCGGCTTTAAAGCGCCAAGTCTTCGTGCCTTTGGCTTTTTCTTTTTCGTTCTCTTCGGCTTCTTCAGGAGTCACGATGTAGATCGTTTCTTCTGTCCCAGCATCCGCGAGGCGTTGGCGCTGTTTTGCTGTCAGCACATCACGTGGGTTTTGCAGCTCACCCGTGGCGGCGACAATATGGTCGCTTGGTACAGTCAGATTGACCTCATAGTCGCCGAATTCCAGCGTGAATTCACCGCGGCCCAAGAACTGCTTGTTCTGCCAGCCGGTGTAGTCGGTGTAGGCGGCGAGGCGAGGGAACCATTGCGCCATGCCAAAGATGTAATTGTCTTCCTCTGGGAAATACTCATAGCCGCCGCGTCCGCCGATCGAGACTTCGTCGAGGATATTGTGTTCCCAATCGACTTGGATCGTGATGCTGTCGCCAGAGGCCAGGGGCTCTTCCAGATCGATGCGCATCATGGAATCATTGATTGTGTAGCTCAGCGACTGATCGTCGTCGTCCATGATGGCTTTGAACTCAAAACCATAGGTCCGGTCTGCTTGCGCTTGCTGCTTGCGCAAGGCTGAGAAGCTGTAGCGGTCAGAGCCGCCTGCACCGTCACCACGACGCGATCCCGCTGCAGAGGCTGTAGCCGAGCGTTGCTCAAGCGAGCCATTCTTGAAACGGTTCTGATCCAAGGCGAGCCAGATATATTTCAGCTCATCTGGTGAGTTGTTCGTGTAGACGATATCGCTCTCGGCATAGATGCGGCGTTCGTCTTCATCGAGACGCGCATTGATGACGTGGTCCGCGCTTTGCTGCCAATAGCCCGGTCCGGGTGCGCCGGAAGCATTCCGATAAATGTTGGGTGTTGGCAGTTGGTGGTCTAGCTGGCGGAATTTAGCGGCGGCATCTTGTGCGCTACCGGCGGTTATATTGACGGCTTCTGCGCCTGTCTTATCTGCGCCTGTGTTTGCGAAGGCTTCCGTGCCTGCCACAAGGGTCAGGACCGCGCCGACAGTTGTAATACTGGCAAATTTTAGGGCGTTCGTCATTCCGGCCATGTGGCTCTCCTACGGATGAGGCGTTCAAGTTTGTAAGTTCTAGCCTTCGACTTTGCTGTATTCCTACTAAATTCGCGTAAAGGATGAGTCAGCCAGCGTAGTTCGCGTGGGGTTAAAGTGGGTGGTACCCCTGTAACGGGTCGGCCAAGGGCGAGCGTCGCGTTTTCTCCGCGCCTATCGCATCGATGACTGCATGGGCGGGATGACGCCGTCTAAACGCATGACGTCCATAGATTTTATTCTGGGGGAGCTTTCGCAGTTGTTGATCTTGCCGCGAGTCCTGTTCCGCCCAATGAAACGCACGCAAAAGGGGGTTGCTGGCCTGAAGTGCCAAATGTCGCGCGATCTCCAGGGCCTCACGCCGTGCCTCATAGGCTTGGCTTGCGATGGCATCTCGGATGATCGCTTCCGATTTTTCGGCATTGAAAATATCGATCGGGATAACGGCCCCTTTCGGAAACCGTTGGGCATATTCAGGGTCTCCGAAATAAAAGGGGAGCGAGCGCGCCAAAAAGCAATCCGTCAGCTTTTCCGTGAAATGACCGGCTTGGCAGTGGTTTTCAATCGCAATGTGATAGCGATAGGGGCGCATGGCGTCCGCTTTTCGATCAACTGCATGTATGCCGCGCCCAAAGAGGTCCAGCGTATCGCCCAAACGCGATTTCATCTCTTTCACAAAAGCAATGCGCTGGGCATGAACGGTGTGAGACATGGCTTTGGTGGATGTCACCGTCGAGATGTCCAAGGATTTGGTCTCAGTCTCGCTTTCGATGTCATCGATATGCAGGTGGGCATGGCCCTCCATGTCGCGCCCATAAAACGGAACGAGGCAGGGAACCTCGTCAATTTGCGTGTGCTTTGCAGCTAGAAAATCCCGTTGACGCGGCGTGAAGGGGCGGCTGGTTACGACACGGCCAAATTGCGCCAGATAATGCAGGCCGTCCAATCGAATAGACGAAGGCTCTGTGACGAAGAGGATTGTCTTGTCCGCCGGACATGACAGGTTTTCGACACGCAAGATTTTCCGCTCTCCGGCTCTTGGCGGAAGATCTTCATAGACCGCGAGATAATCGTAATCTCTCGCATCGGGATCAAACGTAAACTTGGATTTTAGAAACCCATCACGTGGAAGAAACGACTGCCATAGCGGCTCCAGCCGATCCAACGAGGTTTTGCTGACGAATTTGATTTTCACCAGTGATCCGCAATCCAAGGCGTCGGGCGCACGTGTTTGTAAAGTCGTTTCCAGCTCTTTTTAACGGGCCATTCGCCGCGCGCGGCTTCATCCTGATCGGGCTTGCCCGTGAAGGCGACGATCTTAGTCTCAGAGGGGAGTTCAGGCGCTTTGAAGAAGTTCAACGGCCACCGAGGTAGGAGCGAGTGTTTAAAGCTCGCACACCACGCCTTTGGCCAAAACACGACATCGTCGATCTCGGCTGAAATATAGACCTGCTCAATGCGGTAGGTGTCGAGGATGCGCTCTCGCTCGGTGGCGATACGGTCGTAAATATAGCTGTAGCGCCCCACGGGAAAGCGGAAGCAAGAGGTGTTGCCAATATTGGACTTTGGCTGCGTCCAGTTTTTGATGACGCAGAACTCGCCGGGATGGTGATCGAACATCACATCCAGATCACCGGTCACGACAAGATCGAGGTCGAGGAAGAGAATGTCGCCAGACAGGTCTGCGATATTGTCTTTCCACAAAACCAACTTACGCCAAGGGGTTAGCGCGAGGTCTTCGGGTAAATCAATGTCTGGAATCGGCGCACAGCGCACGGCTGGATCGACGCCCGACGGATCATCCGTCAGGCAGACCAGCTGCGTCGGGCGCGTCGTGTTCCGCTGAACGGCGGTGTGGAGCCGGTTGACGAACTCGGCCCCATAACGCGTGCCCCATTTCATGCAGATAATGGTCTGCATGTGGGTCTTAGTCCGTCGCTCTCATTTCGTCGCGCAAGGCCCGGAATTCTGCGCCTTCATACCAATTCGGCCAGTCGTCAGAATTGGCCAGCTCATAGCCCATATCCAGCAGGACGTCGGTTACTTGGACGATACCGGACAGGTCCCAGCTATTGTCATATTCGTCGCCGGGCTTGTGATAGCGCTCACGCGTGTATTCATCCGCAAATTCTTCGCCATATGTCAGGCCATTTGTGATGTGGTTATTGCCCGCATCCGCATAGAGCATAGGCACGCCTTTTTTGGCGAGGCTGATATGGTCAGAACGATAGTAATAGCCTGCTTCTGGCTTGTCATCTGGCACAATATACATGGCGCGCTTGTCGAGCTGCTTCTTCAGCAGGTCTTCCAGCTCTGAAGAGCCAAAGCCGATGACTTTCATATCTTTCGTTTCGCCAACGGGCAGCATCGCGTCGATGTTTAGGCCTGCAACCGTTTGGGCCAGCGGGACGAGAGGTTTCTCTCCGTAATAGGCTGAACCGAGCAGGCCGCTTTCCTCTGCGGTGACAGCAACGAAGAGGACAGAGCGTTCGGGCGCGCCGCGTTCGACCATGGCTTCGCCGATCTCAACGATGGCGGCAGTGCCCGTCGCATTATCAACGGCACCGTTGAAGATTTTGTCTTCACCGATGACGTCTTGGCTCATGCCGAGGTGATCCCAATGCGCCATATAGAGCACATACTCGTCGGGGTGAACTGTGCCTTTGATACCACCCGCCACATTGCGTGACTCTGTCGTTTTTACGGTTTGATTGATCGTGGCTGAAAGGGTCAAATCGCCCATGGCAACGGGTTCGAAGTCCTTAGAGGCCGCCGCGGCCATCTGTTCTGACAGGTTTAGACCAGCAGTAGAGAAAAGCGCTGTGGCGGTATCTAGATGCAGCCAACCTTCTAACGCCGCGCGAGAGGCGCCGCCATCTGGACGGACAAGGTCATATTGCTCGCCTGTCCAAGAGCCGGATACGACATCCCAGCCATAGCTGGCTGGCTCTGTATCATGGATGACCAGAACGGCGGCAGCGCCTTGGCGCGCGGCTTCCTCATATTTATAGGTCCAACGCCCATAATAGGTCATGGCATTGCCCTTGAAGACGGACTCGTCCTTTGTCGCAAATCCGGGGTCATTGACCAGCATCACGACGGTTTTGCCTTTAACGTCGAGGCCTTCATAGTCATTCCAGCCATATTCCGGCGCGTTCACGCCATAGCCGACGAAGACCATCTCAGAGTTCGCGACTGTTACGGAGGGGTCTAAGCGCTTTGTCCAATAGACCGCGTTGGTAGACTGATCCGCTTCTACGAGCGTCTCGTCGCCGGAGCCGATGCGCATGGAAGATGTCGGCAAGACCGTCATCGCCGTCAGCTCGACCGCTTGGAAATAGGTTCCGTTCTCGCCCATGGGCGAAAGGCCTGCGGCCTTCATCTCATCTGCGATATATTGCGACGCGGCGACACCACCCGGTGTTGACGGAGCGCGGCCTTCAAATTCATCTGAGGCGAGGCGCTCGATGCGGCGACCCAGGTCGATCGCAGAAACACTGGCGCTTGGGTTTAGAGTCGGGGCCTCTTCGGCGCTGGTGCAGCCAGCTATTACAGCCGTCGTCAGAAGTAGCGTCGCAAGGGGTGCGGTCATTAGGTGCTTCATGGTCGTCCTCGTTCATTGCAGCCGATGAGCTCGGCGAATTTACGCCCATTCATAATTGGATATTGCATTGGGGCAACCGCTACTGTGTAACGCGCTATACGAAATGCAATGTCTGCGTTTTAGGAGTCGG
Organism: uncultured Algimonas sp.; assembly: GCA_964414555.1. Classification (GTDB taxonomy): domain Bacteria; phylum Pseudomonadota; class Alphaproteobacteria; order Caulobacterales; family Maricaulaceae; genus Litorimonas. The sequence continues at coordinate 20,906 of CAYPWW010000012.1, forward strand.
TTGTCATGAAACACCTGTTTTTATTGAGCTCAGCGCTCTTATTCGCGGCCTGTGCGGCCGAAACGCCCGTTGATATTGCAGCGGAAGAGGTAGCCAAGACGGTTGAGATAGTCACATCACCGAGTTTGGGAGACGTCGGCGATCAGGCGCAGTCTCTGATCAAGGCCGCCATGGCGGGCACGCAGTCCTATGACATAACAGAAAGCCTGACGACAGAAGTCGGGCCGCGTCTGGCTGGAACAGAAGCCGAAGCGCGTGCGCGCGACTGGGCTGTCGCAAAATTCAAAGAGATCGGCCTACAGAACGTCCGGGTCGAGCCCTTCACTATCCCGGGTTGGGAACGCGGTGTGGAAGAGGCCGCAATCCTCTCACCGTTTCCGCAACAGCTAGAGATCACAGCTTTGGGTGGTTCTGTCGCTACGCCGGCATCTGGCGTGGAGTCTGACGTTGCCTATTTCCCGACCTTTGAGGCGCTGGAAAGCTATGAAGGTCGTCTAGACGGCAAAATTGTCTTTATCTCTGGCCGGATGATCAAGGCGCCGGATGGCGCGGGTTACGGCCCGGCTAATCGCAAACGTCAGGGCGGCGCTTCAGAAGCTGCCGAACGTGGTGCAGCAGCGGTGCTGATCCGCTCGGTCGGCACAGATAGCCACCGTTTCCCGCATACAGGGCAAATGCGCTATAATCCTAAACTTCCGAAAATCCCGATTGCAGCCATGTCGGGTCCAGACGCAGATCAGATGGAGCGTATTCTTGAGCGCGGTGAAACGATCCGCATACAGATGACGGTCACGCCGATCAAAACGGGCGATCGCCCTTCCGGCAATGTCATCGGCGAAATCATTGGATCTGAAGCGCCAGAAGAGATTGTCCTCATTAGCGGACATTTGGACAGTTGGGACCTTGGCACGGGTGCCGTCGATGACGGCGCAGGCATCGGGATTTCCGCTGGCGCGGCGCAAGTCATCATTGAAGCGGGCTTAACCCCCAAACGCACAATCCGCGTTGTGGCTTACGGTGCAGAGGAAGTTGGTCTGCTGGGTGGCTTTGCTTATCGTGACCTTCACAAGGACGATCTCGACAGTCACGTTATGGCGACAGAGTCCGACTTTGGCGCGACGAAGCCTTATGAAGTGCATTATAATGCGGAAGCTGGTCGCGAAGAGATGCAAGCCATTGCCGATATGGTGGGATTGCCCCTCATCAAGAAAGTAACGTCAGGAGGGCCGGATATTGGCCCCATTATGCGCGAAGGCGTCCCAACGATGCGGTTCCAGCAGGACGGCACGGACTATTTCGACTTACATCACACTCATGACGACACATTTGATAAAATCGATCCGGACGACATGGCCGTAAACACAGCAGCCTTTGCCGCAATGGCTTGGGTCACGGCGAATGCTGAAACCGACTTTCGCGATAAAAAGGATAACTAGATGTCTCTGCCTCCCATTCTACAAGACTTGCCACTGCCGGTCATTGGTTCTCCGATGTTTATCGTGTCGGGCCCCGAACTTGTCATCGCCCAGTGTAAGGCTGGCATTGTCGGCACGTTCCCAGCGCTCAACGCGCGGCCATCGGGCACGCTGGAAAAATGGATTGTGCGGATCAAGCTAGAGTTAGAAGAATATCAGAAGGCTAATCCAGATATTAAAGTCGCGCCCTTTGGCGTGAACCAAATCTGTCACCCGTCCAACAACCGCCTGCAAGAAGACATGGAAGTCTGCGTCAAACATGAAGTGCCGATTATCATCACATCACTTCAAGCGAATCAGATGGTATATGATGCGACCCATTCTTATGGAGGCATCATTTTGCATGACGTTACAAACATCCGTCACACGAAGAAGGCTCTGTCCATGGGCGCGGATGGCATCATTGCGGTTTGTTCCGGTGCGGGTGGTCATGCGGGGCGCCTGTCGCCTTTCGCGCTGATCCCAGAAATTCGCGAATTCTTTGATGGTCCGCTTCTGCTCTCGGGTTCGATTGCAACAGGCGGTGCCATTGCGGCCTCGCTCGCGACGGGCGCTGACATGGCTTATATCGGCACGCGTTTCATCGCGACGGCAGAAGCCAATGCAGATGATGGCTACAAGCAAGAGATCGTTGATAGTTCCGGCGAAGACATCGTCTATTCTTCCTTATTTACGGGCGTTCACGGGAATTACCTCCGCGGTTCGATTGAAAAAGCGGGCTTGGATCCTGACAATCTTCCTGAAGCCGACAAGTCTTCTATGAACTTTGGGTCGGGTGGCAACACGGATGCTAAAGCTTGGAAAGATATCTGGGGCGCAGGGCAGGGCGTCGGGTCAGTACATGATGCGCCACCTGTCGCGGATGTCATTGCCGAACTCACACGCGAATATGAAGAAGCTGTTTCGCGCGTGAACCGCTAATTAATTCATCCGCGCCCGTTTCTCTGAATTCAAAATGAATGACGGGTTCGCCTGAAGCTAATTATTTGGCCTCACTCATTGCCACACACGCGGACATCCCTTACAGACCTTAATGATTGAGTCTCTCGTCCAACGGCGAGGGCTTTTGTTAGGGAGGGAAACCTTATGGGATCCAAATGGTTCGGCGCAGCAATATTGCTCGCGCTCGCAGCTTTAATTTTAGGGTGGCTTTTCGGCATGCCCAAAATTCAAAGCATGGAAAATGATATCCGCGCATCGCTTGATGCCGCTGGATATGAAAATGTCCAAGTCGATATGTCCGGCAATGTCGCGACGCTCACCGGCGAAGCGATTGGTACTGATGCAAAAGCGGACGCACTCCGCATTGCTGAAAATACAAATTGTACGGCGTGTAAGAGCAAACGTCGTTGGCACGTCGTCCGTGATGAAATGACAATGCGTAAAGCAGAAGTCGTTCCAGCGGTGCCGACGCAGTCTCCATATACCTTCGCAGGTACAAAAGACGCATCGGGTGCTGTGACGCTCTCGGGTTATGTCCCGTCTGAGGATGCCAAAGCGGATATCATTCTTCGCGCTAATCGTATCTTCAACACCAAGGTCATTGATCGAACGATTTCTGTCGCGACAGGTGCGCCGGATGCGAACTTCTTGAATGTTTCCGAATCCTACATGAAAGAACTCGCATTGCTGGACGAAGGTCGTTTCTCGCAAGAAGACTACCAAGGCTTTATTAGTGGTACAGCTGCAACAGCGGACATTCGTCAACGGATCAATCAGATCGGTGAGGAATTGCCCGGCGCCTATAAAACAGGTTTCGCTGCGAACATCACGGTTCCTGATATGGCCGCTGAAAACGTCGGTCAGGTTACATCCGAAGCAATTTGCCAAACCCTCTTCGATGATCTGAAGGGCAATACGCGGATCAGCTTTGCATCTGCCAAGGCGAATATCACTGGCGCGGAAAGCTTTGATTTGCTGAACAGCCTCGCCTCCGCCGCCAACCAATGCGCGACATTCCGCATCAAGGTCGACGGATATACGGATAGCGTTGGTGACGCAGGCTATAACCAACGTCTGTCAGAGGCTCGCGCCAACACTGTCGTCAGCTATTTGGCGACAAATGACGTTGAGCTGTCCCGTATGACAGCCGAGGGCCACGGGGAAGAGAATCCCGTTGCTGACAATTCAACCCCTGAAGGCCGTGCGATGAATCGCCGGATCAACTTCACTGTTACACGCGCCCAATAGGAGGCCAACATGTCCAATATCATTGCATTCGTACTCTGTTTTCTTCTTCTTCCACTCCTTCTGCTGGGCCTACTCGGCCTACTGTTAGGTTGGTTGTTCTTCCGTGGTAAAAAGCAAGATGGCGATCTGTCCATCGAAGGTGAAGGCGCGCTGCGTGCCGAAGCTGACGCTCTACGGGCCCGCGTTCAGGAACTCGAAGGTCGCGTGAACACCCGCGATACCGAAGTTTCCGATCTTAAAGGCAAACTTGCCGCTGCTGCCGCTGGCGCAACCGTTGCCGCTGGCGCTGCTGTTGCGACAAAGTCAGACGATGACGACAGCTATGCGCTGGAATGGCGCAACCGCTATCTCGCGGCGCGCGTGAAGTATCTGGAAGGACGTTTGTCCGAAGATGCCAAGCCCGTTGCGAAAGCGAAGCCAAAAGCTAAGGCCAAGCCGAAGCCTAAAGCCAAGCCAAAAGCGAAGGCGAAGCCAAAGGCTAAAGCTGCTCGGAAGCCTAAGGTTCTTTACACAGATGGCCCAACAGACGGTGCGCCGGATGATCTCAAGCTGATCAAAGGTATCGGTCCAAAGTTCGAGAAAGACCTGAACGGCAAAGGTATCTATTACTTCCGTCAGATCGCAGCTTGGAAAGCGAAAGATGTTGATATGGTCGAAGGCGTCATCGACTCCTTCCCGGGCCGTATTGGTCGCGATGAATGGATCAAACAGGCTGGCGGTCTTGCCAAGTCTGCGGGCAAGAAAGCCTCTACGAAAGCGTCGACGGGTCGGAAAAAGCCTGGACCAAAGCCTGGCTCTAAGCGCGGTGCTTTGACTGCGGCGGGTAAGCCACGCAAGAAGCCTGGGCCAAAGCCAGGGTCGAAAAAATCGGCAAAGCCGCTTTCTAAGGCTGATGCTGATTTCGAAAAGTACTTCACGAACGTGCAGAAGTATGACCCGAAGGCGCGCCGTCCGGTCGTTAAAGGTATCGTGAAATATTGCGGTATCGCACTGCGCTCGCGTGACGGCTCGCTCGTCGCTTGTTCAGACGAGAGTGAATTGCAAACTGTCGCAGATGGTTTTGTGACGAAGAAACTGGGCAAGTCGTCTGGTCAAATGGACCTCGTCAAAGACATCTGTCAGCAGATGAAAGGCGATCGCTTCAAGTCGCGTGTGACCTTCTACTACCTCGCGGCGAAGAAGGCTCGCAAGCTGGGCCAGTTCACATAGGGAACCATCCCCACTCTGATTGATTGAAAAACCCGCCCACGCTGGCGGGTTTTTTATTGCCTCCACGCCTCGGCTGCCGCGCCTAGCGTTATGACATGGAACCTCTGGCGACATCTTTGGAGACTGGCTGGCGCTGGCCAAATTTTTCCCCTGCGGAGATGGGCTGTCGTCACTGCGGAGACAGCTTTCACTGGCCCTTATTTATGGACCGCCTCCAAGGTGCGCGCGATCGGGTTGGGCGACCTTTTCACATTCTATCGGCACATCGCTGTTCACTGCATAATGCGATCGTTGGCGGGGCACCTTTGTCGCAGCATTTGCGGCTGGCTGTCGATATATCCGCGACTGGGCATAATCGTGGGGCGCTATTAAATGCTTGCCGCGCATCCGGATTCACCGGCTTCGGGTTTTATCACAGCTTTCTACACATCGACCTCGGGCCGCCGCGCCAATGGTGGTCTTCACAATCGGCGAGAGATTTATGGCAAGTTTGACACATTTAGGATTGGAAGCCGCAGCAGGCGGCCTGTTCGGTATTGTCGGCACAGCGCTCGGGCGGGTCGCAGGCTTTTTCGAACGGCGGCAGGCGTTTTCACAAGAGCAAGCGCGCTGGAGTCACGAATACCGGTTGCATGAGCTGAATATGAAAGCGCGCGCACAGGAAACAGAAATGGAGCTGGCCTTGGCAGCGCAAGCGGGATCTTGGGCTGGGTTAGAAGCCTCTTTACGCGCCGAAGCCGCTACTGGACCCGCCAGCCAATGGGTCATCAATATTCTGCGCCTCGTGCGACCTGTGCTGACGTTTTCGCTGTGGTCCATCACGGCTTGGATTTTCTTCCAAACCAAAAACGCAGCTATCGCAGAGGCCGCAGTCTTTGCGGCGACGGCAGCGACGCTTTGGTGGTTCGGTGATCGGGCGCCCAAGACGCCGATGAATCCAACGATCAGCTAAAGAGTTGTGACTGCTCGACGACGTTCATGCCCGCAATAATCGTCAGGCCCGCCAATAAGATAAACATCACAATGAGATAAATGAAGCCCACCGTATAGCTCGTCCAAAACGTCTTGATCATCCCGCGCGAAAACATACCGCGTAGGCTCATCGGCAGATATATGATGAGGTAGAGGCTTTGCAGCCCGATAATGACGGAGGGCGGCACGGGAGTTAGCTGTGCCGTAATCAAACTGACGAGCAATAAGAAGAAATAGACGGCGTGAATATAGGCCGCATGGACGAGATGATCGTAAAGCATCGCGTTCTCTCGCCCGCGGATAAAAAGCGCGCCAATCAACATTGCAAACGGCATCATACCCAGCATGATGCGGGGGAGGTATTTCGCAATCACCGCGTTGAATAGATCGGGCCGTGCCAGCATGAGCTTTATAGCGGACCGCCCTTGGTCTGAGGCTGTCTCAAGCGGGACGATCTCCCCATTGATCTCTATATTTGGACTGTCGTCTGGCGCGTCTGCGTCGATTTCCTTTAGCTGCAAGTCACCGTCTTTAAACTGTAATGTCAGTGGAACCGGATATTCCAGAAGGAAGTCTACGAGCTCTGTGTTCGTGCCTTCTCGCCTGCGTTCCAAAGATTTTGTCGTTTCAAACATCAGAAGTTTGACGTCGATATTTAGGTCCGAGGGTTTAAGCTCCGAGAGGTCCGCGGGCGCTGTCGCCCTGCGTTCGACGTCCATAAAAAGGCTGAAAATCTGCGTGTTCGTGATCGAAATATAGCTGAACAGCACAATGGATATGCCGAGATAGGCCCGCACAGGTGACGTCCAAAGCGTCCGCTTCCCATCTGCGAAATCGCGGGCAACGCGTCCCGGTCGTGTCAGTAATTTCAACCAAGTTCGCCAAATCCGGCTTTCCAGTGAGAAAATGGAAGCGAAGACTTCCCAGATGAGAACGAAGATAGATCGGCGATAATTGTCGTTCTTTTGCCCGCAGGCATGACAATGCAGACCTATCAGTATTTCGCTGCAGGAGAAGCAGCGGGTTTTCTGATTGGCGTCAGGGATATCATCGCGCGCTAACAAGGCTTCGCCCGCGATCAAGGCCGCCGCTTCGCCGTCTCCAATCTCAGATGTCGACATGCTTACCCCGCCATCATTGCCTGAAGGGTAGCCTGTCACATTTCTTCGCGCGATAACATGCAATTTTGTGGCTTGAACCCTTGTGCGCGGACTCTAAACCTAACGCATGTTCAAAAATCAAATTGTTGCAGTGACCGGAGCCTCAGGTGGGATCGGACGTGGACTGGCCGAAATGTTCATCGCAGAGGGCGCAACTGTCGCGATCAGCGACCTGACTTCGCCAGAAGCGACCGCGTCAGAAATTGGCGCGTCCGCTTATGTTTGCGATGTGTCGGATGAAGAGTCGGTTGTCGCATTTATCGAGGCCGTCCGTGCCGATCACGGGGCAGTGGATGTCTATGTGTCCAATGCAGGTATCGGGTCCGGCAATGGCCGCTATGTCGCCGGGGCCAGCAATGCGTCTTGGGAACAGGCGTGGCAGGTCAACGTGATGGGCTCGGTCTATGCAGCACGTCATTTGATGCCGGATTGGGTCGCGCGCGGGTCGGGTCGCTTTGTTATCACGGCGTCAGCGGCAGGGCTCTTGAACCAGATTGGTAGCGCGAGCTATTCCTGCACAAAACACGCCGCCGTCAGTCTGGCCGAGTCCATCCTGATCGAACACGGGGATCAAGGCATCAAATCCCACTGCATCTGTCCGCAATATGTTCGGTCCAACATGACCAAAGGCATGGAAATGGCCGAAGGGTCTCAAGACGGTCTGCTAGAACCCAAAGATGTCGCCAACGCGCTGAAAGCCGCCATTGCGGCAGATGAGTTCTTTGCCTTCTCGCATCCCGTTGTCCGTAATTATTTCATCAATCGCGCCACTCATCCTGACAAATACCTGTCGGGCATGCGCAAGTTAAAGACCAAGCTGGGTCAGGCTTTTGCCTCGAAAGGATAATCCATGACGAAACGTTTTGATCTGACGGGCCGCGTTGCCCTTGTTGCTGGTGCTTCGCGCGGCATTGGCGAGGCTATCGCACATGGTTTGGCGCAACACGGCGCAACCGTCATCTGTTCCTCCCGCAAACAAGCGGATTGCGAGAAGGTTGCAGAAGCGATCCGTGATGCCGGCGGCAAAGCGATCAGTGCAGAACTGCATCTGGGTGAGCTAAGCCATCACAAACGCACGGTCGATATGATCGAAAAGGAATATGGCCGCCTCGATATCTTGGTCAATAACGGCGCGACGAACCCTTATATGGGCCCAGCCCATGAAGCGCCTGAAGGTGCCTATGACAAGACATTCGATGTGAATGTGAAAGGGCCGTATTATCTCTCGGCCACATCTATTCCGTTGATGCTGAAAGGCGGGAAGGGCGCGATCGTCAATGTCGCCTCCATCGACGGCATCCAGCCCGGCATCGGCCGTGTCATCTATGGCATGACGAAAGCGGCCGTGATCTCCATGACCAAAGGCATGGCGAAGGAATATGGTAATCACGGCATCCGCGTGAACGCCTTGCTTCCCGGTTTTACGGACACGAAACTCGCCAGCGCGCTGAAAAAAGCGCCGGGTATCCAGAAGTTTATGGACGCTAATCTTGCGATCTCACGCATGGCGCAGCCCGAAGAAATGGTCGGCGCGGTCCTTTATATGGTCAGCGACGAAGCCAGCTACTTTACAGGACAGGGCATGGTTGTTGATGCAGGCTCCATCATCTGATGGCGACGTCCAATCCCACGATTGAGGTCCGGCCCGGCGAGGCCTTGGACATGGCGGCCATCGATCCGCTGTTGAAAGCGGCCATTCCCGGCCTGACAGGCGAAGCGGTTGTGACGCAATACCCCAGCGGCGCGTCTAACCTGACCTATGCCTTGGCCTATCCTAATCGCGATCTGGTCCTGCGGCGTCCGCCCTTTGGGACGCGCCCAAAGTCCGGCCATGACATGTTCCGCGAATATCGGATCATGCGCGATCTGCGCGAACCCTTCGGCGCTGTGCCGCCTGTTTTGTTTTACACAGAGGATGAAGCTGTCATTGGCGCAGAGTTCTATGTCATGGACCGTGTGGACGGCCATATCCTGCACAAAATTCCGAAAGACTGGAATTGGGGCGAGTCTGAAACCTCTCAGCTCTGTGAGAACTTCTGGAGCCGTCTCTGCGATCTGCATACGCTGGACGTGGACGCGGCGGGCCTGTCAGATTTCGGCAAACCCGAAGGCTATGTCGAACGTCAGATCCTTGGTTGGAATCGTCGCTTTGTGAGAGCCCATACCGAAGACATTCCGCTATATGAGGACATCCGCAGCTGGCTGGAAGACAATATGCCGGCGGATTCTGGTAAGGTCGCGGTCCTGCATGGTGACTACCGGATCGATAATTGTATCTTGGATGCGAAAGACCCGACGCAGATTTCTGCCGTCATCGATTGGGAGATTTCGGCGCTGGGCGACCCGCTGATGGATTTGGGTAATACGCTCGCTTATTGGGTGCAGGCGGATGATCCGCCGCATATGAAACTGACCGTGCGTCAACCCAGCATGGATGCCGGGATGATGACGCGCCAAGAGGTGTTAGAATTTTACGCCAAGCGGACCGGTTATGACGTGTCCGATATGGCCTATTATTATGTCTACGGCATCTGGCGGCTGGCCGTCATTATCCAGCAGCTTTACTACCGCTATGTCGATGGCTCGACGCAAGACCCGCGGTTCAAGGATTATGGAAAAATGGTCATGGCTTTGGCCGAGACTGCACGCGAAAAAATACGAACGGGAGAGATTTAAGATGAGCAACATGGATTTGGGCAAGACAGACCGCGTCGAGAAGCTGTGTGATCAAGTACGCGAAATCGTCCGCAATGACGTTATGCCTCACGAAAATGAGTGGCATCACGAAACCGCCACGGCTGAAGACCGCTGGACACACACGCCGCGTCAGATGGAATTGCTTAACGGCTGGAAGAAAAAGGCCCGCTCGAAAGATCTCTGGAATTTCTGGCTGACGAAGACGGGCCTGACCGCATCGGACAAAGGCTATGGCCTCTCGACGGTCGAATATGCCTATCTGGCCGAAGAAATGGGCTGGTCCCATCTCGCGCCGGAGGTCTTTAACTGCTCCGCGCCCGACACTGGCAATATGGAGGTCTTCGAGAAATACGGCACGGCCGAGCACAAAGAAAAATGGCTCAAGCCGATGTTGGAAGGCGAAGTCCGTTCGGCCTATCTGATGACAGAACCCGACGTGGCTAGCTCTGATGCGACGAACCTCGATTTCCGTGCCGAAAAAGATGGCGATGAGTGGGTCTTTAATGGCGAGAAATACTGGTCTTCAGGGGCAGGGGACTCGCGGACGAAAGTCTATATCCTCATGGCGCGGACTGCGCCGCGCGGCGGTGAAAAAGGTCGCCATCAACAACATTCTATGTTCGTCGTGCCGGCCGATACGCCCGGGATAACAAAGCTGCGCGCGATGCAGGTCTTCGGCCAAGACGACGCGCCACATGGCCATCTTCACATGCGGTTTGAGAATGTTCGCGTGCCAGCCGATGCGCTGTTGATCGGCGAAGGTCGTGGATTTGAGGTTAGCCAAGGTCGCCTAGGACCGGGTCGGATCCATCATTGCATGCGCGCCGTTGGACAGGCGGAACGCGCGATGGAACTGATGTGTAAACGCGCCGTCTCACGGACAGCCTTTGGTCGCCCGCTCTCAAAGCTTGGCGCGAATTACGACATTATCGCCGAGTGCCGCATAGCGATCGAGCAAGCGCGCCTGTTGTGCCTGAAAGCGGCTTGGATGATGGATTCGGGCGATCCCCGCGCCGCTGCGCCGCTGATTAGCCAGATCAAAGTCGCTGCTCCGAATATGGCGCTGAAAGTCATTGACGAAGCCATGCAAATGCACGGCGGCACAGGCATCAGTCAGGATACACCGCTGGCGGGTATGTATGCCCAGATGCGCACGTTACGCTTTGCCGATGGCCCGGACGCCGTTCACCGGATGCAGGTCGCGCGCAAAGAACTCCGCGCTTATACGAACCAAGACACACGCGTGAAGTAAGATGCCAAGTTTTGATATCGTCTCAGAAGTCGACATGTCCGAAGTCGACAATGCTGTGCAAAACGTGACGCGGGAAATTTCCACGCGTTACGACTTCAAGGGCTCCAACTCGCGTGTCGAGGTGAAAGACGGTGGCCTAACCGTCCATGCAGATGACGAATTAAAATTGAAGCAAGTGCAGGAAATCCTGCGTGGGCAACTGCACAAGCGGGGAATTGAGCCGGGCCAACTAGACTATGGCAAAGAGGAAAAAGCCACAGGCATGAGCGTCCGGCAGGTCATTACGGTCAAAGAAGGTATCGACAAAGAGACGGCTAAAAAGATTGTCAAAGCTATCAAGGGCGAGAAGATCAAAGTCCAAGTCGCCATTCAGGGCGAAGAGCTGCGTGTCTCCGGCAAGAAACGCGACGACCTGCAAGCGACTATGGCGTTTGTGAAGGGGATGGGCCTAGAGCAGCCCGTCCAATTCAAGAACTTCCGCGACTAACGCGCGTTATAGGTCAAACGCCCGCCGACCATCGTCATGACAGGTTTCACGGTCAGGATGTCTGGCCCATCGATCGTCATGATGTCATCGCTGAACACGGTGATATCTGCGCGTTTGCCGACTTCCAACGACCCTGTCTCGTCCTCTTCAAAGGCCGCATAGGCAGGCCAGATTGTGAACATTTTCAACGCTTCCGCGCGAGTGACTTTCTGTTCTGGATTCCAGTCTTCATTGCTGAACCCTTTAAGGTCCATTCGCTGGGTGGCGGCATAAAATTCGATACGTGGGTCGCCCACTTCTACGGGAGCGTCAGAGCCACCCGCAATCCGCGCGCCACTATCGATCAAGGCGCGCCAAGCATAGGCGCCTTCCAAACGATTGGAGCCGAGACGGGCTGGCGCAAAATGTAGATCGCCAATTGCATGGCTCGGCTGCATGGACGGAATAACGCCCAGCTCGACGAAGCGCGGAATGTCGGAAGGTTCGATGATCTGCGAGTGTTCAATCCGCCAGCGAGGCTCTTCCACGGCCCATTCCGATTTCGGGACGCGGTCAAACGCCGCTTCATACCAGTCCAGCACCATCCGGTTTGCGCGGTCGCCAATGGCATGCGTGTTGACCTGTGTGCCGTTGCGCAAGGCGGCGTCAAATATTGACTCGGCTTGCGTATCCTTGAGTAGCATCAGCCCATCATTCTTCTCGTCATCGGAATAAGGTTGCAGTAGGGCCGCGCCGCGCGAGCCGAGGGCTCCATCTGCATAAAGCTTGATCGCGCGCGTTGTAACGAGATCGCTATCGACGGCGCTCATATCGCGCAGATTTTGCATGGTCTGAGACGTGCGGTCCGGGAAGAGGTCGACCGAGTTATAAACCCGAAGGCTGAGATCATCTTTCACAGCCAAACTTTTCAGAAGTGGCACATCTGCCGGATCAACGGACATGGAGTGGATATTGGCCCAACCCCGAGACGCATAGAGTTCGGCGCCCGTGACATAAGCCTTTTGCTTTCGGGCTTGAGTTAGCTCTGGCATCAAATCTGAGACAAGCTTTTCCGCATTGTCGATCAGCATGCCCGTTGGTTCGCCGTCTTCATCTAGGTTGATGGCGCCACCGAACGGTGCTTCGGTTTGACCTGTAATCCGCGCGCGATTGATGGCAACGCTATTGACGACAACTGCGTGACCATCCGATCGGCCTAAAATAACGGGGTGGTCCGTTGTGACAGCATCGAGGTCCTGACGTGTTGGGAAGCGGCCTTCTGGCCAGAAGGTTTCGATCCAACCTCGACCATAGATCGTTTCACCTGCAGGCGTGTTTTCGACAACTTTGCGGAGCCGGTTCTGTAGATCCGTAATGCTCTCAGTGCCTTCGAGGTTCAGAGTCATTTCACGTAGGCCGATACCGAGTAGATGCCCGTGGGCATCCGTCAGCCCAGGATAGGCGGCCGCGCCGTCCAGATCGACCTGTCGCGGGTTCATGCCGGCGTTATCAGCGCACCAATCGCCCTCAGCGTCACCGACATAGGTGATGCGCCCCTTGCGAATGGCGATCGCTTCTACGGTGGGTTGGGCATCATTTGCTGTATAGATTGGCCCGCCAGTTATACACCAAGCGGTCGATGTTATCGCAGGGTTGGAGGTAGAGGTGGTTGAGTTCTTCTCGCCCGATTGACATGCGCTGAGTCCCAAAGCTGCCGTTGCAAGCAGTAAAGCCGATTTGCGAAGCATGTTTTGTTCCCGTCCCGAACCCTTGTGTCTTATTTGACACTAGGAGCAAAAGGTCGGTTTGACTAGGCCGCGGTGTCTAATTCCGAACGCGAGAGGATTTGATCCAATACATTAAGCAACTCATTGAGTTTAAATGGCTTTCCGAGCGCGTCATCCATGCCGATGTTTCTACAGAGGCGCTTTTGTTGATATTGCGGGTCGGCTGTGAGGGCGATGATCGGTACAGCCGCGTAATCTTTGTTCGATCCGCGAATAGAGAGCGTTGCCTCAATTCCATCCATGATGGGCATGTGAATATCCATCAAAACAACATCAAAACTGTCAGTTTCGAGACAGGCGATGGCTTCTTTGCCATTATTGGCGGTTGTAATTGATGACACGAGTGTATCGAGCAGAGATTGAACAACGATGTGGTTCGTTGGGTTGTCGTCCACGACAAGGACACGCAATTCCGCGTAATCCGATTGGTCGGGTTGTACGCTTTCGATGAGCTCATCGACAAGGTCTTGGCTGTTATGGCGGCGGTCTTCGATACGTCGTTCGATTTGAATCGGCAGGCTTAATGCGACAACCGTACCTTGGCCGACTTCTGAACGCGCCGTTGCTTTCCCGCCCATCAGCTGAATAATCTGTTTCGTAATGCTCATGCCTAAGCCTGTGCCGCCAAAACGTTGCGCGATGGTTTTATCCGCTTGGGTGTAAGCATCAAAAAGTGTTTCAAGCTGCATGTCACTCATGCCAATGCCGCTGTCTTTTACGGCGAGGACAAGGTGCTGCCCTGAGGTTTTGGTAACCGTCGTGAGGACGACTTTGATTTTCCCGCCAGGTGAGAACTTCACGGCATTGGACAGTAGGTTGTTGAGGCACTGTTCGTAACGGTGATCGTCGAACTTGATTTGTTCCGGTACGGAAGGGTCGATGGCCCAGCTCAAAGCAATATCGTTATGCTTGGCCTTTTCCTCCCAGAGCGCACACACTGATCGAACAGAATCCGCGGGGGATGCGAAACGGGGGTTCAGCTCCAGCTTATCTTCCTGCAATTTCGTATGTTGAAGCGATTCATCCACGATCCGAATGATCTTATCTGCTGAAGATTGAATGATCTCCAGCTTTGGTGAGATTACGGGGTCGTTGTTGTGATGGATCAAGGCATCGGCGATGCCGACGACCGCATTCATCGGTGTGCGAATTTCATGGGAAAGCCGACCCAGAAAGGCGTTCTTTGCACTCAGGGCTTTCTCGGCATGATCACGCGCACTGCTAAGCTCGGTTTGAATGCGCAGTTGTGATGTCACGTCGGTATAGAAGATGATGAAATTCGTGATTTCACCGTTTTCGGTAATTTGTGGCGTTCCCGTTGCGCGAACCCAGCAAGTTGTAGCAGTTTCGTCTAAAACACGAAATATCACAGTGAAGGGTTTGCGAGTCTTTCGGCTCTCACGAAACGCTTTCGCACAGGCCGGGATATCGGACGGATGGGCTATGCTGGTTATGCCATGATTTATGAGTTTCTCTGTCATCAGCTTGCCTAGCTGCGATTGAATGGCCTTGGTTTGCGCCAGAAAACGACGTTTTTCCATATTGTAGATGATATAGCCGGACCGACTGCTCTCTAACGCGATGCGCATAGCTTCTTTGCGAATGACGAAATCGGTTTCATCTTCGCATAAGAGCAGAAGATATCCACTGGGACAGAGGCTCCGCGTGAGTTTAATGCGGCGGCCAGAAGGGGTTTGCAGGCGAAACCCTCGGCGATTTTGTTCACTTGGCTTTAGGGGTCGAAAGAGTTCAGTCTTCATCAGCGTTTTGAAGACGCCCGGATCCCCTGGGCCGAAGTCACCCCGCCGGGCCATAAGCTCAACGATGTCTAAAAGGTTTGAGCCATTTGAGAAATGATCGCCGGAAATTTCTGCAAATTCTAACACACGCGCATCGTGATAGATGACTTTCAGATCAGCATCGGCAATAATACACGCCAATCCTCTTAGGTGCGCCAGACGCGCCATCCACTCAAAGGTATTGCTTTCGCTTTGCAGCTCAGCCGTCATGGGTGTTTCAAAGGGGGTCATATGCTCACAATCTTGCCATCTAAGAGATGCGCATAGTCAAAAAGTGAGAAAAACCCGTTAAAATACTGTGTGATAGAGAAGGGGACCGCTGGTGCCGCGAGGGAGAATTGAACTCCCGACCTCATCATTACCAATGATGCGCTCTACCACTGAGCTACCGCGGCCAAGCGGTGGCGCGCTATAACCGAGGCATTGCGACTTGAAAAGCCCCCATGCAGGCTTAATCTCAATGCTATGTCAGAGAAAGGTCAGCATCCGAAAACGCCGCGAGAGGAACGCCTCGCGCAGCAATTACGCGCAAATTTACGGCGGCGGAAGGCGGCTGCGCGCAAAGTTAAAGCGGCGGATAAATCTGACACATCTTCGACTTGAGCTTGCCTTGATTAAAGCGGGTTTGCCCCATACACCGCGCTCGAACTTCCAACGGATGAAACGACATGGATAAAATTGTCATTGAGGGCGGCTTTCCGCTTAATGGGGAAATTCGGATCAGCGGGGCCAAGAACTCTGCGATCAAACTCATGGCTGTCTGTTTGCTGACGGATGAGCCGGTTGTCCTAACCAATATGCCGAGATTGCGCGATACGCGCTCGATGGCGGGCTTGCTGGAACATCTCGGGGTTGAGGTCGATCCGGGAGACGCGGACGTGATGCGCCTTCACGCGCCAAAGCTGTCGAACACCACGGCGCCTTATGATTTGGTGCGTAAGATGCGTGCGACGTTTAACGTGCTGGGCCCACTGCTGGCGCGTAATCATTCCGCTAAGGTCTCGCTACCCGGCGGCTGTGCCATTGGCGCCCGGCCCGTCGATCTGCATCTGAAAGCGTTGGAAGCCATGGGGGCGAAGATCAAACTCGACGCGGGCTATGTCATCGCAACGGCGAAGGGCGGGCTGAAAGGCGCGGAGATCACCTTTCCTTTCGTCAGTGTTGGCGCGACGGAACATGCCTTGCTCGCCGCTGTTTTGGCGGAAGGTGAAACGGTTCTCTATAACGCCGCACGCGAGCCGGAGATCGTCGATCTGGCTGTGTGCCTGAACGCGATGGGCGCAAAGATCACGGGCCATGGCCGCTCGGAAGTTCGCATCGAGGGTGTCTCCTCACTGTCGGGTGTCGAACACGCCGTTGTCGCGGACCGAATCGAAGCAGGCACTTACGCGCTGGCAGCCGCGACGGCTGGCGGCTCAGTGCGGCTGACAAACATTCGCTCAGACCATCTTGGCGCGCTTTGGCCGCTGATTGCGCAGGCGGGCGCGAAAGTCTCGCTGGATGAGACGACCGTGCTGATCGAACGTGGGGGCGGTCGACCCAAACCCGTCGATGTTGACACCATGGCCTATCCGGGCTTCCCAACGGACCTACAAGCGCAGTTCATGGCGTTCATGTGCCTCGCCGATGGCGTGTCTATCATTCGCGAGAACATCTTTGAGAACCGCTTCATGCATTGCCCAGAACTGACCCGTATGGGCGCAGATATTACTGTGACGGGGCGTGAAGCTATTGTCCGCGGTGTGAAGACCTTCCGCGCGGCCCCCGTCATGGCGACGGATCTGCGCGCGTCCGCGTCACTCATCAATGCAGGCCTCGCCGCACGCGGGGAAACGCATATCAGCCGCGTCTATCACCTTGACCGCGGCTTCGAATATATCGAAGGCAAGCTAAGCGGATGCGGCGCACGGATTTCGAGGCAAAGAGATGACTAAATTGCGATTACGTGCCGATGGCACGGATGATCTGGAGATCATTGCCGCTGCTGTTCAGGATGCAATTTTCAAGGTCGGCGAAGCCCGCTTTGACTCCTCGCGGCGGTTTTTTACCCTGCGCCTCAGTCGCTACACCCATGAGACAGGCGCCTTCCGTGTCGAGTCGGGCCTGCGCTTTGACGGCGTGCTGAATGTCCGTGCGCAAGGCGTAGACCTAGCCAAGCCTGACGCCTTTGCCGTGATCCTCGGCCTCGATTTCGAGGCCACAGATTTGCCAGCAGGTTTGCTAAATCTCAAATTGGCAGGTGGCGGTACTATTCAGGTCTATGTCGAGGCCATTGATATGACCCTCGCAGATGTGGGCGAGCTACGCGCCACGAAAAAAATCCCAAAGCATGACTGAAACGTCGGAAAACGCGGCGGCAGAGCATTATATTGCTGAGCTGCATATCGACGAGGACAGCCTGCCGGTGACCTCGATCGAGATGCAGCATGAACGCCGCGTCGCGATTTTCGACCTATTGGAAGACAATAGCTATCGTCCGCTGGACAGTGAGTGTGGGCCTTACGTTTTGAACTTGAGCTTGCAAGATGGGCGTCGGCTCGTCTTTGAAACAAAACGCACGAACGGCTCGCCGCGTGGAAGTTACACAGTCTCGCTGGTACCATTTCGCCGTGTCATCAAAGATTATTTCATGATCTGCGAGAGCTATCACAACGCGATCCGCACGGCGACATCGGCGCAGATCGAGGCCATCGATATGGGCCGGCGAGGGCTGCACAATGAAGGCTCACGTATGCTCTCTGATGCGCTACGAAATCAGGTCGAGTTGGGCTTTGATACGTCTCGGCGTTTGTTCACCCTAATCTGCTCACTACATCGGCGGACCGTGCAATGAAGGTTCTCTTTATTTGCCAGCTGAATTCCGTGCGCTCGCCTATGGCGGAGGGTTTGTTGCGCAAACAACTCGGTGACACGGCGGAAGTCAAAAGCTGTGGACTTAGCCCCGTTGAGCCCAATGATTTCATGCTCAGCGTGATGAATGAGGTTGGTATCGATATGTCAGAGCATAATCCACTCTCGCTCGCCTCGGTACAGGATGACACATTTGACCGCATCATCGCCTTTACAGCTTCGGCCCAAGCTGCGGCTGAAGCGGCGTTTGAAGATCGTGAGACGCCTATCGAATTATGGACTGTCCCAGACCCGGGCGAGGGGTCGCATGATGTGCGCGCGATGCTGAATAATTACCGCGCGATCCGCTCGAATATTGGCGCGCGTTTGGAGCGTGAGTTCGCGCACGGGCATTAACCCTTTAATCCCTCGAAAATCTGCCTATATAGCGGCTGAAAGAAACGCCACGATAAGGATTAAGCTTGGCTAAAGAAGAACTCTTGGAATTCGAAGGCGAAGTCGTCGAACTCCTCCCGAACGCGACCTTTCGCGTCAAACTCGTGAACGATCACGAGATCATTGCCCATACGGCTGGCCGGATGCGCAAAAACCGTATTCGCGTGCTCGCGGGTGACCGCGTCACGGTTGAGATGACGCCTTACGACCTGACCAAGGGTCGGATTACCTACCGCTTCAAATAGACCTGCACCCGGATGAGCGATTTCATCCTGGCCAGTGCGAGTCCGCGCCGTCGCGATCTTCTCGCGACGATTGGCTTGTCGCCTGCGCAGATTATCCCGGCTGACATTAATGAAGACCCGATTGCGGGCGAGTTGCCCCGCGCTCACGCCCTGCGTCTGGCGTGTGAGAAAGCGCAAAAAGTCGCCTCGGACCATCCAGGACAGATCGTGCTGGCCTCTGACACGGTTGTCGGTGTTGGGCGGCGGATTTTGCCAAAGACGGAAGATCGTGCTGCGGCAGAGGACTGCTTGAAGCTCCTCTCTGGGCGTAGTCACCGCGTCTTTACCGGTGTGGCCGTGATTGATGCGGAGGGCCAACTTCGCCACCGTGTATCAGAGACACGCCTAAAGATGAAACGCCTCAGCGACACTGAATTACGCGACTATCTCGACAGCGAAGAATGGGACGGCAAGGCGGGCGGCTATGGTATTCAAGGCTTGGCTGGCGCCTTTATCATCTCGCTTTCTGGCTCTTACACGGGTGTCGTGGGTCTGCCGGTTTATGAGACGCGAAACCTCTTGCTGGCGGCAGGTGTATGAAGCGCCGCGCCGTCATTGAACATGCCATCGGTGAAGACCGCGCCGCTGTTTACGAAGGCCGCCGCTTGGTCGAGCTTCACGCCCATCGATCATGGAAAACGACACCTCGCACGGGCGACAGCTATCAGGGGCGCGTGACGTCGATTGATGCGTCCGTCGCGGGGGCTTGGGTGGACTTAGGCACAGACGCCACCCCAGCATTAATGCCCTTCGCGGCACAACGCGGGATGCCCAAACTGACAGAGGGGCAGGGCGTCGATGTGACGGTCATCCGCTCGCAAATTGGCGACAAAGGCGCGACCGTGCGCTTTGTGGCCGAGCATGACGGCGCAAAGCCCGGACGCACGGCGAGCTTGTCTTTAAAAGAACGTCTTACCGCGACCTATCCGGACATTATCTTTGACGAAGCCAGCGTGAACGCTGTCGACGAAGCCGTTGAAAAACATGTAGCTTTACCCGGCGGCGGGTCCATCACAATGGAGCAAACCCAAGCGCTGCTGGCGATTGATGTCGATAAGGGCAGCGCACCGTCTGCGGCCTCTGCGGCGAATGCTGCGGCGAAAACCATCGCGTCACAGCTGCGGTTGCGCGGTCTCGGTGGGTTGGTCGTTATCGACTTCCCAAATCTGCGTCAGCCGAAGCAGCGCAAGACGTTGGAAAAGACATTGGACGCAGGGTTCGAAACCGATCCCGCTATCACGAAATTTATGCCGCTTTCGCGCTTTGGCGTGATTGAGATGACTCGCAGTAAGCCCGATCTCTCGCTGGATGAAATCCTAAATGACGGCGGCCCAGAGCCAACGGTTGAGACGCAGGCGCTGCGGGCGCTGCGGCGTCTCACGCGCGAAGCCAAAGCCGCACCGGGCGCAAAGTTGACCTTGCGAGTGCCGCAGGCTGTGCTGGGCTGGCTGGATGATGCGCCCTTTGATTGGAAAACAGACCTAACAGCAAAGATCGGCGCGCGTTATGTGCTCGAGTCTGGCAATGCGATTGACGTGGTCGCGGACCGATGAGCCTTTGCCCGATTTGCAAAAAGCGTGAAGCTGTCGAGGCTTATAAGCCCTTCTGCACGAAACGCTGTGCGGATCTCGATCTGGGGCAATGGCTGGATGGCGGTTACGCGATCCCGACAATCGATTCGCCTGCCTCTACCGATAACGACGGGCTAGACGGCTAGGCAAAGCTGTCAAAGACGATTTTGTCGTCGATGAAAAAAGCATCCAATCCTAGCGTGTCTTCAGCGGCCTCGACGCCCTCGCGGGTCACGTAAGAAAAGGCTGAGACTTCGATCCCGTCGGCTTGATAATTTTCGACCAAGGCGCGGGTCGCCATTGCTCGTGGCACGCAAACAGCAGATACAAGCGCGCGCATGTCGCCTTGCAGAGGTTGCTCAACGAACCAGCCAGAGCGTTCGCCGTGGACGCTGCGGCGGTCTGGGCGTGGGAGATGGCCATTGGGAGAATGAAACACCTTGTGTAGTTTTCGGGTCTGTGCGCTGGGCTTGGCGCACCAATGCGACAGGCAAAGCTTTGCATCGGGCAAGAGGTCCCGCACGGCATAGAGTGTTTCAGGTAGCCAGCTGACCCAGAGAATTCGGTCGGTCAGACCCTCGGCTTTGGCAAGCGCGACCAGCATGTCCTCAAAGCCGGCGTCTTTCATATCGATCAGGAGACGCGCGGGGTTCTCATGTGCCGCCGCAGCCGCGAAAAGGGCCTCTGCCGTTGGCATATGCGAAAAAGTCCCGCCAAGATTTTGCAGATCGCTGGCTAAGATATCGCAGATATGGCGGAGTTTCCCGCGGCCATCGCGCGCAGCTTCATCATGATAAATCAGCGGCGTGCCGCAACGTGTCACACGAATATCAAATTCGACTTGTTGCACGCCAAAATCTAGCGCCGCGTTCAAACCGGCAATCGTATTTTCGTGAGGTGCGAACCCCCGAAAACGGTGAGAGATCAAATCAGAGAGTTTAGCCATGGGGCTGGCTAAGCGGAAATGGCCTAGAGGTCAAAGCCGCCCCAAAGCACGGTGAAGGCTTCGCAATGGATCACAACGGATTCATAGTCCTCGAGGCGAAGGCCCTCAGGCAGGATATAGCTCTGCTCGCCGCGATTGGACTTTAACACACCGATTTTTGTGGCAGAAGCCGAGACGTCTGCGGCACTCAGTTCAGAGACGGGCTTTTTCGTTAGATAGACTTTCAGGTCCGGCCCGTTCTTTGTTCTGAAATCCTCAGAGAAGACTAGCTGTGTCTGCCCGTCGGTCGTGACGACCTGCGCAGACCCTTCGATCTTATAGCGTTTCTGGACGAAATCATGCGTGTCCTGCGCAAAAGCAGGCGTCGCAAAGAGGAGTGTCAGGGGCAGGGCATATTTCAACATACTCTCTCATACCAAAGCCAGAGGGAGACACCAGTCACGAGCCCGTGACATATTGGACTTTAAACAGCTGCATAAAGGGGACTTGAGAGCGATGAGGTCGAACTGTTTCAAGCTCGAATCTTGTAATTCTTGCCGTAGCGCTTGACCCCGCGTGTTAGGACGCAGACGATTGTATCAAAGGGTTTTCTAGAGCGGGCGTAGATCCGTTGGAGGCTCTTGGGGCGCGTCTAGATCAAAATGCTCAGGCAATATTGGGGGCTTCACTGGTGACATCGCAGACAGAACTCGACGCCAAAGGCTATTGGAAAGCAATGATCCGCTTGACGGTTGGCTTGCTCATCATTTGGTTCTTGGCCTCATTTGGGGCTGGGATTCTCTTCCGTGAAGCGCTGGATAATTTCAGTATCGGCGGCGCGCCGTTGGGTTTCTGGTTTGCGCAAAATGGCGCCATTTATGTCTTCTTGATACTGATCGTCGTCTATTGCCGGAAGATGACGCAATATGAGAAAAAGTTTGGCGTGAAGGGCTAGTCATGGATCAGACAGCTTGGACATATTTCTTCGTTATCGTCACCTTTGGCCTGTATATCGGGATCGCGATTTGGGCGAGAGCCGGATCAACAGAGGACTTCTACGTCGCAGGGCATGATATTCATCCGGCCCTGAACGGCATGGCGACAGGCGCGGATTGGATGAGCGCCGCGTCTTTCCTCTCTATGGCGGGGCTCATTGCGTTTTTGGGCTATGGCGGCTCTGTCTATTTGATGGGCTGGACCGGCGGTTACGTCTTGTTGGCGTTGCTGCTGGCGCCGTTCCTACGCGAATTTGGCAAGTTCACTGTCCCTGACTTTGTTGGGGATCGCTATTACTCAAAAGTCGCGCGCGTCATTGCTGTTATTTGCGCCTTGATGGTGTCGTTCACTTATATCGCGGGACAGATGAAGGGTGTGGGCGTGGCCTTCTCTTCCTTCCTCGGCGTAGATTTCAATGTCGGGATTTTTATCGGGTCAGCGATTGTCTTTTTCTATGCCGTGCTCGGCGGGATGAAGGGCATCACCTACACGCAGGTCGCGCAATATGTGGTGCTGATTTTTGCCTATACCGTGCCAGCGATTTTCATCTCTTTGACGATCACAGGTAATCCCATTCCGCAGCTTGGCTTTATCGGTAATGCGGCTGGGACGGAAATTAGTATGCTTGAGAAGCTCAATACGATGGTGACGGATTTGGGCTTCACCGAATACACCTCGACGACGAAGTCTAAGATCGATGTGTTTTGCATCACGGCGGCGCTGATGTTTGGCACGGCGGGATTGCCGCATGTGATCATTCGCTTTTTTACCGTGGGCTCTGCGCAGGCCGCGCGGAAATCGGCCGGCTGGGCGCTAATGTTTATCGCTTTGCTCTACACGGTTGCGCCAGCGGTTGGTGGCTTCGCGCGGATGAACTTCATCGAGACGGTGAATGAGGCGACCTATATCACCGATGATGAAGACTATGAGGCGCGCGCAGCGCAAATCCTTGCCGACGGCGGCAAGCCTGTTCCGGCTTGGTATAAGACGTGGGAAGAAACGGGACTGTTGAAATATGAAGACCTGAACGGCGATGGAAAGATGCAATATCGCGGCCCTGCGGCCCCGGATGGTATCGCGAATGAGGTTGATCCGAACCGAGATATCTTCGTGCTCGCCAATCCGCAGATTGCGAACCTCCCCGGGTGGGTTGTGGGTCTTGTCGTGGCAGGCGGCCTCGCGGCGGCGCTCTCAACAGCGGCGGGGTTGTTGATGGTGATTAGCTCTGCTGTCAGCCATGACTTGCTCAAACGCACTTTTACGCCAAACATGACGGAAAGGCAGGAGATGCTGGCGGCCAGATTGGCGGCGGCCGCGGCGGTCATCGCTTCGGCGTTACTGGGGGCGTTTGCGTCCTCGCTGCCCTTTGTGGCGCAGGTCGTGGCATTTGCCTTTGGCATTGCGGCGGCGTCGCTCTTCCCGATTATCTTCCTCGGTATCTTCTGGAAACGTATGAACAAGGAAGGCGCGATCGTCTCTATGCTCGTCGGGCTAATCTCGACGGTGGCTTATATCAGCTATTTCAGATTCATGGGAGGTAAACCGGAAGCTTGGTGGTTCAACTTTGGCGACGGAGGCGTGTCACCAGAGGGTATCGGTTTCGTCTTTATGTGGATCGCCGCAGCCGTGGGCATTGTCGTTTCGCACCTGACAGCCGCGCCGCCGCAAGATGTCCAAGACTTGGTCGAAGACATCCGTATTCCCGGAATGCGAAAGTCACATGGTATCGCAGATGCCGGTATGGCGCCGATGCGTGTTCGTGAGGGGGCTCCTTAGGCTTAAGACGTCAGTTTCTGCTGTCATCGCCCAACCCCAAGATTCCCATGGGCGTTGCTGCGCTTTATAGGTACAAGAGGTACGAGTTGGAGTGGCGATGATACTCATCACTCTACAGCCACAAAATAACACGGGTTTGGAGTACGGCAGATGAGCAAGCTTGTAACGGGTGGGAACAGCGATACCGCCGAAAAGATTTACCCTGTGCCAGCCGCTTTCGCCGAGAAAGCCAATCTAACGCCGCAGCAATATCGCGAGATGTATGCGCGCTCGATTGCAGACCCTGAGAGTTTTTGGGCGGAACAGGGCCAGCGTCTTGATTGGATGACCCCTTACACGAAAGCCAAGAACGTTTCTTGGGATGAAGGTGATTTCAATATCGAATGGTATGCGGACGGTGTTCTGAACGTCACAGAAAACTGCTTGGACCGTCACCTCGAAACACGCGGCGACAAAACAGCGATCATCTGGGAAGCGGATAGTCCGGGCGCGTCGAAAAAGCTGACCTATCGTGAACTCCATCGCGAGGTCTGCCGCTTTGCCAATGTCTTGAAAGCCCATGGCGTCAAGAAAGGCGACCGCGTTACGATCTATATGCCGATGATTTTGGAAGCCAGCTTCGCCATGTTGGCCTGCGCGCGCATTGGCGCCATCCACAGTGTCGTCTTTGGCGGTTTCTCTCCGGATGCGCTGGCGGGTCGGATTACGGATTGCGATAGCACATTGGTCATCACAGCTGACGAAGGTTTGCGCGGGACCAAGCGCGTTCCCCTGAAAGCCAATTGTGATGCGGCCTGTGAGATTGCAGGGATCGTCAAAACCGTCCTAACCGTACGCCACACAGGCGGTGAGGTGAACATGACAGCTGGCCGTGATGTCTGGTTGGATGAAGCCGTAAAGACAGTCGCCGACAATTGCCCGCCAGAGCCGATGAAGGCGGAAGATCCGCTTTTCATTCTCTACACCAGCGGCTCGACAGGAAAGCCCAAAGGCGTCCTTCACACGACGGGTGGCTATCTCGTCTGGGCGTCCATGACCCACGAATATGTCTTCGATCTGAAAGAAGACGACGTTTACTGGTGCTCGGCTGATGTTGGTTGGGTCACAGGGCACACCTATATCGTCTATGGTCCGCTCGCGAATGGCGCGACGACGGTGATGTTCGAAGGCGTGCCAACCTATCCCGATGCGTCTCGTTTCTGGCAAGTGTGTGACACGCATAATGTATCGATTTTTTATACCGCCCCGACAGCCATCCGCGCGTTGATGCGAGAGGGTGAGGGACCTGTTCGCGCTACATCGCGTAAGTCTCTGCGCCTGTTGGGAACGGTGGGAGAGCCCATCAACCCCGAGGCCTGGGAATGGTATTTCCATGTTGTTGGCGAGGGCCGCTGCCCGATCGTGGATACATGGTGGCAGACGGAAAC
>CAYPWW010000012.1:46276-50868 GCA_964414555.1 uncultured Algimonas sp.
CGGTAATTATTTCACGGGCGACGGGTGTCGTCGCGACGAAGACGGCTTTTACTGGATCACGGGCCGGGTTGATGATGTCATCAATGTTTCCGGTCATCGCATGGGCACAGCCGAGGTAGAGTCTGCGCTCGTGTCGCATGACGCTGTCGCAGAAGCCGCCGTTGTGGGATGTCCGCATGATATCAAAGGGCAGGGCATCTACGCCTATGTCACCGTTATCGCTGGCGTCGACGCAGATGATCCCTTGCGCAAAGACCTCGTCAAACATGTACGCGCTGAGATCGGGCCTATCGCGACGCCGGATTTCATTCAGTTCTCGCCGGGCTTGCCCAAAACACGCTCGGGCAAAATCATGCGCCGTATCTTGCGCAAAATTGCTGAGAACGAATTTGGCAATCTGGGCGACACGTCAACGCTGGCCGACCCTAGTGTTGTCGAAGGCCTGATTGCGGATCGACAGAACCGATAGAAATTTATCGTCATCGAAATAAGGTGGCGTCATTCATCTGAAGTTTGAGAGAAAAATGGTGCCCGAACCTGGGGTGATCATTGACCTGACACACCAATGAATACAATGACTTCAAGGGTTTCGCAAGACATTTGTGAGGCAAGAAGTTAAGGTGTTTGTGAGGCAAAAGGCATTAAAGAAATAAGGAAAACACCCTCATTGCAGATATCACCCGAGAATTAGCTTCTCTCTTAGTCTAATCATGTCGCTTGAGTGCTCCAGGCTAGGTTCTGCGGCAATCATTCGATCAAGCATCGCGGACAGATTATAGGGCCACAACCGCGTTTGTGACGGAAGCACAGCGAGTAGAATACGAAATAGATTCCGCGCCCTGTCTTCGACAATCGTGTCTGTGTCCCGAAAGTAAAAACTTAAATGCTGATCTTCGACAGGAACCAATAATGACAAAACATCCTCAAAAATAACATCCATTAGAAGGACATTGTGGGTTAAAATTGAGAAGAGCTTACGACTAATTTTGCTTGTTCGAACACTTGTCTGTCTTGGCCAAATATCTTTGAAGAAATCCGAGACTTGTGCTGTGTTTAGAAAATTGAGTTCGTTGTCTGGCTCACGAAGCGTATGGGCAGCCCAGCTCTCATAATGACTCAACATGCTCAATCGGAAGTTCTCGCTTCCATGAAGAAGGGCATTCGTCAATTCTGCATCCGTTAAGTGAACGGTATCTCCGTCTGCAAACGGTCGCCGCCAATTCGCTAGCAAAGCCGCACTCAATCTGCTTCGCCGACCTTCAGTATCACCCTCCGTCTCTAGCACCCGCTGTAAGATAAATGGTTTGAGATTTGAAAACAGCCGATCTGATGATGGTATTTGCCCATGGCTAAATCCGCTCCAAAAAGCATCAGCCACTACTGAGTTTGTATCGTCAAATGCGCGCCTCAGGATTTCGGCAGCAAAACCCGGTTTATGATAGTCAATCCAGTTTATTCTTTGGGACAACTCTGCGATCGCTAGTGCGGCAGTCTCCCCCGGAATGTCTAACAAGGTGGTCATTCGAGCGACCCACTGTTCGCTAGGTTCGTTCTTCCAACGATTGTCGCGTATCGCGGCATCAGTTAAATGGCCGACGCTCGAATTTAAGGCGCTTCCTAGCCAGTCTTTGCCAGAAGAATTGGAGATAATTTTTGACGCGCCCAACTCCGCTTCTTCTGAAATGAGAGAAACAACACGGTCGTACATAAGGTCATAAACGTCGGGGCAGACAATGGAGAAAAGGCCAGATTTATCCCGAAACCACCACGTAAAAGCGTATAGAAAGGTCTTAAGGGCTGTGTCGTCAACGTCCTTTATTCTGTGAAGAATGAGAAGGCTTAACCAAGGCGTATCTGAGGCTCGTCGATCATGATTTAGGAAGGTTCGCCATTCCGATTGGTTCGGTGAAGTCGCTGAGGTCGTGTGCCGCAGTGCAGCGAGTGCGCGCAACGGCTTGGCGGTTGCAAAACCTGCGAATGGGTCTTTTTCAACAAGGTAATCAGATGTTCGCCCGCTGAGCTCGCGGGCTTTAGGAATTATGTCTCTAAGCTTTAGGGGCAAGAGCGCATCATGATCGGTCTCCGTCTTGACGAACCCACCCCTTGAACCAAGTTCTTCATCTGCGCCATCAGCATATTCTGGTTTCCAATTTGGCGCGATGCTCCGGAGCACTTCCGATGTATCTTGGAGATCAAATGAAAACTCACCCCCGTTATTAGCAAGCCAGTGAATACGGCTCAATTGCATGGAGGCTTTCCGCTCTAAAAATGCGGCCCTGTCTTTATCATAAGACTTTTTGCGTTTTGGCCCCTTGAGTAGCTTGGCCTCAATAATTTTGATAGCTTCGTTAGACAAGTTAGACCACCTTGACGACAATGATGTGAGTAAATCACGCTGGTTACCCGTATGCCAAAACGCTTCCCTCGAAATAGATTTCAACACTTCAACTTGGTCACGTTTTGAGATGAGCCGTTTTTCGCCAAGCGCCCAAATTCTAAGGCGAGGGAAAATTATGGAAGCCCCTTCTGGCCAGCACTTGACCTCCCGACGTGCTGCTGCCTTATCGTGCTTTGCAAGGCGTTTAAGTTCATTTGTATAAAGCGCTACAAGGCCCGATATCCCTTCTCCACGTTGATATTCATTAACATTCGGGTCGTCACCCTGCCTAATTGGCACAAGGTTGAACGACCACATTGGGCCAGTCTCAGTCTCAAGTCGATCTGCTTGACGCAGGCTTTCGCGTAGCTCCGCAATGGTTTCAATCCGCCACTTGTTGGGCACATCAACATCATAAGTAAATCTGGGATAGCCAATCTCGACTCTAAAATATGGATGTTTATTATCGTCAACTGGAGCGCCCCCTGATTGTGCGTAGTTCGGCTCTGTTTTTACAACTGGCCGTGAGGCTTGCCCATAAGCCCTAACGAGTTGCGACGTCCAAGGCGCTTTTTGTGCAAGGCGCTGTAAATGATACCAGCGCATATCATGGTCACGAAGGCCGTTCACATTGTTATCCCAAGTCTCAAACAGATAGCGCCATTGCCTCACGATATGTTCGAGCTCTTCATCTCCCTCCATATCATCCAGACGTCCTCCAATCAGAGAGATATATTCTGGGTTCAGTTTTTGCTGTGATCCCGCCCATGCGAGAGTTGCGGGCTGGTGGCATGTTTTTGCAATCCAACGACCTAACGAAAACAAGCGATGAGGGAGAACGGCTATGCCTGCAGTGTAAAGTTCAGCGTATGATGCAATATTTTCCGCTTTCGCTGTATCAATGTCGGCTGGAGTTAGCGTAAACGCGTTCCATGCAGACGCATAGTCAACATCACGTTTCTGTTGAGGGTGATCGGGATCGGGCAGTGCTGGCGGTGTATCACTGTCAAGTCCGTATAATGAGAATGGGTTAATCGCTGGCTCATCGCGATTATAAAGTGATCGCTTAGGCTTACCAAGCCGCTTACGAGGGTCAAACACCCAAAGCCACTCGCCAGACGGCGTTGGTTCGGCAGATGCAAATAGAGCAGCGCCTTCACGAGACGAAATAAGAGCGGCCACCCTTCCGCGCTCATGAGGTTCTAATTCGCCCGGTCGTTGTGCGGCAAGCGCTAGCGTGCCTTGCGTCCAGCTCTCTCTATCGCGCGCGCGGGAGGCCCATGCCTCAAGTGTTGTCCAGAGGGCTAAGTGGTAATTGTCAGCGGAGTAAGATATTGGCTCCACCCCACGAGCATCCCATGTGCTTCGGGCTTCACTTTCAGAGCCCGCATGAAACGCATAAATGGAACTGCTTTCGTCACCCACGCGACCCAATGCTTCCAGCAAGTAACTTATGGGAGGGTCATCTGCGCTGTAGCCAAGAAAGACGAGCGTATAGTCTTTGATTAGGTCTTTTATAAAGTGAGCTGCTCGACCATCTGTCATGTAAGCGTGACCAAATTCGGCGCTTGATAAAATGAATCCCGGTTTTTCGGCGGCTTGTCCAGTATCATCGATACGACCATGTAAATATACAACGCCATCAAATCTATCAGGTTGGGTGAGGTCTGGTAGGTCGGGAAAGCAGTATGTTTTTGTCTCAGCTGATGTCTCAAACAATCGGTCGAAATTGGTTGTAACGAGCTGGGTTCGGCCTGCTGGTGTATGAGCGAGGTCAAGGATGATTTGATGAGCAGATCGGTCAGTACTCGCATCAGTCTGAAGGGCTTGCGCGACCGCCCACTCAATATCTGCGCGGTCAAACTCGCCATATAAATCCATAAAGACCTTATCAGCGGAAATGAGAGCAGATGCTTCTTCCCAAGAAATTTGGCCTTTCGTCTCTCTTACAATTCGCTCCGGCATGGTAAAACGAGCCTTCGCCTTACCGGTCTCAGAAGGTTTCAGGCGCGCCATTACGTTTTCAGTTAATCCGAAGAAATCGGGTAGTTTGGCACGTGCAAGTGAGATTCCGGCCCCACAGAAGAAAACAACCCGCCCTTTATCGCGAGCACGTAGTAAATCATTGGGTATGTCGGGTCCGTCGGCGATAAAACGCATATGCATTATGTAATAATGGGAGGCTTTTTATCAAGACTTCTATGGTCCAAAATAC
>CAYPWW010000013.1:0-50441 GCA_964414555.1 uncultured Algimonas sp.
GGCGGAAGCGGTCTTTGTCGGCAATTCTCTGCGCGGACTGATGCCTGCCATGTTCATAGATAAGACACGACATTGATCCGGATTTATTGACGCCATGCGTTCACCCGCTAAGGTGGATTTGTCTTGAGGGGAGGCTTGGACCATTTGGCCCTGATTTTACATGCTTACCACATCGCGCCAGACGGAACGGCCAAGCCGATTTCGGAGGGACAGCTGGCCCCGCCACGCGCGGCGGGAGACGGCTATGATTGGTATCACTTCTCTCGGCAGGACCCCGACATTGCGGCAACATTTGAAGCCGATACATATCTGGATAAAATCGCAGAGCGGACATTGCTGGCCGAAGACTCGCGGCCCCGCACAATCCTACGCCATCAAGATGTTCTGATAAATCTGCGCGGGGTCAATCTGAACCCCGGTGCCGAACCCGAAGATATGGTCGGCATCCGTTTTTTCATTCAACCGACGCGCATCGTGTCCGTCGAAAAGCGCCCCCTGCGCGCAACGCGAGATATGGCCATGCGATTGAAATCTCAGACGGCACCCGAAACGCCGGGCGGGTTTATCTCCAGCTTTGCCCAAATGATTATCGACCGCATGATCCCAACGATTCTTGATCTGAATGAGCAGGTCGATGATCTGGAAGAGACAATCGACACGGGAAAATCCGATGCCGCGCGCCCGCTTGTGGCAGACCTACGTCGAGAAGCGATTCAATTGCGCCGCTATCTCGCCCCGCAGCGCGATGCCTTGAGCGCCCTGTCCTTGCAAAAACTCAGCTGGATTACAGCTGAGGATCAGTTGCGTTTACGCGATGCGGCGGATCAAGCGACGCGCGTTACAGAAGAGCTGGACGCTGTGCGCGAACGCTGCGCAATTGTGAAAGATCAGCTGACAGATCTCCGCGCGGAACAAATGAATAAGAACATGATGATCTTGGCGGTAGTCTCCGCCGTGTTCCTGCCCCTTGGTCTTATTTCGGGCATGATGGGTATTAATGTCGGCGGCATGCCGTGGACAGAAAATGGGATGGGCTTTTGGTATGTGAGCGCGATTGTGCTGGGCGTTGGCGCGGCATTAGGCGCAGTTTTCAAATTGCTGAAATGGCTTTAGAGGCGTTGGCATTATTCTGACTTTACGCACATGCTTACCCCTATTTCTGTTGGGCCTGTTTCTCGCCTTTGGCGCGGCTTCCCCCGTGCAAGCACAAGACAACACAAAACAAATCGACCAGACGCGAATGGGTGTCGATGTCGATGAAGAGTCGCTGGATGCTGCTTTCCGCGCGTTGAAACGCAATGAGAGCTATCAGTTCGAATTGGCCGAGCCGATCCCGGCCAAACCGCCCTCCGCTTTTTCCAAAATGATCGCCGCGTTTTTCGAAGGTTTATTCAAAATTTTAGCACCCTTTCTGCGGATCATCTTCTGGTTAGGGATCGGCGCGCTAGTGTTGGCCGTGGTCTATCTTTTGGGACGCACGATTTACGAGACACGTTTTGCACGGCCCAAAACATCCGACGCGACAGACGAACCCGATATTCCGCTCTACCAGCCCGCCAAGGCGCAAGCGCAAATCCTCTTGGATGAGATTGACCGATTGGCGGCAGAGGGACGCTATGGCGAGGCTGTGCATGTCCTGCTGTTCCGCTCAATCCAAGATATTGATCGGCATCGGCCCAACGTCGTTCGGCGCTCTCTCACTGCGCGCGAAATTGGCCAGTTGACGGTTCTAACACCCGAAGCTCGCAAAGCCTTTTCGACAATTGCTGGCGTATCAGAGCTATCGCATTTTGGCGGCAAGCCGATTGGCGCGGCCGGATTTCAAACGGCGCGGGCCGCCTATACCAATCTGACAGGCGGCGCGGATGCTCCGCGTCGGCGGCGTCGATAATGGCGCGCGGTCGCGAACAAGTTCTAGTCGATCAGCTGTCGGGAGCACAGACTGGCCTGCGCAAGGGGCGTGCGGCTTCTGTGATCTTTCGTCCGATGACTTTGCTGGCGTTGCTGGCGGTAGGTCTGTTTTCATTTGCGGCGCTGATCGTGCTGTCGGGATTTGCCGATGATCTGCGCAAGGCACCGCCTGGACAGGCCACCCCGCGCAGTGTCTCGGGGGTTGGCTATAAAGCCTTTATTGATCTGCTGGAGGATACGGATTTCACCGTTCGCGAAACCCGCGGGGATCGCTCTAACTGGGAACGGAACCGCCGCCTCGTTATTTATACGCCGTCCCAGCCCTATGCACCGCTCTCAGAGGCTCTGGAAAAAGCGGGCGACGATGAGCTACGCCTGATCGTTTTGCCGAAATGGCAAGTCTCGCCGATGGAAGCCTCCAAGACTGAGGTCGCGCGTCCGGGTTGGGCTCGAAAATATGGCAATGGCTTGATGCGGCTGAGCGGATATGACCGGATGGTCGAAGGCCTCCCTGTCATCCGCCGTCGCGCAAATACAACTTGGCAGGGACAAGTCTTTTTCGATCTACAACCCGAAACGGGGGTCAGCCAAGGCCGTGAATTAACAGTTGAACGATTGCAATATTTCGATTTTACAACCTCTTGGTCGGCCTATGATCGGGAATTATTTGAAATCTTCCAAGATGAACTAGAGGCCGCCCGCGAAACGGAAGCAAAGGAAGTAGGCGAGGACGAGACGGATACCGACTCAGAGGACGCAGACCCCGCATCCGAAGCTAGCACAGAGGCCATTGACGATGCGCTGGCAGAAAATTCCCCCGCCACGGAAACAGACAAAGAGAGTTTTGACGCGACATTGGATATGGAGGCCGAGGACAGCAAAGGCATCTCAGCGCAACCTATCCTCAGCCTCGACGGTAACCCCGTGCTGATCCGGCTGAACAATTCAAACACCTTTGTTCTCTCAGAACCAGACCTCATCAACACGATCGGGTTGAATACGCGAAGCGGGGCGCAGGTCGCCATATCTATCGTCAATGAAATTAATTCCATCGCAGATGCGCGAATGGACCGTGTTGATATTGATCTGTCCGTCCATGGTTTGCAGGCCGGACGCAATGTTATTAAGCTAATGCTCAGCCCACCATTTCTAGCGGCGACGCTTTGCCTGCTAGCGGCGGGTGGCTTGATCGCATGGCAGGGTTTCAACCGCTTTGGTGATCCAGAACGACCCCGTCCAGATTATGCGCAAGGCCCCGTTAGTTTGGCCCGCACGGCGGCGGAATTTATGCAGGTCGCCGGACGCGCCCACAAAACCGGCGGAGATTATGCCGCGCTGATCCGAAAACGTGTCGCCGCGGAACTCGGCTTTCGCGCAACAACGAAAGACCGCTTGAGCGCCCTCTTAGAAAGCCGCGAGCGGCGCTCGGCCATCTCGCCCAGCTTTGCAGAACTGGACCGCGCCATCCGCGCAGCGGATGAAATCGGCTATGCCCAATATGCGCGCGCCCTCAATGACTGGCAGATCGCCATGCTGAACGAAACACCCACACATAACACCCCGACCGAGGACATCACATGACTGACGACACCCCGACACCCGGCACAGAAGCACCTACCATCGTGCAAAGCTTGGCCACGAATATTCGGGCCGAAGTTGGCAAGGTCATCATCGGCCAAACCGATACGATTGATCTGATGCTGACCGCGCTGCTGTCGCGCGGGCACATCCTGCTCGAAGGTGTGCCCGGCACGGCGAAGACTTTTTTGGCGCAGGTGTTTGCGCATGTGACGAAACTTGATTTTGGGCGGATTCAATTCACGCCGGACCTTCTGCCGGGCGATCTGTTGGGGACGAATTTATTTTCCTTCCAGACGAATGAATTCACCTTGGTCAAAGGTCCGATCTTCTGTGACATGCTGCTGGCGGATGAGATCAACCGTACCCCGCCCAAGACACAATCGGCCTTGCTGGAAGCTATGCAGGAGCGACAAGTCACGATCGATGGACAGCGCTTTGACCTAGGTGAGAACTTTATGGTTGTCGCGACGCAAAACCCGATCGAGCAACAAGGCACCTATCCCCTGCCAGAAGCACAATTAGATCGCTTCTTATTCAAACATATCTTGTCCTATCCCGCGCGGGATGAGGAAATTCGGATTGTCGAGCAGCATGGCCAACGCTCTGGCACGCCGAGCCTGACGCAATTGGGTCTAAAATCCGTGATGAGCAAAGCGCAATTAAAACAAGCGCGGAAACTGATTTCCGACATCCATCTAAATGAAGAAGTCACACATTATGTCGTCGACCTCGTCCGTGGCACGCGGGACAATCCCCTCTTCGAAACAGGCGCCAGCCCCCGGGCCGCTGCAATGATCGCCAGTTCCGCCCGCGCCTATGCCGCGTTGCAAGGCCGCAATTATGTCATCCCTGATGATGTCAAAGCCATCGCCTTGCCCGCCCTGCGCCACCGCGCAGTCCTCTCCCCAGCCGCAGAAATCGAAGGGCGGACAGCGGATGAAGTCATCTCGACCGTATTGGAACAGACCCAGGCTCCGCGCTAGCTCGTGATCAAGACCCAGACATATCCAACCCGCCGCGCGGTCTATGCCGCGAGCTTTGGCCTGCCAGTGACGCTGATCTTGGCGCTGTTTATGCCGGCGCTTTGGGTGTTGGGCGCAGGGTGGATTGCTGGCTTGGCCGGGCTGATTGCGTTGGACGCACTGCTGGCCACGCGCGTCAGCAAAATGTCTGTATCACTGGACAGTCCCGCCGCCGGATATATCGGGCGATCTTATGATGCAAAAGTGACAGCGGAATACGGCGCAGGCGTCCCACCCCGCACGCCGGAAATGCGCCTGACGGTCAATGACCGCTTGATCTCTCGCCCGCTGGTCGCGCAGGCTCAACCCAATGAAGGCGGGATGATCGCCCTGTTTGACCTGCGCGCGGCTCTGCGTGGAACGGCGGCGATTGAACGGCTCTGGATGCGTTGGCAGGGGCCGCTGGGATTAATCTGGCGACAACGGATCGAGACGCTAGAGCGCGATTTTCCCGTCACGTCGGATACGCAAATGGTGCGCGATACGGCCGCGCAAATTTTCACCAAAGATGCCAATATCGGACAAAAACTCCAACGCCTACGCGGGGAAGGCACGGAATTCGACGGGCTGACGGAATGGATGCCCGGCATGGACAAGCGGTCGATCGATTGGAAACATTCCGCGCGTCACGCGACCCTGTTGTCGCGAGAGTTCCGCACAGAGCGCAATCACAACATCGTCTTTGCCTTTGATACAGGACACCTCATGGCAGAGGGCGTCGAAGACTCAGAATCTGGTGAGGCCATGACCAAGCTGGACCGGGCGCTGAATGCGGCGTTGCTGATGGGCTTTGTCAGCCTGAAGATCGGAGACCGCGTTGGGCTCTACGCCTTTGACGAAAAGCCTTACCTCTATGCTCCCGCTATCGGTGGCACGCGCAGTTTCGCGCAGATCCGCCGCGTCTCGGCCAAGGTCGACTACTCGACAGCGGAAACAAACTTTACCTTGGGGCTCAGCCAGCTGGCGCAGAACCTTCAACGTCGAACGCTGATCGTCGTTTTCACCGATTTCGTCGATACGACACAGGCGGAATTAATGGTCGAAAATATGGGGCGTTTGTTAAAACGCCACATCGTCATTTTCGTGGCCTTCCGAAATACGGCGTTGGATCAATTAATTGCGACGCCCGCGCGCCTGCCCGAAGAGGCGGCAGCCAGCGTCATTGGCGACGGCTTGATGCATGAGCGGGATCTGGTTTTGGCGCGGCTTCAGCGGATGGGCGTGAATGTCATCGACGCCCATGCCGACACGCTGAATATGGCCGTGCTGAACACCTATTTTAACTTGAAGGCGCGCAATGCAATCTAGGATTATCACATTGAAATCCAAGCGCTTCCGTGAGGAGCGTCAAGCCGTTTGGAAAGAGATGGAAGAGCTGCTGCTGCGGATTGAGCGGAGTTCTGTGCGCGCGCTTTCTGACGAAGAACTCGTCAGCCTGCCGCGGCTTTATCGCGCGACACTTTCGTCGCTATCCGTGGCGCGCGCGACGTCTCTGGACCAAAGCGTGATTGCCTATCTAGAGTCACTTTCGACGCGGGCTTATTACGTGATTTATGGATCGCAGGCGCGGTTACGCGACCGCATCCTCTCCTTTTTCGTCCGAGACCTGCCGCTGGCCGTGCAGAGCGCGTGGCGCGATTTGGCAGTCTCCAGCTTTATCTTTTTCCTTGGCGGACTGGTGGGATATATCCTCGTTGCGAGCAATCCGGACTGGTTCTACTCGCTCATGCCAGGCGGCATGGCGAGCGGACGCGATCCGACGGCCTCGACCGAATATTTGCGCAGCACGCTGTATCATGATGGCGATGAAAGCGGCTTGGGCGCCTTTGCGGCCTATCTGTTTTCAAACAATTCGCGCGTGTCGATTTTCGCTTTTGCGCTCGGCTTTGTGTTCGGCCTGCCGACGATTATCCTGCTGCTGTATAATGGTTTGGCCATCGGCGCGTTTATCGCCGTCTTCACGGCCAAAGATTTGGGCTTTGAAGTCGGGGGGTGGTTGTTCATCCACGGTACGACGGAATTGCTCGCTATTGCGCTGGCCGGTGCGGGCGGCTTGTTGATAGGGCGAGCCGTGGCCTTCCCCGGCGATATGAGTCGGATGGAATCACTGCGGTCGAAAGCCGAACAGGGCGCGATTATCTTGGGCGGCGTTGTCTTCATGCTGCTGGTCGCAGGCTTACTGGAAGGTTTTGGGCGGCAATTAATTACGAATGATTGGGTGCGCTATGGCATAGGGACCGGCATGTTCGTGTTCTGGATGCTCTATTTCTTTGCCCCACGGCGTCAGGATGAAACCCTGTGAGCGCGGCCACGACAATCAATAAACTCGCCCCCGGACGGCGGCATCTTGTGACGCCAGAAGGTATCGATCTACAAGTTGAGCTGGCAGATGTCGGCGCACGGATTGGAGCCTTTGCGATTGACCTCATCATCATCATCGTCGCGATTATTGCGGCGGCACTCGCGCTGGGCAATCTCGCCGGAATCAATGGAGAGCTGGCGATTACGATTCTTATTCTAATCGCGTTTTTTCTGCGTAGCTTTTATTTCACCCTGTTTGAGATTGGACGACGCGCGGCCACACCCGGAAAAATGATGCTGAAAATTCGTGTCGCCTCGCGGACCTCTGCGCGTCTATCTGCGGCCGCCGTTTTCGCAAGAAATGCCTTACGCGAGATTGGCTTTTTCCTGCCCATCGGATTGCTGTTGGGTGTGGGCGGCGCGGGTGTGGATGGGTGGATGTCTTTGCTGGCGGCAATTTGGGGTTCGATCTTTTTATTCTTCCCGCTGTTCAACAAGGACCGCCTGCGGGTCGGCGATTTGGTGGCAGGCACGTGGGTCGTGCGCGCGCCCCGGCCACTACTGGCCAAGGACTTGGCCGCCCCAACCCAAGCCGGCGATATGCCGTCGAAATTCGTCTTCACGCCCGCCCAGATCGACGCCTACGGGGTCAAAGAGCTACATGTTCTGGAGGACGTCTTGCGCGCGCGCGATCCGGAAGTCTTGAAAGATGTCGCCAGCCGGATCCGCACAAAAATCGGCTGGGTCTGGGAAGCGACGGAAAATGATTATGATTTCCTACGCGCCTATTATGCGGCGCTGCGGGGGCGTTTGGAAAACCGCTTACTGATGGGTGTGCGTCGGAAAGATAAGTTCGACGTCTAAGTCGAAACTTTTCGTCTC
The DNA here is from genome assembly GCA_964414555.1 of uncultured Algimonas sp. GTDB lineage: Bacteria > Pseudomonadota > Alphaproteobacteria > Caulobacterales > Maricaulaceae > Litorimonas. Next base: position 7,698 of record CAYPWW010000013.1, read on the forward strand.
AACATTCCACCACATTCACAGCTAAGCCACCTTGGCTCGTCTCTTTATATTTCGAACTCATATCCAAGCCCGTTTGGCGCATGGTCTCAATGACCTGATCCAGACTGACCTTGCCAACGCCTGAGCCGTGCAGAGCCAGCCGGGCTGCATTGGCGGCTTTCACCGCGCCGATGGCGTTGCGTTCGATGCAAGGAATTTGCACCAAGCCGCCGACAGGGTCACAGGTTAGGCCGAGGTTATGTTCCATGCCGATTTCTGCGGCGCTGGCGACTTGGTCCGGCGATGCACCCCACACGGCTGCCAGCCCGCCCGCCGCCATAGAGCAGGCTACGCCAACCTCACCCTGACAGCCCATTTCCGCGCCAGAGATTGACGCGCGCTGTTTATAGAGCAAGCCAATCCCGCCCGCCGTCGCAAAGAAAATACGCAGAGTTTCTGGGTTCGGCACGCCCATCTCATCACAAATATAATGGCGCAAGATTGCGGGAATAATTCCGGCCGCGCCATTCGTTGGCGCCGTCACAATTTGGCCGCCCGCAGCATTTTCTTCGTTCACGGCCATGGCGTAAACGTTCAGCCAGTCGAAGAGGGTTTCGCGTTCATTCGCACCGGGTGCCGCTCGGCGCGTGGCCCAGATCGCAGGAGCCCGGCGCGCGACACGCAGCCCACCCGGCAGTTCGCCTTCAGTCCGCAGGCCGCGATTGATACTGTCCAGCATGACGTCCCCAATCCGGTCGAGCCGCGTATTCGTCTGGTCGCGGGGGCGCTTCGAATCCTCATTCGCGAGAACGACATCAGCAATAGAGAGACTCTCTGTTTTACAAATGGCGAGAAGCTCTGCCGCTGAACCAAAAGGGTACGGCACGCGGACAGTCGTCTGGACCCGATCATTGCGCACAGGTTTGGAGAGCTGCGCATGGCTGGCCACAAATCCGCCGCCTGTTGAATAATACGTCCGCGCCATGACCACCTCGCCTGCGTGATCTAGCGCCAAAAGCCGCATTTCATTTGGGTGCAGATCAGCGGGCGTTTCGTAATCTGTGAGCGTGTCTGTGTCAGGATCAAAGCCAATGCGGTGACCGGCGCAGGTGAAGGCCTTGTCGCGATGCAGTGACGCCAGCGCAGCTTCGGCCACGTCTACATCGATCGTCTCGGGGCGAAACCCCAAGAGACCGAGATGTCCCGCACGCGGCGTGCCGTGACCTGCGCCTGTAAAGGCCAAAGACCCCCGATAGATGATCTGAATACGCGCGGTTTGCGTCAGACGCTCTTGCCGCTCAAGCCGCTTTAGAAATCGCGCAGCGATCCGCATGGGGCCAACCGTATGCGAGCTGGAGGGACCAATGCCGATCCGAAAAATGTCGAGAACCGAAAGCATGTACTCGTCCTATCACAGCCATCAAAGCTATGCGACCTATGCTTGCTCGCGTTTCGGACCAGCGAAATACCAAATGAGCGTGCCAAAAATTGGGAAAACTAGAACAAAAATCGACCAAGCTATCTTCGCGCCACGCTCTGTCTCAGCGCCCCAGATATTGACGAGCGCCCAAGCTGCCAACACAACCGAGATAAAAAGTCCAACTGTCCAATCCATAATTCATCTAACGTCTAGAGTGAGCTTATAGAATTATAACGAGAGAACCGCGAAAGGGTTCCCATCCCATGCAAGGGTTAGGGATTTTATACAGTTGGGCGTTAGGCCGTGTGAAAGAACAACGCCTGACTGATGGCTGCCTTCACATTATCTGGCTCAAACGGTTTTGAAATCAGATAGGCTGGCTCGGGTTTATCACCCGTCAAAAGCCGTTCAGGATATGCCGTAATGAAGATTACAGGCACATCATAGCTGTCCAAGATGTCTGAGACGGCATCAATGCCAGAGCTGCCATCCGCAAGATGCACATCCGCCAAAACGAGGCCAGGCTTAGTCTTGGCGGCGTCCTCCACGGCTTGCCCGCGTGTAGCAGCAATGCCATCGACCGTATGGCCCAACTCTGTCACGAGGCCTTCAATATCGGCCGCAATAATCGGTTCATCCTCGATGATAAGAACATTTGTCCGCAGGGCAGCTTCAATGTCAGCTTCAGCTTGGGCGATCAGGTCGCGGGCCTCGGTTTCAGACACATCCATGACGGCCGCCGTATCCGCAAGGCTCAGCCCCTCTAAGGATTGGAGCAAAAAAGCTTGGCGCGAGGTCGGTGTCAGGCGCGAGACACGCGCAACCGTGTTGGAACCTTCGACGACGCGCGCGTCAGAGTCAGCTTCCAATGTGGCCCCCGTCGTGGACCAAATCCCAAGGAACATGCGATAAAGCGCAACTTTGGGCGACCTCGTCGTGTCAATCTCGGCTTTGCCCGCAGCTAAAGCTTCAAGTGCTGTGCGGACATAGGTGTCGCCAGAGGCTTGAGAGCCTGTAATCGCACGCGCGAAACGGCGAAGATAAGGGAGGTAAGGACCGTAAGTTTCAACCAAGTTCATGAAAGCCTCTTGTAAGATGCAGGTAGGTAAAATGCGGGTTAGGACGGTGAATGTTGCAGAAGGAATATGTTAGAGCGTCGGAATCTACGGAACCTTACCATGCCCCCTGCGTATGGGTATATGACAAGGCACACGCTATCTGACAAGAACGCCCTATATAGGACATGGTTCCCGTTGGACTTTATTTTTGCGAGGACAACATCCATGACGCAGGCAAATAACCTTAAAGACGACAAAACACCGCAACGCCCTAGCGATACGGCGTTTTCGGTCGACCCCCTCTCGGACAAAATCGGGGCCAGCCTGAAATCCATGTATGAGGAGGTCGTAAAAGAACCCGTTCCAGACGCTTTTCTTAGCTTGCTAGCAAAAGCCGACGCCGCGCAGAGACAGGACGGCGACCAATGAGCGCGCCAGTGGAAACCGATATCGCAGAGACACCCGTCATCCCATTTGATGAAGACCAATTCCGCGAAGAGCTGACGGCGCTCATCCCGCATTTGCGCGCCTTCTCGCGCTCCTTGTGTGGGAATGCGACCCTCGCCGATGATGTGGCGCAAGACGCGCTGCTGAAGGCTTGGAATGCGCGCGAACGGTTCAAACCCGGTTCAAACCTAAAGGCCTGGACCTTCACAATCTTGCGCAATCAGTTCTACTCAATCAAACGCCGCTCTTGGCGCGCGACATCTTTGGAACCAGAAGTCGCAGAACAGACCATCGTGTCCGTGGCCAATCCTGATGACGGAGTCCGCCTGAATGAACTGCGTCACGCCCTGAACCGTTTGTCCGACGATCAGCGTGAGGCGATCATTCTCGTCGGTGCCTCTGGCATGTCCTACGAGGAAGCTGCCGAAGTCTGCGATTGTGCGACCGGTACGATCAAAAGCCGTGTCTCGCGCGCGCGCAAGACCTTGGCATCGATTATGGAAGATGGTGATTTCGACACCACCGATGACGGCATTGGCGCACTAAAGGCCATGGACGCCATATTGGACGAAGCCGACAAACTCATCCAGCGTTAGACCGTCGGCAAGCAATCGTGATGGACGGAACAGAGACCAAGCCTCTACCACGGCATCGGCGAAATGACCTCCGATTGCGGTTCGGGGGGTTGCTGGCTCTGGCCTTGGCGCCGTTGCTGATCTTCACGATATGGCAATCCTATTACGACTACCGCCGAGACGTCAGCTTGCGCGAGAAGGTCGTGGATGAAGCCGCAGAAACCGCCGTCGCGCAGATCGTTGAGACTGTCGATACGGCAAAATCTGTCCTGCGCCTAACCGCTGATCTCATCACACCAGAGACCTGCGACGCCACACTAACGCAAGTCCTCGATGTGTTTCCCCGCATGTATAACATGGCCTCGGCCGATGCCGATGGCATGATCGGTTGTGCGTCTTTTCCTATCCGCACGCTCACCCCGCGTGATAGGACTTTGGCGGCTTTAAGTCCGGAAACACCTTTTGTCCTAACGGTACTAAATTTTGAGACTGAAGATCAGAACACCCCGCAACGCGCCTTGATTATTGGGCATGGAAATTATGATGGCGACAGCCTGCAGAACATTCTTTTTGCAGGATATGATCTCTCTGAAGTTCAGAATTTGAAAAATAAATCGATCCTACCGCCCGATGTGCGCGTCTCGATCTTCTCGCGCAGTGGTGAAATCCTACTCGGTTCAGATAGCGTAGAAAAACCTGAGCTACGACGGTGGGCCGACTTGGCAGAACGTGACACGCGCCTTGTCATGACTCAATCCGATGAGGATGGCACCCCGCGCCGTTTGACGATTTTGCCAACGCAAGAGCCAGAGCTATTTCTTGCTGTCAACGCGCCGAAGCAAAGCCTTTTATCTTGGAACAGGATCAACCCTTGGGCGTCGGCCATCGTGCCCTTGTTTGCTTGGGTCTTTGGCTTTGCCGCCATCTGGCTCGCACTCGAAAGTCTTGTGCTCTCGCGCTTGCGGAGGATGCGGATGGATGTGCAAGGTTTTGCGCGTGACAAGATTACGCCGCCCCCGGCACGCAAATCTGTCGGCAATGATACGATCAGCAGCCTCGGAGATAGCTTCCGGGATATGGCGACACGGATCACAGAGCGCGAAAATGATTTGAAAGACTCTCTTGAGGAAAAAACGAACCTCCTGCGCGAAATCCATCACCGAGTGAAAAACAACCTGCAGGTCATCACATCCCTGCTGAATATGCAGCAACGTCAGGTCAGTGATCCGTTTTATAAGCAAGCCATTGATGACACGCGAAACCGTATCATCGCGATCTCGCAGGTGCATAAATCCCTCTATGAAAGCCCGACGAATGAAGACGTCGATCTAGAACCCTTTATTCTGGAGCTGACGCAACGACTGGGGCGCGCCCTTTGTTTCGAAGATCGCGGTATCTCTGTGCAAGCAGATATAAATGCGGCGGCGGTCTGTTCCGACACGGCAACACCCATGGCGTTATTTTTGGTTGAGGCCATGACAAATGCGGCCAAGCATGGCTTGCGAGATGGCGGGACAATTTTCGTGTCCGTCGAAGATGCGAACGAAGGAGAAACGACCTTGCGCGTGCGCGACAACGGTGTCGGACGACATGCCGCCGCAGCCCGAAAAGACAAAGATTCCGTTCCAGAATTATCGACCGCCACGGGCATAGGAGAGAAACTCATGCAAGGGTTTGCCCGACAATTGGGTGGATCCTATCATGTCGATTCTTCGGATCAGGGCTATACGTGTTTGATCCGATTTATGCGTCGCAGCCGAGATAGCTCAAACTGAAAAACCGTCACTTACGGATCAGAGGGGGTCATAGTTCAGTGCGAGTGAAACGGCACATATGAGAGTTTTGAAACCGATTTTTATTCCAAGTATATCGAAAATATTTATTTCTCGGAACAAACCTAAGGGCTCCCTCGTTGTTTCATTGACGCTGCATCAATTCTGGTGCGCGATTAAATAAATATCTTAAGGAGACACATGTCCACGAAGACCGCAAAAACGAAGAAGAACACAACACAGGAAAACGTCATCGCGATAAAACCTGACGTCCAAACCCAGATTGAAGCCCTCCGCACTGATATCGCGTTGCTCGCCGAAGCTGTGAAGCAACAGGCCACCGATACTGTCGCCGCGAAAACAGAGGGCGTTCGGGAGCAAGCTCAGATTAAGGCCGAAAACGCCAAGCTGAAATATGATGAGCTGACGACAAAGGCAGAAACACAAATCAAAGAGAAACCGCTGACATCGATTGCCATCGCCTTGGGCGCAGGATTGCTGTTGGGCGGAATTTTACGGAAGTAAGACGTTGGCACTTGCCAGAACCGCTCTCACCCTCGCGCCTTTAGTTCTTAAGGGCGTCGGGGGTCGGTCGAGTAAGCGTACAGCCTCTTTCGGCGCTGTCATTGCGCTAATCGTGCTGTCTGTTGTCTTTTTACTGGCCGCAGGGTTCATCGCAATCGGAGCCCGTTTTGGCTGGGACATAAGTTTTCTGGCGCTTGGCGCGACAACATTACTGATCGCAGCTGTCTTGTACGTCAGCACGCATAAAAGGCCGATAAAGCCAGAGCCAATGGAATCAAATAAACCCGCTGACCCCCTCGCCCAGATTATTCCTGAAAATCTACAGGATGATCCGCGGCTCGAGGCTCTGATGGAGAGAATCCAGACGCATCCGATGGAAGCAGCGGCCGCAGCCGCCGGACTGGGCCTCGTCCTGTCAGGCGCAATTTTTGGAGATTAAACATGAGTTATCAAACAGCCGATGGTGTCGAACATATTTCGACAAATGACGTCCGTGCAGGACGCACCGCAAAAGGCATGACCCGCGTTCTAATGCTTTCCACCAGTGCAATTATTCTGCTGGTCGCCGCCGTCTATTTCGTTTTTCTGTAGAGACACAGGAATAAAGAATATCGCCTCGGTCAAACCCTATGCGTTTGGCCGAGGTTTTTTTGTGTCTAACGAAAAACCGGATCGTCCAGACTGCGCAATTTGCGTGAATGCAGTGTTCCGGATTCTGCGCCAGCTTTGAGGATTTCCATCGTCTCCAAACCGATGTTCAGATGCTGCGCCACGCGGGACCGATAAAACGCGGCCGCTGTTCCCGGCAATTTAATCTCGCCGTGTAGCGGACGGTCGGACACACAGAGCAGCGTCCCATATGGCACGCGGAACCGATAGCCATTCGCCGCAATCGTCGCGGATTCCATATCAATCGCTATGGCGCGCGATTGGTTCAAACGTGGACGTAAGTCGGCGTAACGCATTTCCCAATTTCGATCGTCCGTTGTCACGACTGTCCCTGTGCGGACATGGCGTTTCATTTCGCGACCAGACAATTCCATGACATCGGAAATGGCCTCTGTCAGCGCGATCTGAACCTCGGCAATTGTCGGCAGCGGAATATCCGGCGGAAGAACATCGTCGAGAACTTGATCGTCCCGCAGATAAGCATGCGCTAGAACGAAATCGCCGAGAACTTGGCTGCTGCGCAAGCCGCCACAATGACCCAGCATCAGCCAGCAATGGCTGCGCAGGACCGCGACGTGATCCGTGATGGTCTTGGCGTTGGACGGCCCCACACCGATATTAATCAGCGTAATCCCCATCCCGTCTTCCGCCATCAAATGATAGGCCGGCATTTGCGGCAATTTATACTCTGGGTCTTCGACATAATCCGCGCCGTCCGTGATCGGTTCCTGACCCGGTGCGCAAAAGCCGCTGAAGCCGTTTTTCCCGACGACCTTGCGCGCGTGTTCGACGAATTCATTCACGTAACGCTGATAGTTTGTGAAAATCACAAAGTTCTGGAAATGGCCCGGCCGCGTACCCGTATAATGCTGCAAACGCTGTAAGGAATAATCCGTCCGGATCGCGGAAAATAGCGCCAGCGGCAGCGGACTATCCGTCGGGCGCTCGGTCACGCCGTCCGCCAAATCATCATGGATATGGGCGAGATCCGGCAGGGCGAAATGTTGCCCAATCCCCCGCGATAACTCTGGCGTCAGCTCATAGGTCGAGGGATCAATCGCAAAGACGAGCGGGATTTTCTGATCAGATGGTCCGACATAATATTCGACCTCATTGACGGTTTCGATCCGTTCGAGTTGGTCCAAGAGATAGGTCTCAAACACATCGGGCGAGGTGATTGTCGCGCCGTACCAGCCTGGTCCTCGGATCGACACAAAGCCAGAAAATTTCGTAATGTCCGGACGCCGCTCACCGATCCGCAACAACAAGTAGGGATAGGTCGGCATAGCCCCGACGGGTTTGGTCCCGTCACTGGCATAAGCCGTGAAACTCTCGTTCAGGCTTTCCACCGCCGCATTATATTGCCCGGCCAATTCCCGCAGCGCCTCTTCCTTGCTGTCGCAGGGCGATAGGACGTCAAAAAAAGTTGGGATCTGGCCGAGAATTTTCAAAGCGGGCTCCTTCTAAGGTAAAGTTTTGAGGCCATACCGAATTCCGGCGGGACTCGCCACCCTTATTTCATCACATCACAGATAATCCTGCGAAACCGGCCAAGGCGACAACGACGCTGGCGATCGAGGCCGACATGAAATTGGAGAGATTGCCCGCCAAAACCGTCTTCAGGCCCAGCTTGGAAATCTCTGTTTTGCGCTCTGGCACGACGGCTGACAGCCCCGCGATGAGGATCGCCAGACCACCGAAATTGGCAAAGCCGCAGAGGGCCAAGGTAATGGCGATTTGACCTTGGGCAGAAAATTCGCCTTTGACGCCGGTGAAATTAAAATAGGCCAAAAACTCATTCAAGATGACCTTCTCACCAAGGAAGCGTCCGGCGGCGCGGCTTTCTTCCCATGGTACGCCGATGATCCACGCCACCGGTTGGAACGCACGGGCGAGCAGACCTTCCAGCGACAAATCCGGTTGCCCGAACCAGCCGCCGACGCCGCCCAAAATTCCGTTCAACAGCGCAATCACCGCCAGCACCGCGATCAACAGCGCCATGACGGAGAGCATGATTTGCAAGCCAATCATCGCACCATTTGTTAGCGCTTCGATCAGGCTGCCTGCGCGTTCATTTTCCAACGTGCGCGCTTCTGCGCTATCGATATCAAAGGGCGTTTCTGTTTCTGGCACCAGAATACGGCCCATCAGCAGCCCGCCGGGCGCGGCCATCAACGCGGCCGTAATTAATAACTTCGGATCAATGCCAATGGCGGAATAGGCAACCAGCACCGTCCCCGCGACAGACGACAGGCCAAGGCTCATCATGACGAAAAGCTGCGCCCGCGTGATCTTAGGCAGGTAGGGCAAGATCGTCAGCGGGGCCTCTGCCATGCCGACAAAAATATTGGCCGCCGCACAGGTCGACTCCAGTCGGCTGGCGCCTGTGATCTTGCGCACGACCGCGCCGATGCCGCGAATGATCCAGCCCATGATGCGCAGGTGGAACAGCGCGGAAAACAGGGCGGCAATGAAAATGATGATCGGCAAGATTTGGAAAAAGAAGATGACATTCGTCCCGCCTTTGTCATCGCCCAGCTCGCCAAACATGAAGACCGTACCTTGGCGAACGAAATCCTGCATCTGAACAACGGCGGCAGAGAGCGCGCCCAGCACAATGTCGCCGACGGGCGTCAGCAGCGCAAAGACGGCAATCGCAATTTGTAGCGCCAGTGTGCGTGCGGCGAGGTCGAACCGGACTTTGCCGCGATGTTCTGAAAATGCCCACGCCACGGCGAGCAAGACGACAATGCCAATTAATCCGGTCATAAATTTTCCTTCAGCCCAGTGACTGTCACAAACGAAAACGGGGGGCACAAGGCCCCCCGTCGTCATTCTTGTGTTCTGCGTGAAACCTTAGAAGGTGTAACGCAGACCAATGCGGATCTGATAGACCGACGCAACATCACGGTCGAAGCTGATCGGGTCTGTGTCGAAATCGTTGAAGCGGTAGACACAATCTGTTGCCGTCAGACAGGTTGTGCGCGGCGCGTCACCTTCCAGCGACGTTGCACCGTCAACACCATTCGCAGCCACATCAGCCGCCGAAACAATGTCGGCTTCGATCAGGTCGATCGTGTCAAAGCCCGGACCGTTACGCTGCTTGCCCCAATCGCTATCGATCAGGTTGGCGACGTTATAGATGTCCGCCACGAACTTCAGATTATTCTCGCCGACATATTTGGAGGCAGCGGAATTGAAGAACGGGATTTCCTGTTCGAAGTGGAAGTCAAAGCGACGGTTCCACGCCGATGTGTCGGAGTTCTTGTCGATGATCCGGCCTTGAGACAGATCATTGTCACGCACATAGGCGGCGAAGTCAGCTTCTTGGAAGTTCGACCCGACAACGACATTGGCGTCTGCGATGCTGTCACCTTGCAGGGTCGGCACATAGAGCAGGTCGTTTGCAAACGGGCTCTCGCCATCACCCGAACGACCAAAGATGGCCGCGTCGCGATCGGCTTTGAACGTGTAGGAGAAAGGATCGCCGGATGTGACCTGACCGAACAGGCTGACGCGCGTGTTCAGATCACCAATGATGTCATTGTCATAGGATAGGCCCATCTTGAAGGCGTGCTCGACTTCATATGGCGAACGTCCCAGCGACGGATCATTCCGGTCGCTATCGATGATCGCACGAAGGTTAGAGACACCGCGCGAGGACGATCCTGGCGTGACCGACTCGATGCTTTGGTTGGCATAGGAGAGGAAGAAGCCAACGCCATTGTCCCAATCCTTATCAATGCTGGCCGAGAGGGTCAGCGACGAGCCTTCATCGAAGTTCGTCAGCGCAATCGCGTTATTGATGTCCAGATCATCCAGATCGGCATAGATCGGACGTCCGTCTGGCGCCACGCCCAGTGCCGCCGTGGAGGCGAGCTGCGTCTGTGCCAAGTTCTCCCAGCGGAAACCTTCATTCGTGGCAGAGTAGAGCGCTTGCAGCGAGATATTCATGCCATCCAGAACGGACAGGCTTGGGCTGTCGAAACGGTGATCGATCCGCAGGGATGCTTTCCAATCAGACGGTGTTTCAAAGTCCGGGCTGATCACATCGATCGGGCCTGGGCCATTGGCATCATTTTCTGCGATTTGATCGAGAAGCACTTGCGGTGTGCCTTGCGCGGGGTTCGCGTCTGCGACGTTGAAGGCCTGCTCAAAGAACACAGGTGGTGTGAAGGCGTTGGACACCCAGACATTCGGGGCACCGCCACCGAAGAGACCGAAACCAGCCGAGACGCTCGTGCTGTCCAGCGGCTGCCAGTTAACCGATACGCGTGGCATCAGCAGATCATTGCCGTCGAGGTTTTCGACATTGGAGAAACCATAAGTATCGCCAAAGAAGGTCCGCTCTTGCGGCGTATCGCTTTGGATGATGGTCTCATACCGCAGACCCGCATCGAGGCGAACTTGCGGCGTGATCTGCCAGCTATCGCCACCAAAGAAAGCAAGCGTATCATAGCCCCAGACCGCACGAATATCTTCGCGGTTACCTGTATCCGGCAATTGCACCTGCACACGGTTAGCGTCTTGGTTGATGAGGTCTTCCAGTCCGCGGAAGCGGAACAGACCCGTCGAACGCTGGGCGAAGAGGTTGTCCAGATTATAGTTCTGGAATTCCGCACCAAAGCTAAAGTTATGGTCGCCCATGATGTAATTGGCTTGGCCAAAGATCTGCAGACGCTCATCGGCAAAGGTATTGCCTTGGCGGAAGCGGTCACACCCGCCCGTCAGGAAGACTGTATTGAACGTTTCCACAACGCCGTCACCATCATCGATGAAACCTTCGAGGTCTGTTCCGACAAGGCTGGCTTCTGAGAGTTGGATATCAAACGCACCGACGGTGTCGCCAGCGTTACAGATTTGCCCACGCTCATTGTCTTTGAAGTTGACGCGGATGTTAGACGACAGTTGATCTGTCCAATTGGAGAAGAGCTGACCCGTGTAGGCTTTGATCGTTTGCGGCGTTTGATAATAGGCCGACTGGAAAGTCGTCTGGCCCGTGCCGGAGAAGCCGTTTTCTTGCGTGTCTTGATAGGTGAAGGACGCGCGGTGCTGGTCATTGATTTCCCAGTCGAGCTTGCCGAGGAAGCGCTCTGTGCTTTCTGGCAGTGCGACGCTGTCTGGACGGCCGCCGAGGTCGAAACCATAGACGTCTTGGACGATCTGGTTGATGCCAGAATACAGACGGGAGTCGATGCCATCATCTTCGTCCTGCTGGGTAAATGTCCGGCCTGCGCCAGATTCAAACTTGTCATAGTTGACGAAGAAGAAGAGCTTATCTTTGACGATCGGTCCACCGAGAGAGAAGCCGTATTCGTCTTCATCAAAGGCGGCAACATCGACATCGTCATTAAAAGCGCGATCCCCAAAGAAGCTCTCGTCCTGTGTGTAGTAGAACAGCGAGCCATCGAAATCATTCGTACCGGATTTCGTCACGACGTTGATCAAGCCACCGGTAAAACCGGAAACGGCAGGGTCGTAATCAGACGCAACAACAGAGGCGCTTTCGATCGCGTCCAGCGAGATCGGCGAACGTGACGTTGCATAGGAGCTGGAGGATAGGCCGAAGTCATCGCCTTGCAGCGCGCCGTCAATGGCCAAAGCGGTAAAGCGTGGGTTTGCACCTGCGATGGACAAGATGCCTTCGCCGGTTGAGTTGGCGAGCGGGTCACGCACGAGCGTCGCGATCAGATCGCGTTCTGTGGAAGGCTGACCCAGGATGTCGGCTTCTGAGAAGGCCGAACCCACACCATCCCCAATATCTAGGCCCTGCTCACGCACACCCGTGACGATCATGACGTCTTCGACGGTTTCGATCATCAGACGCAGGTTATTCGACGATGGGTTCAGGCGAATGTTTTCTTCGACAATGTTACCAGCAGCAGAGCTGACTGTGACCGTGTAAGGCCCACCGACGCGCAGGCCAGACGCGAAGAACACGCCATTGTCGGATGTCGTTGCCGTGCGGGCTGAACCCGTCGGACCATAGACGATTGTGACATTTGCGTTTGGAACGGCATTGCCAGAGCTGTCGATGACAGAGCCTGAGATGGCGGAGGATGTCAGCTGCGCCTGCGCGACACCGGTGGTAGCCAGTGTGAGTGCAAGAGCGGAGGTGGACATGACGGCGCGGAAGCCGAGTGTAGTGAAAATTCTGTTCATGGGTGGGGTACCTGATCTGCTTGTGTGGAGATTTGGGCGGCCTTTATGGCCTAAGTTTAACAGTTTCATGACAGGCAGAAAATCCACCTCTCTTGAGCGTCCCCTGCACAGGAGTCTGAGTCGGCGCAACGGACTCACTGTGAAGTTTCGTGGACGAATCGTAAGCTTTGCTGAGACTGTGGCAGATTTACCACGCAGGAACATCGCAGGACGGCTTACCCTGAGCGGACAGTCCCGCTAAGAGGGGACATGGATTTACGCCCAATAGACCCAAAAATCATCGCCATTGCGGGGGGCAGCTGTTCCGGCAAGTCGACACTCGCGCGCTATCTCTGCGATTCGCTGGGCGCGCAGAATTGCCGCCTCGTCTGCCAAGATGATTATTACCATGACATTCGAGATCGCGGCGGCGTGCCGACGGTGGATTTCGACGTGCCGGAAGCTTTGGACTTCACCCTTCTGCGGGATAATCTACTGGCATTGAAAGCCGGCGAACCTGTGGCCCTGCCGCGCTATGATTTCACAACGCATGAACGTCGCGAAGCGACCGAACCGCAACCCCCTCGCCCCTTTATCGTGGTGGAAGGCATATTATTGTTGGACCAACCCGAACTCCGCGAGGTCTTCGATCACAGCTTTTATATGATGTGCGCGCCGGAGCTGCGCCTGTCCCGCCGCTTGGCGCGGGATATCGCGGAACGCGGCCGAACACGTGAGGATGTCTTGCGCCAGTTCCACACACAGGTCGAACCCGCTCACCGCACCTATGTCAGCCCATCGCAAGCCCATGCCGACCTCGTCATCGACCAGACAGATTATATTTCCGATATGACGGCAACCATTGACCGTGTGCTGGACCAAATCGGCGCCAGCCGTCCGACCGTCGCACCCCGACGCACAGACGCGTCAGAGAGAAAGCAATCCGCATGAGCCATCCGCTGCTGGGCCTGATCGGCGTTGCCTTGATCCTTTTTACTGCGTGGCTGGCGTCTGACAATCGCCGTGCAATTCGTCTACGGACTGTTGGCGTGTGTTTCGCCCTACAGGTCGCCATCGCGGTCTTTGTATTCCAAGTCCCTTGGGGTGTCAGCGTCTTGGACTTTATGGCAGCCAAAGTGACGAACCTCTTGTCCTATGCGGATGCCGGCATTAATTTCGTCTTTGGTAACTTGGCGGGTCTGGACGGGTTTTCATTCCTGATCCGTGTGCTGCCCGTCGTGATCTTCTTCGCCTCTCTGATGGAGGTCCTGTATCACCTGAAGGTCATGCAGATCATCGTCCGCGCGGGTGGGTCGGCCATTCGATGGTTGACGGATACGCGCCCCGTGGAAAGCCTGAACGTCGTCGCCAATATCTTTGTCGGTCAAACCGAAGCGCCGCTATCCCTGAAACCCTATCTGCCCGGCATCACCAAGCCCGAGCTATTCACCATTATGGTCTCTGGCCTAGCGTCCGTTTCTGGCACTGTTCTGGGCGGCTATATCGCGCTGGGCATTGAGCCGAAATATTTGCTGGCCGCGTGTTTTATGTCCGCGCCCGCAGGCCTGCTGATGGCCAAGATGATAATGCCGGACACGCGAACAGAAACGAAGGCCGAGAAACAGGCCGAGGCCAAAGCTGTCTATGCCATGGCCGATACAGGCCCGCGCCACCCCAACGTCATCATGGCCGCTGCCGTCGGCGCGCAGAACGGTGTCTCGCTGGCGGTTGCGATTGGCGCCATGTTAATCGCCTTTATCTCTCTGATTGCCCTGCTGAACGGATTGCTAGGTTGGGTCGGCGCGTGGTTCGGCATTGACGGGCTGACGCTACAGATGATCCTCGGCTGGCTGTTCTCGCCCGCGATGTGGTCCATCGGCGTGCCGTGGTCCGAAGCGCAGATCGCAGGCGGGATTTTCGGCGAGAAGATCGTCGTCAATGAGTTCATCGCCTTTGGTAGCTTGATCGACATTCAAGAGACCCTCTCGCCGCGCACCGTCGTCATTCTGTCCTTTGCGCTGTGCGGGTTCGCCAATATCGGGTCGATCGCGATCCTGCTGGGCGGGTTGGGCACACTGATCCCAGACCGGATGCCAGACATTGCACGTATGGGCATCAAAGCGATCTTTGCCGCCAGCCTCGCTAACTTGATGAGCGCCGCTTTGGCTGGGATGTTAGTGCCGCTATAATACTTAGCGGCACACGCTCCATGCGAAAAATCTCACTTCCCTTTTCTATCATAAGTGGAATAAGACCCCGATGAAATTGCCCTTCTCATCCACACGCCGAACCTTGCTTGGCGGAGCAGCCCTTGTGCCGTTGGCCGCTTGTGCGCCCAAGGCTGTGGAGGGCGTCTCCTCTGCCAAAGTTGCGCAAGGCACCTTCCGCCACGGCGTCGCCTCGGGCGATCCCTATGCAGATTCTGTCGTATTATGGACGCGCCTGAGCCCGGAGACAGACGGCGAAGCCACGCTGATGTGGGAGTTATTCGAGATGGGCGGCGCAGAAACGGTCATCAAATCGGGAGAGGTCACGACCTCTGCCGCACGCGACTATACGGTCAAGCTGGTGGTCGATGGCTTGTCACCCGATACATGGTACAGCTACCGCTTCCGATTTGGGGATGCGATTTCGCCCATGGGCGACACGCGTACCCTGCCCGTTGGTGAAACTGCGCGCTTGCGCTTTGCCATCGCCTCCTGCGCAAACTGGCAGCACGGCTATTTCAACACCTATGACGCCATTGCGAAAGAAGCGCGGCCGAATGACCCGATGTCGGGGCATATGCGACATGACGCACTGATCCATCTGGGCGATTATTATTATGAATATGGCGCGCTGGAAACGCCGCGCTTGGAAGACCGTATCCATGTGCCCGCGGGCGAGATTATCGTGCTGGACGACTACCGCACACGCCACGCGCAATACCGGTCTGATGCGGCGTTGCAATCTGTCACTGCGCTGATGCCGCTGATCGCGGTTTGGGACGATCACGAGACATCTAATGACAGCTGGCAGACTGGCGCGGAAAACCATCAACCCGAAACAGAAGGTGATTGGGACGCGCGCCGACAGGCCGCTCTGCGCGCCTATTACGAATGGATGCCCGTGCGAGAGCCTAAACCCGGTCAGCTGCGTGAGGCGATCTATCGCAATTTCAACTGGGGGGATTTGGCCAGCCTGACCTGTGTCGAAACGCGCCTAACGGCCCGCGCCGAGCCGATCATTGTCGAAGATTATATCGAGGACATCAGCGCAGAAGGCAGCGCGGATAGCTTCAAGGAAAATATCCTGCGCGCGCCAGACCGAGAGATGTTCGGGCCAGAACAGCAAGCCTTTATCGTCAACACGCTCGCCGAGTCCAAAGCGTCCGGCAAACCGTGGCGTCTGATCGCCAATCAAGTCATTATGGGGCGCCTCGCAACGCCGGACTTCACGCCTTACATCGATGAAAATGCCGTCCAGACGATTGAAAAAGACTGGCCGCAAGTGCGCGATTTTCTGACGCTGTCCAAATATAATATGCCTGTCTATCCAGACAGCTGGGACGGTTATCCCATCGCGCGCGAGAAATTTTACACCGCCTTGGACGCGGCGGGTGTGAATGACATGCTGGTCCTGACTGGCGACGCGCATGAGTTTTGGGTCAATGAGCTGACAGCGGAATCCGGCACGAAAGTCGGGATGGAGTTGGTGACATCATCTGTGTCGTCACAAACACTGACCGCCTATATGGGCGATGCCACGGCGGATCATAACCTGCTGCTGACGCAATCCAACGCAGATGCGCGTTATTACAACGCGCTGAACAGCGGCTATATCGACCTGACGCTGACGCCCAAGAAAGCGAGCGTGCGCATGATCGCGATAGATACAGTCATGTCGCGAAACTACACACGGTTCGATACGGCGCGGTTTACGCTGCGCCCAACGACCCAACAGGCTAAGAACACGCTGAAAGCCACCTCGCCGAAAAAGCTAAACTTCAAGCAGCGTTTGTTGTTTCACGGTCTAGGCTAGGCAGGCCCGGCGTTCCGGCCAAATGCGGGTTCGCCTGCACATGCGCTGCCTTTAGCATTTCAGAACTGACGCGCGAGCCATCATGTGACCAGCCGGGTGGCCTGACCGCATAGCTGAGCCGCTGGCGCAAACTCAGGCCCGGTGCAAAAATATCCCGCACAGCGCCCAACATCTCAGCAAAGGCAATCTTGATCGGATTAAATGTCCCGACATTTTGCACGAGGCCGTAGCGGATAACTTCGCGGTCGCCTTCCGGCACGAATGTCCCAAACATGCGGTCCCAGATGATCAGGATGCCCGCGTAATTACAGTCCAAATATTCCGGGTTCGTCCCATGATGCGCGCGGTGGTGCGACGGCGTATTGAACACGGCCTCAAACCAGCGTGGGAATTTATCAATGGCTTCCGTGTGTATCCAATATTGATAGAGCAAGTTCATCGCTCCGACGAAGGCCAGCAAGAGCGGATGAACCCCCAGCAAGACCAGCGGCGCAGACAGCAGAACAAATCCCGTAAAGTGATTATTCCAAGGCTGCCGTAGTGCCGTCGAGAGATTATAATGCTCCGAGCTGTGGTGGACGACATGCGCCGTCCAGAACCAGCGGATGCGATGCGCGGCGCGGTGCTTCCAATAATAGAGGAAATCCTGCGCAACTAAGGCCGCCAAAATTATGGGGAGTGACACGCCCCAATCCAGCAGGCGGAACTGCCAGAACCACATCAATACGCCGAGGCTGATAAAGCCCATCGCGATGTCAGAGACACTGTTGCCCAGCCCCATTAACATGGAGGTCAGCGCGTCTTTCGTCTCGTAACGACCCGCCAGTTTCCGGCGCGAGACGAACCACCATTCCAGCGCCACCGTTACAATGAAAAACGGGATCGCAAATATAAGAACATCCGGAAATGTGGGTGCAGCTGGCATGGATGAAAATATGCGGGTGAAAGCCTCCGTCTGTCAATCGACACAAGCGCACACCTGCCTCCACAAAGATGTTTCGTAAAACTATTTATCTACGCGGGGCTTTTGCGCATAGCAGAGCTATGAACGGCGCATTGAAACGGACAGTTGGCTTACCCGGAGCCGTCCTGCTGGGGCTCGGCTCGATCCTTGGTACGGGCGCCTTTGTCGGTTTGGGTCTCGCCGTGGGCGTGTCAGGGTCGCTCGCGCCCTATGCGCTGCTATTGGCGGGATTACTGGCGGGCTGTAACGCACTCTCCAGCGCACAATTGGCGGCGGCGCATCCTGTCTCTGGCGGGACATATGCCTACGGACGGCGCTATCTGAACCCGACATCAGGCTTTATTGCGGGCAGTTGTTTCCTGCTAGCAAAATCCGCGAGTGCGGCGGCGGCCGGGTTAGGGCTGGTCGCCTATCTCCTGCCGATTTTACGGCCCAATCTCGGATTAGACGGCGTGTCAGAAAATGCGCTCGCGGCGGGTTTCATTTTGATCTTCACCGCTCTCGTCGCGCTCGGACTGCGCCGTGCGAATGCCGTCAATACGGTGCTCGTTTTCATCACAGTCTTCGCGATTATCGCCCTAATCAATGTCAGCTTTTTGAGCGATGTGGAGCCCACCTACCCGTCGCACGTCACGACGACACCCTACGCCTTTGCGCAATCCGTCGCCCTGCTCTTCGTGGCGTTCACAGGCTATGGCCGCATTGCGACCTTGGGCGAGGAAGTAATGGCGCCGCGCATAACAATCCCGCTGGCGATTTTAATAACGATTGGCGTGTCGACCTTGCTCTATTTCGGGCTGATGTGGTCAGGCCTGCATGTCTTGGGCGCGGAAGGTTTCGCCGCCGTTACAGGCAACACGCAAAACCCACTGCTGGGCATAGCGCAGGCGGTGAACCATACACCGCTGGTCGTTCTGATTTCTATCGCCGCCGCGACAGCCATGGCGGGCGTGACACTGAACCTGCTTCTCGGCCTCTCGCGTGTCGTGCTAGCGATGGGCCGCGCAGGCGATCTACCGGGCGCACTGGCCGTTTTGACCCGCAAACAAGAACCCGTGCGGGCCGTCTGGCTGGTTGGGATCGCAATAGCTGCGATCGCGCTGTTCGGCGGGATCAAAGCGGTGTGGAGCTTCTCGGCCTTCACCGTTCTGATTTATTACGCCATCACCAATCTCTGCGCTCTGCGCCTGCCGCCGGAAGATCGGCTCTATCCGCGCCTGCTCAGCTGGCTGGGCTTGGCCGGTTGTGCGGGGCTGTCACTGTTCCTCGATTGGCGGGTTATGGCGCTGGGCAGCGCGCTGATCCTGCTCGCGCTAGTTTTGCGTTGGGGCATTAAAGGAAAACTCACCGCCAGCGGTTAAGCTGTCGGAATGAAAGCCAATTCGACAGTCCTAAAACAGAGCGCCGCTACATTACGCAACTGGTGCGTGGACCATGCCCTCCCCGTCTGGGCGGCCCGCGCCCAACGCGAAGACGGCAGCTGGGTCGAGCATTTACATCTGAATGGCACGCCGGACCTCTCCGCTGAACGTCGGTGGCGCGTGCTGGCGCGGCAAGTCTATGTCTATGCGCAAGCGACCCGGGCGGGTTGGTATGACGGGCGGGCAGTAGCGCAAACCACATTCGACCGCATGTGCGCAATTGGCCCCGTCCACCGCGTTGCGCCCGATGGCACGATCACAGACGCCACGCGCGATCTCTATGACCTCGCCTTTTACGTTCTCGCCGCGTCGAGCCTTTACAGTGTGACCCGGACACCAGAGCATCTCGCAAAAGCAGAAAGCTGGCTGGCGTGGATGGACGCGACTTTGACGCACCCCAATGGTGGCTGGCGCGAGAGCGACCGTGTCGATACGGCCGCGCCGCGCCGCCAGAACCCGCATATGCACCTGCTAGAGGCCAGCCTCTATCTGCACGGCATCACGGGCCAAACCAAACATCTGAGCGTCGCACGCAAAGTCTATGACTTATTCGAAGCGCATATCTTCGACGCCGGTATCATCCGCGAGTTTTTCCGCGCGGATTGGCGCGTCACTCCTGGCACCCATGGTGATACGGTTGAGCCGGGCCATGCGATGGAGTGGGTCTGGCTGCTGGGCCAATATGCGCAAGCCACGGGAACACAGACACAAACCTATCAGGACGCACTCTATGACCGCGCCATGACGGCTCGGGGGATTTTCCTGAATGATGAGGAAGATGTCGCGGGCAATATTCGTCGCGAGACAAAGCGTCTCTGGGTACAAACGGAAACGATCAAAGCCCATCTTGCCATGGCTGAACGCGGTGTCTCCGGCAGTGCAGAGATGGCAGCGGCCACAATCGACGCGCTATTCGGAATTTATCTGACGCCGGAAGGTCTCTGGCAGGACCAAATCAATGCTTGCCACGCCAATGTCGCCACGACGATCCCCGTCAGCACGATGTATCACATTCTCTGCCTCGCCGTGGAGGCCGAGCGTGTGGCTAATCTGTAGGCGCGTCCAACACCTCGACCCGCATTTTGCGCACATCCATAAAGCGCTGTTCCGCCGTGATGCCCGGCCAGATGGAGAAGAAGTCTCGCGGCTCACCCTCACCCGGAACGCCCGGTGTAAAAGTCATCTCATAGTCTGCCCAGTCGAGCGTCAGCTCACGCGGTTTCCAGCCGCTATCACCCGCGCCAGCCGTGAAATAGGCCATATCGAACCCGTCCAAACCGTTGGTGCGAGACGCCCGCGCCGTGATCGTCAAGCGCAGTTTTCGCCCGCCAAAGGCGCGCTCATAATCTGGACCGATACTGGCAAAAACGCCCGGTCCTGGCGGCGCAATATCGCGCGCAACGTTCGAGCTCAGCCGCGCAAAGGCGGGCTCACCACCGTCACTGGCCACATATTCGCTCAACGTGCCGGGTTGCGCCTCTAGCAGCGCCAAATCCTCGCCTTCGACCGTGAGCCCGTCACGCCAAATATCTGCCGCATCAATCGTACGCGACCCACCAAAGGAAAGCGCCGTCGCGACCATAGCCACGATCAGCAGCCCTGCGAGCGGATAGAAATACCTGTCCTTGAGCATTAGCGGGCCCTCAGCCTCGGTTCATACGGAATATGCCATGGCTCTTAGAGTTGGTCGCCTTACAAAGAAAGTCCGCTATGTCGCTTCGTCTTACATTGGCCGTTTTGGCCGGATTGGCTGTGTCCACTGCTGCGCAGGCTGCGCCACCCGAAACGGTGAGCCCTGAAACCCTGTCCGACTCGCTGGCTGAGCGCTTAGAAGAGCGCGCGCCCGAGATTGGCAAGTCTCTGGCGAAAATTCGCCGTGATCTGGACCGCGCGGGACAGGATAAAAACGACAGTGTCGACGCCGTGGCCGATGCCATGGAAGAGGCGTTTTCCGAAGGCGGCGCTCTGCGCGAGCTGGGCGCTGTGTTGGTCGGGATTATCGAAGATGTCGATGTCGCGTCAGAGGACGGCGAGACGGTTTTGCGCTTTGACGGCGCACCTGTGCTGCGCATGGAAAAGCAAAGCTCGCGCGACAGCGAAGATGTGTTGAACCTCTCCGGCCTCGGCCGCGCCATGAAGATGAAACGCGAGACTGTCACCGTGGATGGCAAAACCAAGTCAAAAATTACGATTGAATTAGACGAGGAATAGGACCGCGCGTTCGTCCGCGCGCTCGCGCAAGGCACTGCCTAACATCTCGGTCAGCTCTGCCGTAAATCGTTCCGCCGCCGCCGAAGTCCAAGCCTCTTGGACAGCTGTGATGAGGTCAGGACGTTGCTTGTTCACCGCCGCGCGGATGCGGCCATCCGTCATGATCTGCCGCGCAATGACCGGCATTTTCGCGCTGCGAACTTTCCCGGCCAACGCTTTGCGCCCGTAGAGATATGTCCCGCCCGCCAAGGCTCCGCCGACAACGAGACCGATGGGATTCAGGAATAGCGGTGCAAACAGATTGGCGTGCGCGAGCAGCGAGCCAATCAGGATCGCCGACAAACCCGTCCCGATCAGAGCCGTGTCCGATTCCACAGATCCCACCGTTGGCATGGCGAGGCTGAGGCCTTCCAAATGACGGGCGACATGTTGGCTATCGTTCAAGGACAAGACCATCGCGGGCAAGCCATGATCCCGACACAGCGGATCTGTGACCGTTTCAATATCGCGTTGTAATCCCGCGAACCAAACATCGATAACGGGGCGCAGGGCCGCCTGCGCCGCATCTGACTGTAGCCAGTCGCGGACGCGTGTATTTAATTCACCTTCGACGTCGTCCAAACTTTCCGTCTTGCCCGTGCGCCAATCGCGAAAGGCGGGCAGAATGCAGGCATCGGTGACGGCGTCGACCAGCACTGGCGCGAGTGTCGCGCCCAGCCCGTCAGAGGCTGTGGCGGCTTTGTCCGTAATCTCGCCGCCCGCGCGTGTCTGGCGGTCGACTTCGGCTTTGAAACTCGCATGGAGATATTCGAACCGTCCCAGCCACGCGAGCCCGCGCGCAATCGCAAATTCGGGTTCCGCACCTCGTACAACACGCGCTTTTGGGAACGCCTTTTGCGTGGCCGGCAGAACCAGCGGCAGGCGCGAGGCGCCGCCTGTCAGCAAGATAGTATCTGGTGTCATTTTTGTTTCTTGGCCACCCAAATTCTCAATCGTTTCCGTCAGGGCGTAATTAAATGCCGCGCGCCAGCTATAGCCTTGCAGCGCCTCTAACGGACGATCCAAGATCGCGTCCGCATCGACTTTGTCTATACGGATATCAAAGACGACACCCCGCCCGATCGGCAGACGTTTCAGCAGTTCGACAGGCACGTCTTCACCCGTGAAATAGGCCTCTTTCGCTTCCCGGCACCAATATTCCATGATGGGGCGATAATGCGGATATTTCGCAATTAATTGCTCGATCTGTTTGCGATGTTTTTGTCGCGCGAGGTTCAGCTCGAAAATCTCTGTGTCGAGCAAGCCAGAGCCAAGGATATTGTGACCGACATCTTGCGCATCCAGATCACGGCAATAGGTGAAATCCGTTGTCGAAGAGCCGATATCGACGATCAGAACCGAGGCGCGCGTATCTTCGATCGAGAGGTAACCTTGCTCTAGCGCGGTCATCAACGCCGCGCGGCTCTCCGGCACAATGCGCACGGTTTTCAGTCCCGCAGATTGAAATACCTCGCGATATGTCTCGCGGTCCGCGCCTGTCCAACCAGAGGGGCATCCGACGATAAAGCGCGAGTCTTTTGCGCCAAGGATCGTGCCATCCGCCGCCAGACCTGCGATCAGCGTTTTCGTAAATAATTGTGTCGGGGCGCGAACGGATTCGACATCTAAATCACGCGATTTGAATTTCACCGACACATTTGCTTTCGGTCCCAGCGCGGCGAGGTTCAGCGCATCCGCGCCAATTTTGACGCCCGCTTTATCCGTCGCGACGGCCGTGACAAAACTACGTCGCCCGCGCCATTCCAAAATCTCAGGTTCGCGCACCGTCGCGCCAAAGGCTCGACCCAGCGCCGTTTCGCCGTGACCTAAGTCAAAGCCGATAAATTCGAGGGATGTCGGGGTGCGAGCCATGAGTCTAGATATGGGGCGCGGCAGGCAAAAATGCCAGTCAAGCTTAGCCCCTCACCCAAATCGTCCCACGCCGCAGCACCGTACCATCCGCACGCAGAAGCGCCGGCGCTGCCATTTCAACCGCTGGACCCGCGCCCAATCCGGGCAGTTCATCAAAATATTCGCGCGTCTTTTTCGAGAAGCTCACGACCTCAACCCCGCCACTGGCCAGTAAGCCGGGCAGCTCTTTTCCGATCAAGTCCATCGCAAAATCGCGGTCATCTGCGCCGCCCGCTTCCAGCAGGTTTTGCAGCAACGTCGCCAAGCGCGGCGTGTCTGCCCAATGCGCTTCTGGCGTTGGTTGTGCGAGGCGTTCGAGGATGGCGTCTGCCGTTTTCAACGCATCAACAATTTGTCCAATCAGCCCTGCCGAGTCCGTCGTCAGTCGAGCCTCGGCCGTGAATTGTCGGCCGCTTTGATCTTCCAACGCCGCTGGGGCTTTGCGCATTGGCAAAAGCGCGCGCAGGCGTTTGAGGCGCTTCGGCTCCAGCGTGTGTAACCCGGCCAAAACAGCCGCCGCCAACACCGCCAAACCCGACGCCTGTACAACGCCGACAAGACCCAGCAGGCCCGCCGCGCCATAAAATAAACTCGGCTTGGCCAGCACACCCGCGAGGCCAGCAGACGGCGTTCCCGTCTCGACATAGGCCACCTCGGCGCGCGTCGCGCGGTCCAGCACGCCTGTGCCGGACTTGATGACCTCAATCAACCAAAGCCCCGTTTTTTGCAGCGCCGGATCCTCCGTCGAGCGCGTAAACCGCGCGCCCGTCCGATCCAGCGCCGCACGCAAGGTCGAAACAGTTTGCGCGGGAGAGAGGTCAGCGGAAAGGGAGATCGTCAGCGCATGACGCTCCGTCGCAAAGGCCGAGAGGAGCGAGGGCGCGGCAAACGCCGTCGTCGAGCGCGCTGCGGGGAGTGTGGGGCGTGGTGCCATGTGGAGGATGTGGGGGGTGCGGGGTGGGAGTCAAGCGTGTGGTGGGTTTGAAGTGTCCGTAGGCTTCGTTCGCTTTGGGGGCTTAGCGGACGTTAGCTCAGAGGCCATAAACGCCCAAAGAAGGCCTCTCACGAGGGATGGTTGTCGCACCAAATAAAATACTCGCCTGAACTCAAAACCCAGTTTAAGATATTATTGCTAAATTCTTTCAGGGTGAGGAACAAACAAGAATGGTCAAAGATAAGTTCAAAGAAATTGTAAAAAATGCCATCCACCCGCATCTTAAGAATGCTGGCTTCAAAAAATCTGGAAATCATTTTCGAAAAAAACTTGCCGAGACCCAACAGGTTGTCACACTCCAATTAAGTCAAGGAAACTCTTACAATCACCTACGTTTCTATTTTCGATGCGGAATCCTAATTGACGCTCTAAAGCCAGAAACAAGAGACTTAAAGTCAGAACCTTATGCGGATTTCCAATTTGGCCTTAACATTGTAAGTGACGAACATGATGCTAATAGTCAATTTGATATTACAAATGAAACTGATGTCGAAACAATTATTAGGCCCCTCGAAAACGTGATTCAGACAGGCTTAATTCCCTTCTTTAAAAATCAAGAATCAGAGAACGAGTGCATAGACTATTGGGCGTCTCAAGATAGCCTTCAAGGAAGTTTCGACTTAATAAAATACCTATGTAAAAAGGGTGATTCATCAAAACTAGAAGCATATATCATTCGTCTCACAAGATTTATTGCCTCTATACGTAAAGAGTACACTGATCCAGATACAGCTAGAAGACGCCTCGATAGAACAATTGCGTTACTGTCTGAACAGGGTGGTCTAACACCTGAGCTAAATGAGAAAATAGAACAAATTTGGGCACATGGCACTGAGTGAATTGAACGGCTTAAATTCGCCTAAAATAAGCTATTGGCATGACCGCAATGGGGATCAACCGCTCCTAACCCAACTCCCCCGCCCGCTTCTCCACCGCTTCCACAATCTCGTCCACCATCACGTCGTTATCCGTTTTCCCGGTTTTCTTTCCGGCGTGGTACATCATGCCGTAGCCTGCGCTGCCGCCGGTAAAGCCGATGTCTGTGAACATGGCTTCGCCCGGGCCGTTGACGACGCAGCCGATGATCGACAGCGTGATCGGGGCGCTGATGTGGGCGAGGCGCTCTTCTAGGGTTTGCACGGTTTTGATAACGTCGAAGCCTTGGCGCGCACAGCTGGGGCAGCTGATGATGTTGACGCCGCGAGTCCTGAGCCCGAGCGATTTCAGCATATCAAAGCCGACTTTGATTTCTTCGACAGGATCGGCCGAGAGAGACACGCGGATCGTGTCGCCAATTCCCGCCCAAAGCAGATTGCCCATCCCGATGGAGGATTTAACCGTACCGATGCGCGTGCCGCCAGCCTCTGTAATGCCGAGATGGAGCGGCGCGTCGGTGGCTTCGGCAAGTTGGTGATAGGCCGCGACGGTTAGGAAGATGTCGCTGGCTTTGACCGAAATCTTATAGTCGTGAAACCCTTCGTCATCGAGCATGCGGGCGTGGTCCAGCGCGCTCTCGACCATCGCGTCGGGACAAGGTTCGCCGTACTTCTCGAGTAGCTCGCGCTCTAGCGACCCGCCGTTCACCCCGATGCGGATGGAACAGCCATTGGCGCGGGCAGCGGCGACGACTTCTTTCACGCGGTGCTGTCCGCCGATATTGCCCGGATTAATCCGCAGGCAAGCCGCGCCATTATCTGCTGCCTCGATCCCGCGCTTATAGTGAAAATGGATATCCGCGACGAGCGGGACCTGGACCTGCTGGACAATGGATTTCAGCGCGGCGGAGCTGTCCGGGTCAGGGACAGACACGCGCACGATATCGGCGCCGGCTTCTTGCAGAGCTGTGACCTGCCCCACCGTCGCGTCGACATCATGGGTCAGCGTGTTGGTCATGGATTGCACCGCGATGGGCGCATCGCCGCCGACCTCGACACTGCCGACACGGATCTTGCGCGATGTGCGTCGCTCGATCGTGCGCCAAGGGCGGATAGAATTTATGTCTGTGTGTTGGCCGCTCATGCGGGCGCTATGCCATGGCTTTCGCGCAATTCAAAGGCGACATTACGGCGTCAGCAGAATGTCTTCCAGTGCCTCGCCGCGTCCACCCAGCGGCCCGATCAGCCGTGTCCCGTCATAGAGCTCGACCGCGCCAGCATCACGGACCGAGATGCGATATTGCCCGCTGGCCGTGCCTTGCCACGTCTCGCCCGTGACGAAAATCCGCGACACGAGCGGTGTGCCCTCTGCGGATGTCACGCGAACCCAGCTGGGCGCGGTTGTGCGCAGCGTCAGCAAGCCTTCGGCCAGTGCGGGCGCAGATACCTCAATCGTGTCTCCGCCAGATGGCAGGACAACGCTTGTGCTTTCATTCGCAGTGACATCGGTTTGCAGCCCGTACCACAGGCCCATCATCGTCGCGAAACCGATCACGGACACGGCTGCGAAAAATCCGCGAGGCAGACGAATGCGGCGCTGCCAAACAAAATGCGGGGCGTCGCGTAAACGCAAATTTTCGGGTGCATTGGCCTCGCGCTTATAATCCGCCACCCATCCTGTCGGGTCCAACCCAAGCGCTGCGGCATAGGTGCGAACAAAACCCAAAGCATATCCAATGGACGGCAAACGCGACGCGTCCATCGCCTCGATCGCGAGGATATGTTCTTCGCGCATATTCGTCAGGGCCGCGACATCGGCAATGGACAAGTCCATGCCATTGCGCCGTGCCCGCAAGCGAGCACCTGTGTGTGCAATATTTTCGAGTCGAGGGGCCATCCGACCAATCTTGTAAAGCTGCGCGCCTTGAAATGGGGTTAACAAATTTTGACCCGTTAGGAAAGCGGGCGCGTCAGTCTGGTCCAAACATTTTCGCTGGCAGGTTTAGTTTTCGCGATTTTATTTCCTTTTCGTTTCCCCTGGTGCGCGAGTCGCATTGACGTGGCTCGCGCGGGTGTCGAGACAGAGGGAAATTCTACAGATGAGGCTGCCCCATGACGTTTCGACATTTCGCCCTGACAGGTATTTCTACGGTCGCCGTGATGGCGGGAACAGCACACGCATCAGAGACTGGATATTACACCGATCCAGCCCTGCAAGGGAACGAGATCGTCTTTGCCAGCGAAGGCGACCTGTGGGCCGCAGGCATAGAAGGCGGCGCAGCCGTCCGCCTAACCACCCATGAAGAAGTCGAGCGCGATCCGGCCATTTCGCCCGACGGCGACATGCTGGCCTTCACCGCGCAATATGACGGCGCCAGCGAAGCCTATGTCATGCCCGTCACAGGTGGCACACCGAAACAGCTGACCCATGAGGGCGGCGGTGTCTCCGTCATTGGCTGGACCCCAGATGGGCAAATCCTCATCAGCTCTCGAAAAGGTCCGGGCTCGCGCGTCTGGCTGGTTCGCTCTGTCGATCCGAAGACGGGCGAGACGGAAACCTTGCCGCTGGACGGCGCAACCTCTGCTGTCGTGAATGATGACGGGCTGATCGTTTTCTCTCGCTATGGCCTCGCGATGATGCGCGATAATGCCAAGCTCTATCGTGGTGGGTTGATGGCCCAACTCTGGACCTATGAACCGGGCGCAGATGCAGCCACGCGACTGGCCGAAGACTTCGGCGCGCCCCTACGTGATCCGATGCTTTATGAAGACCGCATTGTCTTTGTCTCAGACAAGTCCGGCCATGATAACCTGTGGTCTGTCGCGATGGACGGCTCTGATCCCGTGCAGCACACGGATCTGTCCGATTGGCAAATTCGCCAGCCGCATATGGATGAGGGCCGCGTCGCGTTTCAGCAGGGCGCAGATCTGGCGATCTATGACATCGCATCCGACACACTCGAAACACTCGACATCGCGTTAGTCACCGACCGCGATATGACGCGCACCCGGTTTATCGATGAGCCGCTGGATTATATGAGCGCCGCAATGATGGCAGGTAATGGCGAGAGCGCCTCTGTCACCGCACGCGGTCGGGTTGTCGTCGCCTATCCCGGACAACGTCGCCGTGTCGAACTGCCCGTGCCTCATGAGGCCCGCGCCCGAAATGCTGTGCCCAGCCCAGATGGAGAGACGATCTATCTGATCCAAGATGAAGGTGCGCGCGGCGAGATTTGGGCCTATCCCGCGGATGGTCGCGGTGATAGTGAAGTGCTAACATCGGATTCTGACTTCCACATCTGGACGCTCTACCCCTCGCCCGATGGCGAGACGCTGATCTATCACGATAAGAACGGCACGCTGAACCGCTTGACCCTCGAGTCCGGCAAGACCGAGCTGTTAGAAACGACCGAGAGCGATGACGACAACGCGTTTCGCGATCTGACGTTCTCTAGCGGTGGGCGCTATCTAACCTATACCGGATCGGACGCGCGCGGCCTGTCACAGGTTGTCTTGCGGGATCTGGAAACGGGTGAACGCATGGTCGTCGCAGGCGGGAAATACCCCGCCTATGGCCCGACATTCTCACCGGATGGCGCATGGCTCTATTTCGTGTCTGACCGCAATTTCAACGCCAGCCCCGGCTCGCCTTGGGGTGATCGTGTGCCCGGTCCAGCCTTTGACAAGCGCGGCAAGATATTGGCGCTACAGCTCGATCCTGAAGCGGCCTTCCCGTTCGAGACAGAAACAGAGTTGGATTTCGAAGAGGACGATGCAGATGCAGACGAAGACAGTTCTGAGTCGGATGAGGATGAAGACGACGCGGAATATGACATTGATTTTGACACGCTGAACGAAGACCGTCTGGCGCGGACATGGCCTGTCCCCGTGGGCGCGGGCAATTACTGGCAAATGGCGGCGACGGACAGCCATCTTTACGTCCGCGATGACCGCGATCTGAAAACAATTCGGATCAGCGACACCGACCCCAAGGTCGAGACATTCATGTCGAATATCTCTGGCTATCGCCTATCCAATGACGGCAAGACCGTCTTTGTCGTGACGCGGGACAACCGCTTGGTTCTCGCACCTGCAGGCGCGAAAGCGCCGGATGATCTGGGTGATATGACCTTGCGTCTGGGCGACTGGCGCCCGGGTCTAGATATGCGGGCCGAGTGGCGACAAATGGTGATGGACGCGTGGCGTCTACACCGCGATTTCGCCTATGACCCGACCCTGCGTGGCGTGGATTGGGAAGCCGTGCGCGACCGCTATCTACCACTCGTGGACCGCGCAGGTCACCGCCAAGAGGTCAATGATCTCCTCGCGCAAATGAGCGCAGAACTGGGCATTCTGCACAGCCAAATCCGCGCAGGCGATCAACCGCGCGATGATGAGAACGGCGTCTCGGCGCAACTGGGCGCGGATTATACGCCTGTGAAACAAGGCCTGAAAATCACACGCATTCTAGACGGCGAGCGAGAGCTTCACAATGCAATGGGTCCGCTGCGCAAACCCGGTCTGGATGTGCGCGAAGGCGATATCATCACGACCGTCGACGGGCGCAAAGTCGCGACAGAGGCCGATCTACATGACGCGCTGCTACATAAATCCGGCCAAGAGGTCCGACTGGATCTGCAACGCCCCGGACGCTTCCGCCGTATGAGCGAGATGAGCGCCATCGTCAAACCTGTCGGCAGCTGGCAAGATCGCCGCCTACGCTATGGCGATTGGGTGCAAAGCAATCGTGAGCGTGTCGCAGACATGGGCAAGGGCGAGATCGGCTACCTCCACCTACGCGCGATGGGCGGCGGCGATGTTGCTAGCTTCACGCGCGACTTTGGTGAGCATCTGGATAAAGACGGCCTGATCATTGACGTTCGCGGGAATAATGGCGGCAATGTCGACAGCTTCATCATCAATGCGCTTCTGAAAAAAGCGTGGGCCTATTGGGACCAACCCGGACGCGGCGCAGCCCAGACGAATATGCAAGGCGCCTTCCGCGGGCATGTTGCCGTGTTGATCGACGAAGGCACCTATTCCGACGGCGAAACCTTTGCCGCGGGCGTGCGTGCGCTAGAGCTCGGCCCGTTGATCGGCACACAAACTGCGGGCGCGGGCATCTGGCTGTCTGGGCGCAATCGTCTGGCCGATGGTGGCATGGCGCGGATCGCCGAATATGCGCAATATGGGATCGACGGCAGTTGGCTGATCGAAGGCGCAGGCGTGGCCCCCGACATCGAAGTCGAGAACCCACCCGTCGCCGCCTTTGAAGGTGAAGACGCACAGATCGCCGCCGCCATCGATTGGCTGGAAGATAAGATCGCCGATGAACCCATCGCGCCATTGAAGCCCAAGCCACTGCCGAAACTGGGCGGCTACGGCGAAAGCGGCAAATAGCGCGCGCAGATTAAACCTCTGCAATACCCAATCCGCCGCAGGTGACACACTTGCGGCGGAGGGCTAGACAACCCTTATGAGCGTCTTACGCAAATTACACAGCCGCACCGTCGCGCCCTGGATTGGGCTGGGCGTCTCGGCGGCCCTGCTGGGCGGGGCGTATATTTTTCAATACGGCTTTGGCTATGCGCCCTGCGCTATGTGCTATTGGCAGCGTCACGCGCATAAGGCCGTCATAGGCGTTGCGGCGATTATGTTGATCCTTCGCGCGTTTGGCGTGAAGGCGGCGGAGCTTTTGCGCTGGGGCGTCGTGCTGGCGTTGCTCATCAGCTTTGGTCTCGCCGCCTGGCATACGGGCGTCGAGTTTGGCATTTTCCCCGGTCCGGAAACCTGCTCGGCCTCTGTCGGGGATACGGGCACATCGCTGGGCGAAGTCGATCCGAATAACCCGCTCGCCTTTTTGGATCAGAAAATGGCGGGTCCGTCCTGCGGCGAAGCTGTCTGGCATTTTCTGGGCCTGTCTATGGCCGCGTGGAATGCGCTGATCTCCTTGATTGCAGCCGTCTGGATTGCCACATCAAAGCCATGAGTAATGCAATGACAGATTCTAGGAACAACCGCGCCCGCACCAATCCTCGTATCGCAGAAATGCTGCGCGTCGATCATGCGGGCGAATATGGCGCCGTTGCGATCTATCGCGGGCAACAGGCGGTCTTTCGCAAGCAACTCGCAACACAACCCCTCGCCGCGCAATTGGCCGAGATGGAAGCCGAAGAGCAAAAGCATCTGGACGCCTTTGACAATCTGTTGATCGAACGTCGGGTCCGTCCAACGGCCATGATGCCGCTGTGGAATGTCGCTGGATATGGTCTGGGCGTCGTCACGGCACTGCTGGGCGAGAAGGCCGCCCATGCCTGTACCGAAGCCGTCGAGACGGTGATCGAAGAACATTATGCCGAACAAGCTGAGGCCGTTGAGCACGAAGAACCTGCGCTGGCCGCGACCTTCCGCGAGTTTCGCGAAGACGAGTTGCACCACCGCGACACAGCGATTGCGGGCGGCGCGCAAGAAGCCCCCGGCTACGCCCTGCTCTCACGCGTGATCAAGGCTGGCTGTCACGCCGCCATCGCTGTGACGAGTAAGGTCTAGAGTCTCCGCAAAGACGGTTGAACTCCACGGCCGCAATCCACAAATAGAGGCCACGATGTCTCACCCAACGCCGACATTTACGCTGTCTGACCTCGACGCCCGCGCACGGGATATTTTCCGAGAGGTCGTCGAAGGCTATCTGAAGACGGGCCAGCCTGTTGGGTCCAAAACTTTGGCCCTGTCCGGTGGACGGTCTTTATCGCCGGCCACGATCCGTTCCGTCATGGCAGAGCTCTCACGCTATGGCCTGCTCGCCTCGCCCCATGTCAGCGCCGGTCGCATCCCGACGCAGGTCGGCCTGCGCCTGTTCGTCGATGGTCTGTTAGAAATCGGCGATGTATCCGAGGCTGAAGTCGCGCGGATGGAAAGCCAGCTTGACACTGCGGGCGAGGACTTGCCCGCGCTATTGGGACAGGTGTCTGGTATGCTGGCAGGTTTTGCGGGCGGGGCAGGCCTTGTCCTGACACCGGAAGCACCTAAAGCCGACACACGCGCCTTGCGCCATGTTGAGTTTGTGGATCTCGACCCCACACCTTTAGGCGAAGCACAAGCGCTGGTCGTCATGGTGTATGCTGACGGCGCGGTAGAAAACCGGATCATGCCACGCCCGCCAGGCCTGTTGTCAGGATCGCTAGACCGGGCTGGGGCATTTTTATCATCGCGCCTACGCGGGCGGAGCCTTGCCGACGCGCGTGCAGATGTGCTGGCCGAGATCGCCGCCGGAGAAGCCGCGATCGATAGCGCCGCAGCAGCTCTTATCCGCGCAGGACTGGCCGATTGGGCAGGCACAGCGGATACACCCGCAAAAAAGCGCAATCTGATTGTCCGCGGACAGTCGCATCTGCTTGACAATTTGGAGGCCCGAACCGATGTGGAGCGCATCCGAGAGCTGTTTGACGATCTGGAACGCAAGGAAGAGCTGATCAGCTTGCTGGACCGGGCAGAAGCCGCCGATGGGGTGAAGATTTTTATCGGCACAGAGAACCCGCTGTTCTCTTTGTCGGGATCCAGTGTTTTGATCGCGCCTTACCGGGATCAAGACCGGAATATTTTAGGGGCGCTGGGCGTGATTGGCCCAACGCGATTGAATTATGCGCGTGTGATCCCGCTGATGGATTACACCGCGGAATGGCTGGGCCGACGGCTGGGCCAGAACTGAGAAGAGACGAACATGTTACCTAAAGACGACAATATGGACGAATGGGATGCTCTGGCACAGGACATCGAAAAAGAGGCGTCCGCACAGAAACGTCGCGCTGCCGCCGAAGCGGCCGCAGATGATATTCTGAAGTCTGCGAAAAAATCGAAAGCTGAAGAGCCGGAAGACGCACCCGAACCGGATGCAGGTGCCGCCGCCGTGGCCCGCATTGAAGAGCTGGAGATGGAGCTGGCGACGCTGAAGGATCAATCCCTGCGCGCACTGGCCGAAGCCGACAATGTCAAACGCCGCGCCGAGAAAGACGTCACGGCGGCGCGCGTCTTTGGGATCGAGCGTTTTGCGAATGATGTCCTCTCGGTTCACGATAATCTCTCGCGCGCATTGGCGACGCTAGACGGCACAGACAAAGCCGAGTTGGGCGAGAACGCCAAGAACCTCGTCGAGGGGATTGAGCTGACCGAGAAGAACTTGATGACCGTGCTAGAACGTCACGGCGTCAGCCAAGTCCCCGGCGTCGGCATGAAATTCGACCCTAACGTCCATCAGGCCGTTGCGAACATCCCCAGCGATGTCGAAAAGGGCCATATCGCTACGGTGATGCAAAGCGGGTTTAAGATTGGCGACCGCACGCTACGCGCCGCCATGGTCGCGGTCAGCACTGGCAAATCCGCTTAAGACTAATAGCCGCGCGCGCGGTCGATCGTCTCGGGCATCTCGCCCGTGTCCAGCCACTGTGTGATATTGCCCATCGCAATCGATACCGCACTGGCAATCGAAGTTTCCGCTGCGATATGCGGTAGGAGCGTCACCTTATCGTGCGTCCAGAACGCGTTGTCCGTTGGCAGGGGTTCTGTGACGAAAACATCCAGAACAGCGTGACCCAGATGACCGTCCAAGGCCGAGAGTAAGTCTGGCTCGACGACCAGCCCGCCCCGTCCGAAATTCACCAACGCACTTCCCGGCGACATGGCTTTGAACCGCGCAGAATTCATCAAATCTTGCGTATCGTTTGTGAGGGGCAAAAGCAGTACGACAATGTCGCTTTGCGCCAGTAACGGGTCGAGTGCATCTGCGCCTGCGACACAAGCATAAACTTGCGCAGGCTTGGGCGAGCGGGACCAGCCCGTCACGCGGTAGCCATTCTCATGCAGGCGTTGCGCAGAGGTCTGGCCCATATTGCCCAGCCCCAAAATCGCGACAGAGATATCCTCTGGCGCGACATAGTTTTGCTGCGCCCACTCGCGCCGCATTTGCTGCGCGCGATAGCCCGGCATTTTCCGGTGCAGATAGAGTGTCCAGGCCAGCACGGATTCTGACATGGTTCGCGCCATATTTGGGTCCGTCATGCGAACGATATCGACGCCCTGCGGCAAAACGGGGACCAGTGTATCTACACCCGCCCAAAGGCTTTGCACCCAGTCCAGTTTCGGCAAAGCGCGCAGCTCCTCTGCCGACGGGGCGGCCACAATTGCGACCTCCGTCGCTTCACGCTCCTCCAATGAGCACGCCGCAAAATCCCGTACTTCGATGTCAATACGATACGCGTTCAGCATCTGAACCCAACGGTCGGCCCGATCAGGGGAAAACGTATGGACAAAGGGAATCATCTTCATGAGCAATTTTAGGCGATGTCTCCACGGATTGCACCCTACTCCGAACACGGGCAAAGCGGGCGCATGCCAGAGCTGCCCGAAGTCGAAACTGTCCGCCGAGGCCTCGCCCCCGTCATGGAGGGTGCGCGGTTTCAGACTGTGACGCTGAATCGTCCCGATCTGCGCTTTCCGTTTGATCCGGATTTCGTCGCCCGCGTGCAGGGGCAGACCCTCGTTCGTCTCACCCGCCGCGCGAAATTCTTGCAGGCTGAGCTATCCTCTGGCGAGCGACTATTCATGCATCTAGGCATGAGCGGGCGGTTCATCATTGAGGGCGACAGCGCGCTCTCGAACTTTGTCCATGAACATGCCGCCAATCCGAAACATCATCATGTCATTTTCAAGATGGATAATGACGCGACGATCACCTTCAACGATCCGCGCCGCTTTGGTTTTATGGAGCTGGTCGCAGACGGTGCCCCTTACCGCCTCGACGGGATCGGGCCAGAGCCGCTGGGCAATGGCTTTAGCGGGCCTGTCTTACGCGCCGCCCTGAAAGGTAAAAAGTCCAAGATCAAGACGGCGCTGCTGGATCAACGCGTCGTTGCGGGGTTGGGCAATATCTATGTCTGCGAAGCCCTGTTCCGCACGGGCATCTCCCCCCGCCGCGCCGCCGGACGGTTGAGGGTCGCAGAAACCGACGCGCTCGCAGGCCATATCAAAGACGTGCTGAGCGAAGCCATCGCAGCGGGCGGCAGTTCCTTACGCGACTTCTCCAACACCGACGGCAAGCTCGGCTATTTCCAACATAGTTTCGATGTCTATGGCCGCGAGGGCGAGGCCTGCGGCGATTGCGGGGCAGACATTCAACGCATCGTCCAAGGCGGGCGGAGCACGTTCTTCTGTCGGATGTGTCAGCGTTGAAGTCCCATGCCCCGCGCGTTAGACCGCCATTCAGAGAGAGACTTAAGAGAGACCCCTTATGACGTATGAGACGATTGAGCTGACACGTGACGGCGGCGTGGCGATCCTCCAGATGGACCGCCCGCAAGCCCTGAACGCGCTAAACATCGATATGATGCGCGAACTGGCTGACGCGCTGGCGAAGCTGGAAGAGGATGACACCGTCGGCTGTGTGGTGCTGACGGGGCATGATAAAGCCTTTGCTGCCGGTGCAGACATCAAGGAAATGGCCGAGGACAGCTATCTGGGCCTGTATAAAAACGACCGGTTTGAGCAATATCACATGGCGACGGAACGGTTCCGCAAGCCCATCATCGCGGCCGTGTCCGGCTATGCGCTGGGCGGAGGGTGCGAGCTGGCCATGATGTGCGACCTGATCATTGCAGCAGACACGGCCAAATTCGGACAGCCCGAGATCAATCTGGGCGTCATGCCCGGTATGGGTGGGACACAGCGCCTGCTTCGCGCCGTGGGGAAGGCCAAAGCCATGGACCTGTGCCTAACGGGCCGCATGATGGAAGCCGATGAGGCCGAGCGCGCCGGACTGGTCAGCCGCGTTGTGGCGCTCGACAAGCTGCTAGAGACCGCCAAGGAAGCCGCTGCCAAGATCGCGAGCCAGAGCCAGCCCATCGCTATGATGACGAAAGAAACCATCAATGCCGGTTTCGAGATGAGCTTGGAGCAAGGCATTCGATTTGAGCGCCGCCTATTCCAATCCATGTTCACGACGTTGGACCAGAAAGAGGGCATGGCGGCCTTTGTCGAAAAGCGCAAACCGCACTTTAAGAACAAATAAGCCTCCGCCAGCCGCCTACAGCCACGCCTATTGACGACTTCGGCAGGCCCGACTATATGGCGCTCAAGATTTGAGCCACGGCCCGCGTCCGCGCGGGTTTTGTGCATTTGAGAACACAGAAAGAGTCCACCATGGCAAATACGTCCTCCGCCAAGAAGAACGTCCGCAAAATGGCCCGCAAGACGGCCGTCAACAAAGCTCGTCGCTCGTCTGTGCGCACATTCCTGCGCCGCGTCGAGGAAGCCATCGCCGCTGGCGATAAGGCCGCTGCAAGCGCCGCCCTGAAAGATGCAGAGCCCGCCATGATGCGCGCCGTGTCTAAAGGCGTCTTTCACAAGAACACAGCCAGCCGCAAAATCTCGCGGCTGAGCCGCCGCGTCAAAGCGATCGGCTAACGCCTCAGCCACACTGGCCGTTGATATTTGAGCCTTCCCGCTTGCGGGAGGGTTTTTTTATGTCTGCAAAACAGGCTGCCAAGCCGCCGCGTTGACGTGTGCTGAGCGCGAAACACAATCTCAGATGCGCAGAAACTTCGGTTCTCAGGACACGACTCGGACCGAATCTTCTCGCCGCATGAGTCAAGTTTTTTTCCGCAAAATTTTGTGAATTTTTTTCAGCCGAGAAGCGCTTGCGATTCAACGCTTTTTTTGAGTCAAGATTAGAATCGGCTCCGATTCGAATTTTGTCACGTTGACGAGATGGGCGCGGCCTGATTTATTGCATTCATCGGAGAGATCGCGGGGGCGAGACATCCGGGTCGGGGACTGTCCGGCACAGCCTATCCGCAGACGTTCGCAAGACGTTCAAGACGGATAACTGGGTCGGATATCCAAGAAAATATACAAGGGTATCAAGAGCTTGGGCTTTCCGAGCTAACAGTAGCGCTCGGCCTAGCGGTGGTGGCGGACGCTATTCCTACGGGTTGAATAAGGGTGCAAGGCATGCAGACGCAGGACATGGGCGCGGTCACTAAAGGACGTGCAGCAGAAGCCAAAACGCCGGACCTCTACACGGGGGAGCCGCCCCTGCAATCCGCCCATAATACATGGAAGCAAGTAAAGACGGATTTGGCCTACGCGCTGGGACCGAATGTGCATCGTTCTTGGACGGGCCGCTTGCACATTACTCAAGCGGACGCCTCGCTTGTCACCTTATCGGCGCCCACTAAATTCATCGCGTCCAAAATCGAAACGCAATATTCGGATACGTTGCGTCGCCTTTGGGAAAAGCATGATCAAGTTGATCCACCCCGACGCGTTGTCTTCGCCGCTAACCCGGCTGGCGTGAAGTCTGCTGCCCGACCTGCAACAGAAACGAACCGTCCTGTGCTCGTCAGTGTCAAAGATCCCATACCAGAAGCCGCCAAGACGCCGAGCGAGAACCCGCGCGACCGTTTCACCTTTGACAATTTCGTTGTCGGCGCATCAAACGAACTGGCAACCGCCGTTGCGCGCCAAGTTGCCCAAGGCTGTGCCAAGGGCCGGACCCCACAATATAATCCAATCGTCATCCACGCCGCCAATGGCATGGGAAAGACGCATCTCCTCTACGCGATCGACGCGCATATTCGGGAACAAGCCCCTGATGCGCGGATGCGCTTTATCTCGGCGGAAGATTTCGTCTCGACTTTTGTCGCCTCGGTTCGAGGTCAAGGCCGCGAAGGCATGGAAGCCTTTAAGGCGAGCCTGCGCGATGTTGATCTGCTGGTCATTGATGATGCGCATTTCATTGCGGACAAACCGGGCAGCCAAGAAGAACTTCTCCATACGCTCGTCAGCCTCGTTGACGGCGGCAAACAAATCTTGATCGCGGCCGACCGCCATCCGGATAAAATTGAAAAAGCCTCAGAGCGCCTAAAGAGCTATATGTCCTCAGGTCTGGTCTGCAAAATTGGCCAAGCGAATTACGAGCTACGCTTGCGGATTTTGGACCGCCTGATCGCGCGCCGTCGCGCGGCCGGGCACGGCGATCTCGCCATTCCGCAAAATGCCCGCGATCACCTCGCCGCGCGCATGAACGCAACACCGCGCGATCTGGAAGGCGCCTTTAATCAGATCGTCGCCCAAGCCGAGTTTTTGGGCACAGCCATTACGCTGGAGTCCGTGCAAGAGACGCTCTCGGACTCCCGCTATATGATGGGCCAGCGCCTGACCGTGGACCGCATTCAAAAAGCTGTCTGCGAAGTCTTCAGCGTGACACCCACCGATATGGTCAGCAAGCGCCGTGCGCGTGTGATTGCCCGCCCGCGTCAGGTCGCCATGTATCTTTGCAAGAAACTGACGAAACGCTCGCTGCCAGATATTGGCCGCCGCTTTGGTGGACGCGATCACACGACGGTCATGCATGCGGTCAAACGTATCGATCAACTGCGCGCGGATGATGCCGCCTTTAACGCACAGATCGAAGCCGTTGAGAGCCTGTTGAAACGATAAGCGCCGCCTCAGGGCTGTCCTTGACTTCACCTGGTGATTGGCTGACGGACTCAGCATGGCCGGGACCTCAAAAACACCACGCGACACGCCCATGATCCTACCTGAAGCTTGGGAGACGTTAGCGTCAGAGGCTGGCGGCGTAGGGCGCTGGCTCTGGAATCTTTCCACAGGCCTATGTCGGCTAGACCGCGTATCCTGTGAGATGCTGGACCTAGGCGATACCGCTTCACAAATTCCGATCGAAGACTTTTTCGCACGCGTGCATCCCGAGGATCTGGCGGGCGTGCAGGCCAAAGCCGACATGGCCCGCGAGACAGGCACGAAATATGCCGCACAATTTCGCATGACGCGCCTGAACGGCGATGTCATCTGGGTTAAAGGCACAGGCCGGTTTGCGCGTGACGCCAATGGCGATGAAGTCTTGCTGGGAACAAATGTCGATATTACGACCTTGCGCGAAGCCGAAGAAACGCAAGCGCTCGTCGCGGGCGAAATGGCGCATCGGATTGGGAATCTTCTCTCCCTCACGGCCGGCTTGTTCCGGATGGCCGCGCGCGCGTCAGACGATATGCCCTCACTAGAGAAAAATTTCCTCAGCCGGTTACGCGCCCTCTCACAGGTCACGCGCCTGTCGATGGAGACCGAGGCAAATGATGTGTCAGCGCGCGAGTTGGTGGATATCATTTTGCACGACACGCTCGCGGGAGAGCAGTTGGACGCCACCATCGATGATATTCGCCTGAACGGGACCAGCGCGCAGACGATTACCTTGGCCTTGAACGAGCTGGTGACGAATGCCGTGAAATATGGTGCATTGCGAGAGCCGGAAGGGCGGATCGCACTGGCGATCACAGCGGATAAAGCGACGGATAATTTCCGGCTCAGCTGGCACGAAACCACGCCGTTTGAGATTCCCACCCCGACAAAAACAACGGGCTTTGGCATGAAAGTCCTGAACCGTATGACGGCCACGACATTCCGGGGAAATCCCGTTTTTGACTGGCGACCCGACGGCTTACACTTCCACTGCGATTGGTCGCTGAAAGCGATGACATAGCAGCGTCAATCAGGCGCCCCGCGCGCGCAGGCTGATTGTCTTTTTCGTATAAAATGCAGTGTTGAACCGCCAGCCGGACGTGCGAACCATGCAAATATATTTCTCGAATACCGACAGGACAACGAACGGATTCGGCTCAACCTCATATAGTTTTTCAAACGCAACGCTTTCCGAATTTTGGGGGTAGCGCAAAAAACCTATTCCTGTATGCGGCGAATAATCTTCGACGGAACAGGATAGAAAGGGCCAAGACATGTTTGAAACCGCGCTTTTCATCAGTGCCTTCACGACCCTCTTCGTGATCATTGACCCACCGGGTTGTGCGCCGATTTTTGCGACGCTCACCAAGGGCACAACGCGAAAACACCAGAAGATCATGGCGTTTAAGTCCGTCGGGATTGCCGCCATTATCCTGATTGGATTTGCCTTTGTCGGAGAATGGCTGTTCAGCAAATTGGGCATCAGCCTTGACGCCCTCCGCATTGCGGGCGGCATCATGCTGTTCATCATCGGCCTGAATATGGTGTTCGAAAAGCGCACAGAAAAACGTGAAGATCGCGCAGATGAGTTTCTGGAAGAAGTCGAAGATCCCGAAGATATTTCCGTCTTCCCCATGGGCATCCCGATGATTGCGGGTCCGGGGACGATGGCGACCCTGCTGATCCTAATGGGCGACACAAGCACATATATGGGCAAAATCGCGATCATGTCCGCGCTTGTACTCACGCTGCTCATCACGCTGGTGACCTTCTTGGTCGCGGGACCATTGATGCGACTTATGGGCAAAAGTTTTACTGATGTTCTGACGCGGGTATTGGGCGTGTTGCTCGCGACACTCGCCTCACAATTCGTGCTAGACGGCCTGCGCGGGAGTCTTTTCTAAACAGGCAGAGCGCAGCGCTTCGTTTGATGCGTATCTAAAGTTATGTGTCTGAAATCTGTCACCGCCACACCTCTGCCCCGCTCGGCCTATGCCGCGCTGTCGCCCGATTGGTCACAATCGCTACCCGACGGGACACCGCTGGCCGAGAGCTATGCGTGGGAGGAAGCGCGGCTGAATGCCATGCGCATCGGAGAGGCCGACCCCCTCGCCTATGTCTGGGTGCCGCGAACGTCGATTTCGCTCTCCCGACGCGAGGCGGCGCGGCTGGATCTGTCAAGGTATGACACGGAACCCTTGGGCATCCGCGGCACGGGCGGCACAGCCGTTCCGCAAGGTCCTGGCACTGCGAATATCACGCTGTTTACGCGGCATCGGCAACAACCCGGCATTCCAGAGTTTTACACTGCCCTCTGCGTCGCGCTCATGCAGGGCTTCTCGTTGCTTGGGCTCGAGACGACCATCGGGGCGAAGCCGGGGAGCTTTTGTGATGGTGATTATAATCTCTTGCTGGACGGGCGAAAACTGGTCGGGACGGCGCAACGCTGGTGCCGTGCGCGCAATGGTGAAACGCTGGGCGCACATCATGTCGTTGTGCTATTAGGCGCCGACCCCGCGACGCTTTGTGCACGTGTCGAGCGGCTCTATGCGGCGGCGGCCGCGCCAGAGTCGTATGACCCTTCCGCCCACAGTGATGTGCCGATTGATTTAGACGCTTTGCGCAGTGCGA
The DNA here is from genome assembly GCA_964414555.1 of uncultured Algimonas sp. Taxonomy (GTDB): domain Bacteria; phylum Pseudomonadota; class Alphaproteobacteria; order Caulobacterales; family Maricaulaceae; genus Litorimonas. Next base: position 48,877 of record CAYPWW010000013.1, read on the forward strand.
TGGCCGCGCCTTTGGCAGAATTCGTCTCGCAAACGGGATAATAAAAAGCCCCGATCCGAGGATCGAGGCCAGTTTTTATAGATAGATATCGCGAGCGTTAGAGCGTCTCGAGCTGGCCTTCGATTTTGGCGAGCAGGTAATAAAAGGTCACGCGGGATTTCATCCGGTCATCCTTCATCGTCGCACAGACCGCGCCAACTTTTGCGTCTAGCGTTTCCAGATCCCCCTCGACGCCGAGTTTCTTCTGGAGCCAAGATTTCGCCACCGTCTCCCGCTCAGCCGGATCGGAACAGGCGACGAATTTACCGTCGCGCGATTTCAGTGCGACACCGAGGTGATCGACGATTTTCTTGATATGCGCTGGATTCGCCTCAGCGTCATATTTCAGAACGGCCGCTTCATAGGCGGCATATTTATTTTCTGGCGCTCTCGTCGTTGGTTTTGCCACCTTAGCTTTCGGTGTTTTGATCGTTGTCATTTTGACCTTGGCCGAAGGCTTTGGCTTTTTCGCAACGCGGGTCGCTTTGACATCGATTGTTTTGACTTTGGACGTGGGCAGGATGCCACCGACTTTATCTTTCAGCGTGTCCGTCGCAACGCTAGCGAGGGCGCGAGCATCATGCTCAACCGCTTCGCCTTTCGCAACGAGAGCAACGCCGAGCGCCTTTGCCTGCGACACGCGCAAGCTGGCGCGCTTCGACGCAAATTCAAATGCCATAACATGCGCGCCGATATAGGCGCGACGTGTCCGGCGAACCGTGTCGCGCGTGGTGTTAAATAATGTGTGTTTTGCAGTGGCGGTGCTCATGTCGATCTCTCTTTTAGAATGACTTCCATTTACGGATGCCTCTAAATTCCAGAATTAGAAATCGCGTCCTAAACGCAAAAAGCCGCCCCAAGTGGAGCGGCTTTTCAAAGTTCATATTATCTTTTCTAGGCGTTGTGCGCGCCGATAAACCAAGCGTCTTTGTCGATTTCACGGCTGATCTCCGTGAAGAGGTCTGCTGTGTCTTCGTCTTCATTCTCGCCCGATTTGGCGATGCCATCGCGACACATTCCACCGAAATGCATCAAGCGGTCTGTAAGTTCGCGGACGTGATCAGTTTGGTCTGTGATATCAGAGGGATAGGCCTTCAGCGCCGTGTTCTCAGCCACTTTTTGTGTCGTACCATGGGTTTGCCCACCTAGGATAACAATCCGCTCTGCGATCGTGTCAGAGTGTTCGTAAGACCGACCTGCAACTTCATCCAACAACTCATGCAAGCCAATAAAGCTGGACCCTTTAATGGTCCAATGCGCCTGTTTCACGGCGAGCTGTAGATCAATCGCGGCGGCGAGCGCGGGCTTTAGCAAATTAATTGAGGTCTGGCGTTGGGTTTCATCGAGATTTCGAACATAATGTTCTGACATAAACTTCCTTTCTTAAAGTCTAGTTGTAATTACAACGAACTGAATCTGCGATTTGTTCCAATAAAAAAGCCGCCCCGGATGGAGCGGCTTTTTCAAACACAATGTAAGCAAAGCTATTCTTCGGATTTTTCTTCCGCAGGGGCTTCCTCAGCAGG
>CAYPWW010000014.1:0-50432 GCA_964414555.1 uncultured Algimonas sp.
CAGCAAATCCTCGCTCCAGCTCAGCTCGCTCCGGTAATGCGCTTTCAACAGCGCGAGGCGAATAACTTCCCCGTCCCAATCCTTCAGCAAGTCACGGACGAGCGTGACATTGCCGAGGCTCTTGGACATCTTGTCCTTGCCCATGTTCAGGAATTCATTGTGGACCCAGAATTTCGCGAATTCCGACGCATCATTCGCGCAGCAGCTTTGCGCGCGTTCGTTTTCGTGATGTGGAAATTTCAGGTCGACGCCGCCGCAGTGAATATCGATCACATCGGTTTTCAGCGTGGCTTTCGCCATGGCGGAACATTCGATGTGCCAGCCAGGTCTGCCGCGTCCAAAAGGCGCGTCCCAGCCGACGCCATTTAATTCCGGCTTCCACAACACAAAATCCGCTGCGTTTTTCTTGCGTGCGACTTCACCTTCGCCGACGCGGTCTCCGCCCCGAAGCGCGTCCAGCGTGTTGCCAGAGAGCTGTCCATAATCGGGATATTTCGCGACGTCGAAAAACACATGCCCGTCAGAGGCATAGGCGACACCGTCGTCCAACAGTTTAGAGATCATCGCGATCATATCGCCGATATGCTCTGTCGCCTTGGGCTGATAGGTCGGCTCTAGGCAATTCAGCGCGGCCAAGTCCTCATTGTAAATGCGGGCAAATTTCTCTGTGATCTCGGACATGGGCACGCCAGCTTCCGTCGCTGCCGCGATGATCTTGTCGTCTACGTCTGTGATATTGCGCGCATATTTGACCGCGTCTTCGCCGTAGATTTGGCGCAACACGCGGAACAGCACATCCGCGACAACCGCCGCGCGGGCGTTTCCGATATGGGCATAAGAATAAACCGTCGGCCCGCAATTATACATCGTCACGCGGGAGGCGTCCTGCGGCACGAACTGCTCCTTCGTGCGAGTCAGGGAGTTATAGAGCGTCAGCGGATGGTGTTCGGTCGTCATGGGCGCGCCATACCGTCCAAATGTCTTGTTTGAAAGCCTTTCTCGCGTCACACTTGGCTTATGCAAGCGGTTCACTTTGTCATTATCGGAGTCATGTTGATCGGCGGTGCAGTTGCGATCCGTGGTGCGCTGGAACCGCGAGAACCGACGATTGTGTTCAAGGTCGAGGGCGAGCGAGCCTATGTGTTCGGCACAACGGATAGCTATTCCGGCTTTGTCGTACGCGATCTGGTGCGCGAAAATCCGCAGGTCACGACGCTAATCCTGCAAGCGATGCCGGGAACAGAGGACATGACCACGAACACCCGCATCGCGCGTGATATTCGCAATGCTGGCCTCGCCACGCACGTGCCCGCCGATGGCCGTATCGCTAGCGGCGCCGTCGACTGGCTGGCCGCGGGGGTCACGCGCACGATTGATTGTGGCGCGATGGTTGGCGTGCATAGCTGGGGCAATGCCGTGGGTGGGCGCGGGGATCAGACCTTTTATGATCCACAAGCGCTGATGCAGCGAGATTTTCTAGACGATATGGGCGTCGATCCCGGCTTTTACCGCTTCACCAAAGCGGCCGCCGGACCGGATGATATCTATTGGATGACCCCGGCCGAGATGGTGCGCTTTGACCTGCTCTCCGAAGACCCCGGCTGCGAAACGCCATAATCTCGCCCAAATTCTTGTCGACGTCTCAATTCGGGCGGGGGCCTATGGAGAGATTTATGACACGCTTTACCCTGACGGCCACCGTTGCCGCCCTCACCTTCCTATCCACACCCGCCTTTGCGCAAGACGCCCCGAAAGACGTCGTCAAAGACAAAGCCGTTGAGACTGTGATGGATACTGCGACGGACACGGCGACAGATATGGCCAAAGACAAAATGAGCGTCAAAGGCGACCCGCTGATGATCAAGACGGACGACACGGACATGCGCGTGACGAATGGCGAAATGACCGTCGATCCAGCCGTGGGTGTCATTATCACAGGGGATGAGATCGTGACACAGCCGACGCCCATGCCAGAGGGTGAAATGATAGAGAAAGCAAAGACTCCCTGGATGTCGCCCGAAATGACGGCTGAGCCTGCCGCGCCAGCCCCGACAGATATACCAGCCGCCCAAGGCGAGGTGACACAAGTCACGATCGCCTGCCCAGAAGGCACAACGGCCCAACCGGATGGCACCTGTATGATGGATGCGGAATAGCGCGCCCATCAACCACACCTATCGCCCCTAGCCTTTCGAGGCTGGGGCACCTATATCGCGCGGCATGAGCAAACCGACCCTGAAATCTGTTCCCTCTGTCACGCGCCCGTCGCGTGAAGCCGCGATGGAGGCTGTGCGCACACTGATCGCTTGGGCCGGCGACGATCCAAACCGTGAAGGCCTACTCGATACGCCCAAGCGCGTCGTGAATGCTTACGGCGAATGGTTCCGAGGGTATGACATGGACGCGGAAGCCGAGCTGTCGCGCGTGTTTGAGGATGTTTCAGGCTATGACGATATGGTCGTCTTGCGGGAAATCGACGTTGAGAGCCATTGCGAGCATCACATGGCGCCCTTCCTCGGCAAGGCGTATGTCGCCTATTTGCCCACCGAAAAAGTGGTCGGCATTTCCAAGCTCGTCAAAGTCGTCGAGGTCTTTGCCAAGCGTTTGCAGACACAAGAAACGATGACTGCGCAAATTTCTGACGCGATTGAAGCGGCGCTTAAGCCGCGCGGTACAGCCATTATGGTCGATGCGGTCCACCAATGCATGTCGACGCGCGGCGTGCATCACCCAGACGTTTCCACCATCACGACACAGTTCACGGGCGAGTTCAAAACGAACGCCGCCCTGCAGGATCGCTTTCTGAAACTGATCGGGAAGTAAGCAGCTCAGTCTCTTAGAGCGGGTCCGACGACTTCAATCTTATTCGTGAAGATAATACCCGTGTAGTTTTCGGGTATGAGTTTGAGCTGGTCAATCTCGTCCAGACCGACGCTGCCATGACCTGCATAAGGCCCCATCAACATAGAGCGGCTGCCCACAGCATTTAGGCGTTTTTCAAACCGATGCGGCCAGCCCCAAATGACGTGTCGAAAATTGGACGGAACAGCGACGAAGTTATTGTGGCAAGCATCTGGGACATTCCCGAACCACCCCGTCAGGACGTATCCCTTCAAACAGGCTTTGGTGTTTTGGCGGGACTGGATAATCATGTCGGGATGTGCGCGCTGCACCACCCTTGCCGGCTTTTCAGAGGCCGTTAGTCCGAGGTTTTCTGATCCTATTGTCTGGATATATTCCAGATAAGTCTGGCCCTCGCTCGCCTTGCCATGTTTCAAATTCACCATGAAATAGGTATCTGGGAAGGCATTCAAAACCTCTCTCAAAGTCGGCATAGCCCCGAAAAACTGCCCCCGAAACGGATAGGTCTCACCGTTATCGGCTGTGTAGCCATGCCCAATATCAAGCGATTTGAGAGAGGCTAAATCCTGCTTATGCGTCGGGCCTGTCCCATCTGTACGACAATCCAAAGTCGCGTCGTGAAAGACAACAATTTCGCCGTCCGTTGTCAATTTCACATCGAGTTCAATGATCTCCGCACCGTGATCTAGCGCCGCCCGGATCGACGGGATCGTGTTTTCGATAAAACTGTGCGTCGGACTATCTATGCGCGCGGCGGTACAGGTTTCATTGTCGAGCCCTGCTCGATGATAGGTCTGAAGCACACCCCGATGCGCGAGCAGCGTCATCTCACCGTCCGGCACACCGGCCAGCCAGGATGCATTTCCAAGGTAAATCGCTGTCGAGATACCCCCGAGCAGGCTGAGTAATTTATATCGGCGTTTCATTTCCACCCCCAAAGAGATGTTTGAAACCCGAATGCGGCAGAGGTGAGGCCAAAGGCCTAGTCTTTGACTTTTGCGACCTCTTTGGCGATTTTCTTGGCCGCACTGCGCACATATCTCTCGGGGCTTTTGTCAGCTGCGAGAATGCCACCCGAAAAGCCGCTGTCTTTGTCCACGACGATCTTGCCCAAGGTTTCACCCGAGGCCGCGTCGCGCAAGGTGAGAAGTGCCTCGAGATAGGTATTGCCAGCGCCATAGCCAACGAAGGTGCGCAAGGCGGCATCACCCTTTTCATAGCCCGTGACATCCCCGGTCAGGATGAGACTGTTGGGGGCAGGTGTTTTCGGTACGTCTCTGACAACGGTCGTGAATGTATCTGTATTTCGCAAGGCGACCGTCACATAGCCGTTGAAGCGACTGGCAAACCCGTTGGGGAGTTTATTGCCGGGCGTCTCGTCCTCGAACGCCTGTACATAAATCGTGTCATAGCGACTAAAGTCAGTGACCGCCGATCCGGCGTCAGTCATTTTCAAGCTATTGCTCGAGGCGCAAGCTGACAGCAATATTGCGGCAAAGGTGGTCGTGACAATCGCTCTCATAGGTCCGTTCCAATTTCGGTAAAGTGCTCGAGTGTTTCGCATGAAAAAACCCGCCCTGAAAGGGGCGGGTTTTTTCATTTACAGCTGTCGGTCGCCTTATGCGGCTTTGGACTGCTCCAGCTTGACGAGCTGCTTTTTGATCTTCTTGGCTTTGTCGGTCAGCTTGTGATTTTTCGTGTTCATCAAGAACGCGTCCAAGCCGCCTTTGAAATCAACCGTGCGCAGGGTCTTAGCCGCAATGCGCATCTTGAATTTCTGGCCGAGCGCGTCAGACGCCAGCGTGACTGTGCAGAGGTTCACCTCAAAACGACGACGAGTCTTATTCATCGCGTGGGAAACATTGTTGCCGGACATGGGGCCGGTATCGAGAAGGTCGCAGCGACGGGCCATAATTACACCTATGGGACAAGCGGATATACCTGTACAAAGACAGGCAATGAAAACTGAACGCGCCACCTAGGCCCGTGTAAGAGAGTCGTCAACCGCTTTTTGCGCACCACCCACAGCAAGAGGCAGGACGATCTCACGGAATTGTAATGCCATGTGGCTACATTATTCAGCTAACGGCCAGATTCGAAATGCCAGAAGGGCCACATGAAACGCGTTTCAAACATTTGCCTCAGCTTTGCCTGCATCCTGGCGATTGGCGGCGGCGCGACGGCCCAAGACGCGCCGAACCTGCTCAAAAAGGGGCAGAGCTATAGCGTTATCAATGCGCAGAATTTTGGCGAAGCCGATTATCGCCCCCCTGCGCCCTCGCCTGAAGCGACGCAAATCCGCATGAAGCTGAAAGGCTATGTCTTTGGCCTGCGGATCATGCGTTCGGACTATATCGCTTGGTTCGATGATCGTGATTATGCCGCCTACACAGATGTGCGAACGTCTGGGCTGGCAGCCCTGCTAAAGAAAATGAACATCTGGGCCGTCGCGAGCGGCTCTTGGACCCGCGCGGGCCTCAAGCCAGAGTTTCACGTCCAGCAGAATACGGACAAGAAAAATCGTCGCGTGGAAATGGTCTATGACAATATCGCGCAAAACGTCGATGTCGCCATCGTCCCACCGCTGGGAAGTCAGGGCATGCCACCCGCCAGTCCAGAGGAACGCTACCGCGCGCATGACACGATTTCTGCCATTCTGACGATGGCACTGACAGGGACGCAGCTGGACGGTGAATTATGTTCAGGCCGCGTGCCGATTTTTGATTCCAAACAGCACTACAACCTGCGCATGGAACGGGTCGGAACGCGACGCGTGAAATTCGATGGCCAAAAAGCCGAAACGATCCACTGCCACGCCTATTACGAGCCGGTCAGCGGGTTTGATGCGGAGGACTTGCCCGATGCGGAAGAAGCCGGGACGCCGATCAATGTCTATTTCCGCCATTACCCAGAGGCCAATCTGCACCTGCCCGTTCGCTTTACCTATAAAATCTCTTCGATTACCGCGGTGATCAAAGCAGATGATATTGAGATGATCCTGCCCACAACGCGCTAGGCTGAGCTGACAAGCCCTGCGCAAGGGCTTCATCATTCACAACATCTCTCCTACGCCTGCTGTCCGAATCACGACAGACAGTCATTGTCCGTTTCCAAACCGTATTCACATCATGCTTCGTTACGACGACCCCATCGTCAAAGCCGTTCTTGGCCCGACCAATACGGGCAAGACGCATTATGCCGTCGAGCGTATGCTGGGCCATGCGTCGGGCGTTATTGGCTTGCCGCTTCGGCTGTTGGCGCGGGAAATCTATGACCGGATCGTCTTAAAAGTCGGCGATAAATCCGTCGCGCTGATCACCGGCGAAGAGAAAATTATCCCGCCACACGCTCGCTATTACGTTTGCACAGTCGAGGCCATGCCGGTGGAAAAGCGCTTTGCGTTTCTGGCGGTCGATGAAGTCCAACTGATGGGCCACCACGAACGCGGGCATATTTTCACGGACCGCGTCCTGCATGCGCGCGGGATGGAGGAGACTCTCTTTCTGGGCGCAGAGACAGCGCGGGACGTGTTGGCGACACTCGTGCCGGGCATCCGCTTTGACCATCGAGAGCGGTTTTCCGAACTGCATTATTCTGGTCCGACAAAGCTGACCCGACTACCCAAACGCTCGGTCATCGTCGCCTTCTCTGCCGCGCAGGTCTATGCGCTGGCCGAAGCCATTCGTCGTTTGCGGGGCGGGGCAGCGGTGGTGATGGGCGGGCTGTCCCCACGCACGCGAAACGCCCAAGCGGAGCTGTTCCAAAGCGGCGAGGTGGATTTCCTTGTCGCGACAGACGCCGTGGGCATGGGGCTGAACCTCGACACAGATCATGTCGCCTTTGCTGGGCTATCAAAATATGATGGACGGCGCCGGCGCTATCTCAACCCAATGGAAGCGGCGCAAATCGCGGGGCGCGCGGGACGGTTCCGCAATGACGGGACCTTTGGGACAACGGCAGAATGCCCAGACATGCCAGAAGACTTGATCCAACGCATCGAAGCCCATGACTTCGAACCGTTGCACTATGTTGAATGGCGAAATGCCGAGCTGGATTTCAGCACGATCGAAACGCTGATGGAAACGCTGCATGCCCCACGCCCCACAAAACGCCTGCGCCGGATTAAAGGCGCGGATGACGAAGCCGCGTTAGAGCGGATGAAGTCCATCTCGCAGGTCCATGACGCCCTAAAATCCCGCAATCAGGTCAAATTGCTGTGGGATGTCTGCCAAGTGCCAGATTTCCGAAACCTGACAATCGATACCCATGTAAAGCTGCTGCAAGATATCTGGCGCACGCTGATGGCGGGGGGCGGCAAGCTGTCTGATGATTTCATGGCCAAGAAAATCGCGCGCTGCGACGAAGTACTGGGCGGGGTGGAACAGCTCTCGGGCCGTCTCGCCAATATCCGAACCTGGACCTATTGCGCCTCTAAAGTCAGCTGGATGCCAAAAGGATCAGATTGGATAAACGCCGCACGAGAGGTTGAAGACCGCCTATCGGACGCGCTACATGAAACTCTCACGGCGCGCTTTGTTGATCGCCGTACCCGCAAGCTGCTCAAAGGCATTGGAGCCGACATCGATATGAGTGCAACTATCAAAGATAATGGCGACGTATATGTCGAAGACGATCTGATCGGACAGCTGGAAGGTTTAAAATTCACCGCTGATGCCAGTCAGTCCGGCCTTGAGGCCCAAGCCATCAATGCCACCGCTAGCAAAGCCGTCGCGCCAGAAGTTGACCGACGCCTGACGTCTATCTGTTCCGGCACGCACGCGATTTTCACGCTTTCTGATACGGGCGATATCCTCTGGGGCGGTAAAGCCGTCGGACGGATCGCAAAATCCGGGTCGATCTTCACGCCGGATGCAGAACTGATCGGCGGTGATTTGGGCAAGCCTGCCCTGCAACAAATGGCAACAGAGCGTATGCGGGAATTCCTGCGTGCAGAAGTCACGACGCATCTGGCCGCGCTGAAAGCGCTAAAAGACCTCGGCGCAGCGGAAGATACCCTGCCCGCCGCCAAGGGCTTTGCCTTTATCCTGTTGGAAAATAACGGTGCGATTGAACGGCGCGATCACATGCAAACTGTGCGCGATCTGGATCAGGATGCGCGGCGCCAGCTGCGTGCCGTGGGTGTCACCTTTGGGCACTATAACGTCTATTTGAACGACCTGACCAAGCCAAAGCCCGCCCGCTTGCTCTCACTCCTCGTTGCGTTTGGCGCAGGTGGAGACCGCAAGCCTTGGATTCCTTTTGCAGGCGTGACGTCTATCCCGAATGAGGGTGAGCTGGCCTCAACGCATTATTCCGATCAGGCACTAAAGCTGGCGGGGTATCGTGCGGTTGGTACGCGGATCATCCGTTTTGACATCCTCAACCGGCTGTCCTTCCTCATTCGTGATGCGCAGGACGCGTTTAAGACGACGAAGAAGCCGGACGTAAAAGGCAGTTTCAAATTCCAAATCGCACCGGAAATGCTGGCTCTCTTGGGATCATCCTATGAAGACGTTCGCGCCGTGTTGACCGAGCTGGGCTATAATTCCAGCGTTGAGACGGAAAGCCTGACGCAAACCGTTGAAGCGCCTGCAGCTGAAACAGCCCCAGAGGCGCCCTCAACGCCCCCTGTCGAGGCCCCAACAGCCGACGCGGCACCCGCCAAACCTACCCCGAAGCCTAAGCCACGTCTGAGCGTCTATCACCCGCGCGAGCAAGTCGAGGGCGGCGAAACAATCGTGCACGAAAATCTCGAATACTGGTATTTCCCAAAACGCGGCCAAAAAGGCTTTAAACCCAAAGGCGGACAAGGGCGCGATGGCAATCAACGCGCAAATTATCGCTCTAAGGGAAAATCAGACTTTAAGCCCAACGCGAGAAAAGGCGGCGGGAAATCCGATCGCCCGCCAAGCAAAAAGCAAATCGAGAACTCTCCTTTTGCCGCGCTCGCTGCGCTTCAGTCGACGAAAAAGGACTAATCAGCCTGCCCCGCTTACGCTCGAACCCTGACGACAAAACGACACAAGATATCGCGGAGGACGCCTGCCGCCTCGATGTGTGGTTGTTCAGGACTCGTTTGCAGAAAAGCCGTGCAGGTGCAGCGCGTTTGATCGCGGGGGGCAAGGTCCGCCTGACACGCAACGGCCGCACGGAACGCACCCGAAAGCCGCATACGTTGATCCGGCCCGGGGACGGCGTGACCTTCATGCGTGGTACGGAATTACTCTCGGTTCGCATGGTCGGAGCGGGTACACGCCGCGGTCCAGCCCCAGAAGCGCAAGCCCTCTATGAGACATTGGACAGTTCGTCCTAGTTGACAGTTTCGCGCGTCTCCGTCACATCGCGCATGAAGACCCAAAGGAACCCACCCAAATGACCTATATCGTCAAGGACGAATGCATCAAATGCAAGTTCATGGACTGCGTCGAAGTCTGTCCCGTTGACTGCTTCTATGAGGGCGAGAACATGCTCGTCATCCATCCGGATGAGTGCATCGACTGCGGCGTGTGTGAGCCGGAATGTCCGGTCGATGCCATCGTACCCGACACGGAAGACGATCCGGACGGGAAATGGCTGGCGATCAACTCGAAATATGCCGAGCTCTGGCCCGTTATCACGGTGAAAAAAGAGCCACCCGCCGATCGCGAGACATACGAATCTGAAACCGGAAAGTTTGAGAAATATTTCAGCGAAAAAGCTGGCGCGGGCGACGTTTAGGCGCGCAAAGACGACCCTTTCGTAAGTTTCTCTTCCTCAGATTCGCATTTTGCCAAAAAATGTGATATGCATCTGTTAAATTTAGCAAAAGCGCGGCCCTGCTTCACCACGGGACCGCGCTTTTGATTTGGGCCTCATAGAGTAAAGGGACACGCATCATGTCTGCCAAGAAACCGACGAAGAAAAAAACACCTGCGAAGAAATCGAACAAGCGCATTTTTAAAGTTGGACAGAATGTCGTCTATCCGGCGCATGGCGTCGGCATTGTGACATCCATTGATCAAGAACAGATCGCCGGATTTGATATCGAAGTTTACACCGTCCATTTCGAACAAGACAAAATGACCCTGCGCGTGCCAACGGCCAAAGCGGGAACGTCCGGCATGCGGGCGCTCTCTGACGAGCTGGTCCTGAAAGATAGCTTTACGACCCTAAAAGGCCGTGCGCGCATCAAACGTACCATGTGGTCGCGTCGGGCGCAGGAATATGAAGCCAAAATCAACTCTGGTGACCTGATTCTTGTCTCTGAAGTCGTGCGTGACTTGCACCGCACAGACGCACAACCCGAGCAATCTTACTCTGAGCGCCAGCTTTATGAGCGCGCGATTGACCGCATGGTCCGAGAAGTCGCCGCCATTCGCAAAACCTCTCGCGATGCAGCCTTTGATGATGTGTTAGACACGCTGACGAAGGCCCGCACCCGCCAAGCTGCGAAAGCCGCCAAAGAAGCGGAAGCGAAAAACGATGCCGAGGGCGACGAAGCCGCCGCATAAGCACTGACCGCAGAGATGAGCCGCGGTTAAATCGTCACATTTGGTGATAATTTCGCTGTGGCATTCTCTTGACGAATAAGGGCTTTGACGTAACAAAGTTATAGGCTGGATGTACAATTTTAGAGGTGTAGCATGAAACTCACGTTGAAAACCTGTCTTCTATCAGGTCTCGCAACAGGCCTTCTCGCAGCTTGCGGTGGGAGCAGTTCCTCGCCCACGCCCGTCGTGGTGGCACCTCCCCCTCCGCCGCCTGTTGTTACTGGTCCGGTTTTTCGGGCTGGTGTCTTTGACCCTGCCTCTGACTTTAAAGACAAATGTGAAAGCCCACGGGCCGGCACGGCGGATCAATCCGGCTCGAGTCTGGAAGAGAAATTTTGGCTACGCTCTTGGACGAATGAAACCTACCTTTGGTATGATGAGGTGACAGATCGCGACCCGGGATCGATTTCGGACGTCTTGGCCTATTTCGAAACCCAAAAAACAGAAGCCACAACGGCATCTGGTGCCCCAAAAGACAGCTTTCACTTCTCGCAAGATACCGCAGATTATGAAGCCAGCCGGAATGGCGAAGCCGTCTCTGGCTACGGTGCTGTGTTCCGTCTGCTCGCCTCTGCACCGCCGCGTGATATTCGTGTCGCCTATACGCAGGCCGACACGCCCGCTGGCGCGGCAGACGGCTTCCGTCGTGGGGACGTGATCCTAACGATCGACGGTGCCGATGCGATCGATGGCAACGAAGTGCAAACACTCAATGATGGGCTTTTCCCACGCACAGCAGGTGAAACGCATGTCTTCACCGTGCGCGGAACCGACCAAGTCGAACGGACAGTCACAATCAACTCTGCCGATGTTGTGCGTGATCCTGTGACCGATACCAATGTTGTCGACACGCCGACGGGCAAAGTTGGCTACATCCATTTCACGACCTTCTCACCCTTCAATTCTGAAGAAGCCATCGTGGATGCGATGGTCGAAATGGATGATGCTGGGGTTGATGATCTTGTCCTAGATCTGCGCTACAATGGTGGGGGCCTACTCGCCGTTGCCGCACAGACAGGCTATATGATCGCAGGTGATGATCGCACGAGCGGTAAGACCTTTGACCGCCTGACATTCTCTGACAAAAACCCAACGATCAACCCTGTGACAGGGCGCGCTTTGACGCCCACACCTTTTTATTCGACAGGTTTGAACTTCACGGTCAACACGTCTGTCCAACTCCCCGAACTTGATCTGGATACGGTCTATATCCTGACGACCTCTGGCACATGTTCTGCGTCGGAAGCCGTCATCAACGGCCTTCGCGGTGTGGACGTAAATGTCGTCCTGATCGGCAGCACGACCTGCGGCAAGCCTTACGGGTTCTACCCAACCGATAACTGTGGCGAGACGTTTTTCACGATTCAGTTCCGCGGCGCGAATGACAAAGGCTTTGGCGACTATGCAGATGGCTTCCAGCCAGAAGGCGCCGGCAATGGCTTTGGCGTAACGACACCCGGGTGTCCCGTTTCGGATGACTTTACAGGCGTTTTAGGTGATGCGGATGAGCCATTGTTTGCTGCGGCGCTGCAATATCGTGAGGATGGTACCTGCCCGACGACGACTGTCGCGAAAGCTGATGCCCAGACAAATGTCGATCTTTGGCCGGATAATCCTGCCGACCTTCGCAACGACCCGCGTATTGCACTGCAAGAGTTCCTCGCGACGAGCCGGATCGACGGGCTAGCCCGATGATGCGATTATTCGCCGTCGCAGCTCTCGCGACACTGGGCGGCATAACAGGTTGCGCTACCACCAGCGAACCGACGCCCGCGCGTTTGGTCGTCGAACCGGATGGAGCGAAAGCTGACATGATCTCTGCGGCGGTTCGCAAATCGATGGGCCGCAATGATCTCTCCTTTGAGCCAGCACGACTGGCCTATGGGTCAGAGTTAATTGTCCGCCCGGTTGCCGTGGAAGGTGTTACCGACCGCGTGCCCGGCACACCCACGCGCCTTGTCCTCATGATGGATAAGACGTCGTGCTGGTTGTCCGGACCAGAGGATATGCGCATTGACCTGCCCGACATGGCTTGCCGGGCTGAGCGCTAAACCCGTCTAGCTGAGAATTTCGAGGCGGCCCGGATGATCCATCCAGATCATCGGGCCGTTGATCATTTCGACCCACCCGCGCGCGCGCACTCTCGCACCCGTCAGGTTGAGAAGATCTAATTCGGCAAAACGCTTCACATTTTTCTTTGCAATCGCAACGGTGAAGTCAGTCTTATAATCCGCCCCGAAATTCAGATAGACGCGCCCCCGCACATCCGCGACGGATGTCACGATGCCTTCTACAATTTGCAGGCTATCGACATATTGCGCCAGCGGGTCAGGATCCGGTGTGCGAATAGCGTAGAAATCATCTGACCAAATGCCGCGCGAGCGGTCGCGGGCCTCGCCTTCGGCAGCATAGAGCGCGGCCATGTCGGCCGTCTCCCCTCGCCAGCTATAGACGCGGGCCAGACCCAGCCGGACCAACTCTTGCTGTACCCATAAATCCGGCTTTCCATCCGGCGAAAGCGTATGCACTTGCGCCACCGCGCGCGCGAAACGATCGCGACGCGTTTTGCCATAAGATAGCTGCAGGGGGCGGCCTTTGATCAAGCCAGTCAAACCGGCTTGGGCTTCTGCTGCAAAGGGCCAAGCCTGCCCGCGATAGCTGTCGGCGCGTCTTTGGGTGCGCGGGGCTTGGATAGCAGAGAGACGAACGCCGAGTTCAGAGCCATCTTTCAACGCAAGAACAAAGCTATCACCGTCGATAATCCGCCGCGCGGATCCGCGCTCGCCTCGCACGAGTTTCGGCACGTCTGGAAGTTTGGTGTTCGCCAGAAGAAACGGCGTAGACAAGCCGAGCGCCAGTGTCGTCCGGCGCGAAACCCGACCAAAACTGTCACTCTTTTGCGGATGCCCATTGCCCATGTCTCGAACATGACAGAAAAGAAGAGAGCCGTCGAATCACGCCAAGAGGCCCATATGACAACGCCCATTGATCTCTACTGGTCCTTCCGCTCGCCCTATTCCTATTTGGCCTTGGCGCAAATCAACGACATCGCCGCGCGTCGTGATGTGAGTTTCAATCTTCGCGTCGTTCACCCTTTGGCGATCCGTGATCCGAAATTCTTTGACAGTCGCGGGCTGCCTTGGATGGGATATGTCATGCGCGACATCGTGCGCTTGGCCCAGATGACGGGCCAGCCCATGGCGATGCCCAACCCCGATCCCATTGTGCAGGACATAGCCACGGCTAGAATTGCGAAAGATCAGCCTTATATTTTTCGCTTGTCCCGCCTTGGTATTCTCGCCGCAGAAGCTGGCGTTGGACTGCCTTTTATAACAACGGCCAGTCGTCTGATTTGGGGTGGTGAAGCTTGGACAGAAGGCGATCATCTGGCGCAAGCCATGGCAGAGATCGGGATAGACCTGCCCGCCTTGGACGCCGCCATCTCTGGACGTGAAGCCGAGCTCGACGCGCGCCTTCACGAAAATGATCAAGCCCTGCGCAAAGCCGGACATTGGGGTGTCCCGACCTGCGTTGTCGCGGGCGAGCCCTTCTTTGGGATGGACCGTTTGGACGTGTTGGAATGGCGTCTGGACCAAATGGACGTCGGCTAAACGGCGATCCCGGGTGGATTCGAACCACCGGCCTCCAGATTAGGAATCTGATGCTCTATCCGACTGAGCTACGGGACCCTTGGCTTGGCTTATCTTCGCCTGAGGGACGGGATCATCCGTGCGAGGACATTGTCCTTCTCAACGAAATGATGCTTCAGCGCGCCACCCACATGCAGCAAAAGTAGGCCAAAGATGAGATAGCCCCCGATCTCATGCGCGCGTTTAAACCGTGCCTCAACCGCGTCGCCCACAGGCACGCCGGGCAGATCCGGCAGTGGGATTAGATAGAAAAGCTCATTCTCAATCGGTAGGCGAGACGCGCTTGTCATCGCCCAACCCAATAATGGCATACCGATCATCAGGGCGTAAAAACCGACATGGGTCAGCTTGGCGGCGAAAACCTCCCAGCCTTTCATGCCGGATGGCAAAGGCGGCGGCGGATGGCCCAAACGCCACGCCAGCCGGAGGAGTGACAAGACCAAGACCGTGATGCCGAAACTCTTATGCCATTGATAAATGGCGAAACGATTGGGCATCCATTCTTTTGTCATCAAGACGCCGAAAACCATCAACGCAATAATCGTCAGGGCAATCGCCCAATGCAGGGCGATAGCCACGCGCGTATAGGCCGAGCGGTCATTGGCTGGTATCGGGCGCCCCATCGGACTCTAGTCTTCCTTTTGGAATTCGACTTCGATCACAATTTCGATGTCATCCGCGGAAGGCGAATATTTATCGACGTTGAAATCAGAGCGTTTCAGCGACCCTGTCGCCGAGACCCCGAACATGTCTTTCCCGTTCCGGAAATGCTGCCCGACCTTGTTGATCGTACCCGTCAGAGTGAAAGGCCGCGTGACATCCTTGATCGTCAGATTTCCGGTGACAGTCCCGTGGCCGCTCGCGAGCTGTTCGACATTCGTCGAAACGAAGGTGACTTCGGGGTAGTTCTCGACATCAAAGAAGCCTTCTTTTTTGATGTGATCATCCCAAGCCGGCACACCCGTGTCGATATCGGCGGTTGGCAGGCGGACGGTTAGGGTCGAGTTCTCAGGGTTTTCATTGTCAAAAACGACCGTGGCATCCGTCGTGCCCCAACGGATGATCGGACGTGAGTAATCCTGATGCCAATATTGAAACGCGACATAGGCGTGGCCTTGTTCGGATTTATAGGTCCCAGACGGCAGAGCCGAGAGATCAGCGCCCACGGCTTTCTCGGCCATAGCAGGCGCGGCTTCAGCCGTATTTGCAGCAGGACTGCAAGCGGATAGCAAGAGCGCTGTCGTGGCCAGCAGGGTAGTCGGGGCAGATTTCATCATAATACTCTCCGTTTTCTTTTCATACGACCCTAAGGCTCATTGCGGCTTTTGAAAACTCACATTCTTTTGTTCAAACGCCGTCCAATCGTCGTCTTCGGCGATGGGCTGCCAAATTTCACCGATCTCTTCATAGAGGAGCGAGCTCAGCGGCGCGCGGGGCTCAGAAGCGTTTTCGACGTCGATGGTCTTCAGCGCGTCAAACCAGACATCAAACGCTGGCCCCGCATAGGGATCCCGACGATTATCTTCCGCGCGGCTCGCGCCGCCTTTCCAGTCGTGCCAAAATTGTGGCCATGCCACGCGGGTTTCTCGCAGGTAGGTGAAGGTCGTATGGACGAATTCCGTATCTCGCTCTGCATCGCCGGAGCTCAGCCCTAAACGTCTGAAAACATGCTGGTTTAACGCAGCCTGATAATGATCCGGATATGTCTCTAGCGCAGCAATGAGCGGCGCATCCTCGCAGATCAGCGACAGGCTCTGCGCCAGCTGGGCCAAGTTCCAGCCCATCGCATCGGGTTGGCGCGCAAAAGCATATAGCCCGTTATGATCGAAGTAGGCGGCCGTAAAACCGGGGTCGAGCGTGGGCAGAAACCGATAGGGACCATAGTCGAAACTCTCGCCCGTGATATTCATATTATCTGTGTTCATCACACCGTGAACGAACCCCGCCGCCATCCAAGAGGCAACCGTATCTGCGCTGGCTTTCACGACGGCGGCGAACATCTCTGCGGCTGAATCCGCGTCCGGATAAAAATGCCGGATGCAATACTCCACCAGTTGTTCCAGATTTTCCCGCGCGCCAAAAAACGCCTGCCGTTGAAATGTGCCAAAGCGGATATGGCTATGCGAGAGGCGGGTCAGCACGGCGGCGCGCGTCGGCGAAGGTTCGTCGTGACGCGTCAGGGCTTCATCTGTTTCGATCAGCGCAAGTGCGCGCGACGTGTTTACCCCCATGGCCGCGAGATAATTCGCGGCGAGAACTTCGCGCACACCGCCCAGCAATGTCAGCCGGCCATCCCCTTGGCGGGACCACGGCGTCTTGCCAGATCCTTTCGTGCCAAAGTCGAGCAGACGCCCGTCCTGCTCGCATTGCGCAAACAGAAAGCCCCGACCATCGCCAAGATCGGGATTATAATGCCGAAATTGGTGCCCATGATAGCGCAGGGCCAACGGCTCTGGCAGGCTGTCTGGCAGCGGTTCAAATCGTAGGAAATGCGCAATAATCTCGTCATGCGTCAAATTAAGACCCAGCGTTTTCGCGAGATTGTCATCAAAATACCGCGTGGCGACGAGATTAAATTCAGCTGGCTCGACCGGATCATAAAAGGCGTCGCCCAGAGCATAGATGGCTGTGGAGCCTTGGAATGTCTTTGCTGACGTCATGGCCGCGTTACACCACCGCGTCGCGCCGCCCGCAAGCGATAAGGCCCTCTGTTGCAAAGCTGCCAAGCGTAATTGTCGCTATACGGCCCGCCTTACGCTCCATATAAGGCCTCATGTTCAAACGCTTGGCGACATTTTTCCGATTGCTGCGCACGGCCTGGGTCTTGATCCGCCATGATGCGCTCGTGCCTGCCGAATACGCACCTTTTGTGCCGTGGCCTGTACGCTTTGTCGGTGCGATCAGCCGGATTTTTTCTTTCGGTAACCGCAAAGGAAATGCGGGCGAACGCTTTGCCCGCGCGCTGCAAGACCTCGGACCAGCCTATATCAAATTCGGACAAGTCCTGGCGACACGCGGCGATATGTTTGACGCAGAATTTGCGCGCGGTCTATCGGTCCTCAAGGACCGTGTCCCGCCCTTCCCGATGGCTACGGCCGAAAAGATGATTGCCGCCGAATGGGGCGCGCCGTGGGCCACACATCTGGCCAGCCTCTCCGAACCTGTAGCCGCGGCGTCCGTCGCACAGGTCCACAAAGGCGTGTTGCACACTGGCGAGATCGTCGCCGTCAAAGTTTTGCGCCCGAACATCGTCACGCGCATGACACGGGATATGGACACCATCGCGTTGGTCGCAAAGCTGGCGCATAATTTGGTCCCGAACTTACGCCGCCTGCGCCCCAAGGATTTCGTCGCCGAAGCCCGCCGGGCCGTGATGCTGGAACTGGACTTGCGCCTAGAGAGCGCCGCCGCCAGCGAGCTGGCCGAAATCGCGGAGGACACAGGATTGTTCCGCGTGCCAAAGCTCTATTGGGATCTCGTCGGCCGGGATATCCTTGTCAGTGAGTGGATCGACGGAACCGCATTATCTTCGGACGACATACTAGCGCTGCCCCTCGCGGAGCGTCAGAGCCTTGCGCGCAAGGTCATTCAATCCTTCCTCGCCTCAACGTTTGAATACGGTGTCTTCCACGCGGACATGCATGAGGGTAACCTCATCATGGATGCGGATGGGCAACTTGTTCTGCTCGATTTCGGTATTTTGGGACGTCTGGGTGAAGCGGAAATCCGGTTTGAGATCGACACACTCTTCGGCTTTCTTCAACGCGATTATTATAAGATCGCGCAGGTCCATTTTGATATTGGTTATGTCCCGCCGCATCACAGCGTCGAGGAATTCGCCAGTGCCTTACGCGCCGTTGGCGAACCTATCTTTGGCAAACGCGCCGAAGATGTCTCCATGTCCAAAGTGCTATTGCAGCTGCTGGAGATCACCGATCTATTCGATATGGAACTACAGCCTCAATTAATTCTCTTGCAGAAAACGATGATGCAAGCGGAGGGCGTTGCTCGCCGTCTCGATCCGGAATTCGACATGTGGGAAGCCTCGCGCCCGATTGTCGAAAAAGCCGTGCGCCGAGAGCTGGGGCCTGAGCGCTATCTTAATGACTTCCTCGACGGATTGGCGAAGACTCGCCGGACTCTGAACATCCTCCCCGAAGCGACAGATAATATCGCCAAACTCGCCCAAGCTTGGGCTGACGGCGAAATCGACCTTTCAGTCCCACGTGAGGTGCCAGCGAAGAAGAAAGCCGGCGCGGTCCTGCGCCCGATTGCCTATGCAGGTGTCGGCGCGGCACTGGCATTGGGTGGTGCATGGGCGGCGGCGCAATTGTGAAAAAAGTTCTCCTCATCATAGGTGGCGGGATTGCCGCTTATAAGTCGCTCTTCCTGATCCGAGAATTGACGAAGCGTGGGATTTCGACCCAAGCCATCGTCACAAAAGGCGGTACACAATTTGTGACTCCGCTCTCTGTCGGTGCGCTCTCTGGACAGCCTGTCTATACCGATCTTTGGGAATTAGATGAGCAAGCCGAGATGGGCCATATCGAGCTGTCGCGTTCTGCGGACTTGATCGTGGTGGCCCCAGCGACGGCGAACCTGATGTCCCGCGCCGCGCATGGCGTAGCAGATGATCTGGCGACGACGACGTTGCTCGCAACGGATAAGCGCGTGCTCTATGCGCCCGCGATGAATGTGCGCATGTGGGAAGCGGCCGCGACCCAACGCAATCTCGCGACCCTTCGCGCAGATGGCGCGATGTTTGTCGGACCGGATGCAGGCGAGATGGCTTGCGGTGAATTTGGTGCGGGCCGCATGGCCGAACCCGAAGCAATCGCCGACGCCATAGAAGCCGCGCTGGAAGGCGAAACAACGCTGG
Source organism: uncultured Algimonas sp. (assembly GCA_964414555.1). Lineage (GTDB taxonomy): Bacteria > Pseudomonadota > Alphaproteobacteria > Caulobacterales > Maricaulaceae > Litorimonas. The sequence continues at coordinate 18,921 of CAYPWW010000014.1, forward strand.
ATGGATGGCGCGGGGATAAACCCTTGGCTGGCAAACAGGCAGTTGTGACAGCTGGCCCAACACGCGAACCCATCGATCCCGTGCGCTATATCTCGAACCACTCCTCTGGGCGACAAGGCTATGCCATTGCGCAAGCGCTCGCGGATCAAGGTGCGAACGTCACACTCGTTAGCGGCCCGACCTCTCGTCCAAGCCCCATCGGCGTTACGCGTGTGGATGTGGAAACCGCACGCGAGATGTTGGACGCCGTAGAGACCGCCCTGCCCGCTAATATTTTCGTCTCTGTCGCGGCCGTTGCCGATTGGCGTCCTGCGAAATCCCACGACAAGAAAGCCCCCAAACCCAAGGGCAAGACACCGGCGTTGGAGATGGTTGAAAACCCTGACATTCTCGCGACCATTTGCGCAGCCAAAAACCGGCCGACACTCTGCATAGGTTTTGCCGCCCAGACCCATGATGTCGTGGCCTTGGCGCGGGCGAAACGCGAGAAAAAGGGGTGCGATTGGATCGTCGCCAATGATGTCTCAGGCGACGTGATGGGCGGCGCACTGAATGCTGTCACGATCGTAACTGGTACAAAAGAGCACACACTGGCACAGGCCTCCAAAGCATCCATCGCCCGGGCATTGGTCCGGCGGATCGTGAAGGAGATGTCCGATGTGTAAAGCCCTTATGATCTTGGTCGCAGTCGCGCTCACCCCCAATCTCGCGCAGGCCGAGAATATCGCTGATTGCGAAATTCTCGTCATGCAGGAAATCCCCGATGAGAGTGGAAAAGGCGGCGCGCAGATTGCAACCTATATGCCAGCAGGCGACTTCATCGCGAGCGCCTACACGGCGGAAGATCAGACAATGACCCATGCAAAGGGTCATCCGATCCGCGCACTGATGTGCCAGCGCAATAATGTCATTCCGGCGGCTCAGGATTACGACCTGCTGGCAACGGGTGTACCCTTTATCCTCTCGCAAAATTTCGACAGTACGGAAACGGACAGCCTGACAACCTATTGGAACGGCGCGACGTTTGATTTTGTCTATAAGGGGCATCCGCTCTCCGATGAGGCGGAAAGCACCTTGCGAGCGCGACTGGCTGATTTCTCTGCGCGCGAACACGGCCTTCCAATTCAGGACATGAAATGACCCTTCGCATTCAGATCAAAACCCTGCCGCATCTTGGTGACTTGGCTTTGCCAGCATATGAAACCGCGCTCGCCGCGGGTGCAGACCTTCGCGCTGCCGTAGAAGCGGATTCCCCCCTAACCCTCGCACCCGGTCATCGGGCGCTGGTTCCCACAGGGTTTTGCATGGCTTTACCGCCGGGCTATGAAGCCCAAATCCGACCGCGTTCGGGCTTAGCCTATAAGCACGGCGTGACCTGTCTCAACACACCCGGCACAATCGATGCAGATTATCGCGGCGAAGTGAAAGTCCTGCTGATCAACCACGGCCAAGATTCGTTTACGATTCAGCGCGGCGAACGTATCGCGCAAATGGTTATCGCTCCGATCACGCAACCTGAATTCGCACGAGTCGAAACGCTGGACGATACAGCGCGCGGCGCGGGCGGGTTTGGCAGCACGGGCACAAAATAATTTCTCCAAAATTAGATAAAGAGACACTCAATGACAGATCTTCTGCGCGGGCGCATTTATGACAATATTCTGGAAACGATGGGACAGACGCCGCTCGTCCGTTTGCCACGCATTACCGAGGGCCTGCCAGCGGACCTCTGCTATAAACTAGAATTTTTCAATCCCATCGCCAGCGTGAAAGATCGCATCGGCATTGCCATGATCGAAGATTTAGAACGCTCAGGCAAGCTCAAGCCCGGCGGGACAATCGTGGAACCAACATCTGGCAATACAGGCATTGGTATCGCTTTTGCCGCCGCCGCCAAAGGCTACAAAGCGATCCTCGTCATGCCGGAACAAATGTCGATCGAGCGGCGCAAGATGATGGCTTTATTGGGCGCCGAATTAGTCCTGACCGAAGCCTCTGGTGGCATCCCTGCCGCCATGGCGAAAGCCGATGAAATCGTCGCCAAAACGCCCGGCGCCGTGCAGGCTGGTCAATTTACAAACCCTGCCAACCCTCAAATCCATTACGCAACAACAGGTCCAGAAATCTGGAATGATTGCGCGGGACAGGTGGATGCCTTTATCGCCGGTGTGGGGACAGGTGGCACGCTGTCTGGCACGGGCCGCTTCTTGAAAGAGAAAAACCCTGATTGCCAAATCATCGCCGTCGAACCCGTGGGCTCGCCAATGATTTCCAAGGGCGAAAAAGGCCCGCATAAAATCCAAGGCATTGGCGCGGGCTTCCTGCCCGATGTGCTGGCGACGGATCTCATCGACGATGTCGTGACCATCGACAATGACACAGCCTTTGGCACGGCCAAGCACGTCGCGGCCGAAGACGGTGTGCCCGTTGGGATCAGTTCTGGCGCGGCCATCGCCGCGAGCCTGCTCGTCGGGGCACGCCCGAACATGCGCGGCAAACGCATCGTGACAATTATTCCGAGCTTTGCAGAACGCTATCTCTCGACGCCACTCTTTGACTGAGCCAGATTTATGGCTCTCTCGCCGTCTCAGATTGATCGCTATGCCCGCCACCTCACCTTGCGTGAAATTGGTGGACCGGGGCAGAACGCTCTACTGAACGCCAAGGTTGCCATTGTCGGTGCAGGCGGATTAGGTGGCCCAGCGGGTCTCTATCTCGCAGCCGCAGGCGTGGGGCATATTACGCTCATTGATGATGACATCGTGGAGGCCTCGAACCTGCAACGGCAAGTGCAATTCATCCATACGGATGTCGGCATGCCAAAAGTCAAAGTCATGGCGGAGACGTTGGAGGATTTGAATCCCGATTGCCACGTCGCACAAAAACCAACACGTTTGCGCGAGAATAATGCGTTGGAATTACTGCGCGGACATGACGTAATTCTCGACGGGACGGATCGTTTCAAAACGCGTTTTACCGTCAATGCAGCCTCACGCACACTCGGGCTCCCGCTGGTGTCTGCAGCCTTGGGGCGTTTTGATATGCAGCTAGGTGTCTTCAACACCTCACTGGATGCCCCCTGCTACAATTGTTTCGTGAGCGCGCCGCCAGAGATCGAGGCTGATTGCGCCACCCATGGCGTGCTGGGCGCATTGGCCGGAATGGCCGGATCCATGATGGCCATGGAAACCGTGAAACTGATCACAGGTGCGGGTGAGCCGCTCTCTGGCAAGCTATATCTTTTTGACGCCCTATCTGGCGAAGGCCGAACGATCAGCCTCAGCCGCGATCCAGCCTGTCCCGTGTGTAGCGCTTAGTGCTTGATCCGTAACGGGCGCGCGACCTGATAGCCAAAACCCGTTCCAAAGCCATAGCCGAACTGGCGACGATCAATCGTGGTCGTCGTACGGCGTGTGTTCCGTTCCAGCAGCATATTGCGATAGCGCTTGTTCTCGAGCTCTTGCGCACGCAAATCGGCTTGCGCACGGGCGATGCGTTCTTGCGACGCAAGGGCGGCGCGGGCTGTCGCAGCTTGCAGTTTGGCGACCTCGAGTTGCGCCTGTGCCGCGCTTAATCCGACAGGCATCGCAGACTGGGATTGGGCACGGACGACGCGCACGCCGTTTTCACAGCTGGCAGAAAAGCTAGATCCGGCAGACGCACAATGCGCAACAGCCGTGGACGGCAGAGCAATGGCAGCGAGTGTAATAGCAACAGCAGTAAATTTTGACATGTAGAACTCCTTAGAGCTTTAACCTGTCATTAACCCTGTCACCTGCGCAATATCTTGCAAGCCAGAGGCGAAAGGCGTGGCGCGCTCACACGTGTAGCCGCTGGGCAGACATCGCCTCATAGTCGGCCAGACAAGCGGCCAAAATATCTGCGTGTTCTGCCGCGATGTCAGGCATCTCTTCGGGCGGTGGTGAAAATTGGGTCGAGCGCTCAACACTCGCATACCACCACGGTGCCCAAGCGCCGTCCGTTTCACGCGCCCCTGCTTCCCAGCACAGCATGGCCGGATCAAAGAGGATATTAATCGCGTCACATAAGGTCCGCAAAGCGATCTCTGGCGCGCGTAAAATATCATGGCTGTCTATCACGGGCGGGCAGTCCAATGCCTCCCACAGGCGACGTTGCGGCGCGAACCCGAGGTCTTCCAAATCAAATTTCGAACGCCCTTTAGCGTAGCTGGCAATGACGCGTTGCGGATGACGTAACAAAAAGAAATGCCGCGCACCTTTTGCCCAATCCATTGGCATCCCGTCGATCATGTGATGCGGCATATGCTTTTGAAAAACAAAAGTCTGAGGCACGGGCGCCGCGCAAAAGCGCGCAACAACATCTGGGTCTGTTTCATGCACATCCAGCGTAGCATCGCGTCCGGGATGAGCTTTCCCCGTCGCGGCAAGAAAGGGCGCAAAGAATGGCTCATCCATAACTGCACAATCGGCCCGCGCACCAAAGCTTCGCATCATCGCCGTGGAGAGATTCCGCGGCCCCGACCACATCGCAATGATCTGGCTCATACGGTGTTCGCGTGAATTAATTTCAAATAGAGCTGTTGCAAGCGCTCTACCATCGGACCGCGCGCACCTGTGCCAATCTTGCGGCCATCGATTTCGCCTACGGGAGCCAGCCCTGCAAACGTCCCCGTCGTGAAGGCTTCATCCGCGCTGTAGCATTTCGCCAGTGGGAAGTTTTTCTCAAACACGGGAATGTCGTTATCCCGGCAGAGTTCCACGATTTTGCCGCGCGTAATGCCGCCCAAACAGTAATCTCCCGTGGAAGTCCAGACTTCCTGTTCGCCTTTCCAATTCGTCCGCACGATAAAGAAATGCGTCGAATTACAGGTCGCAACAAAGCCCTGCGGGTCGAGCATCAGACCTTCGTCCGCACCGGCGCGAATGGCCTGAATGCAGGCCGTGACACAGTTAATTTTCGAATGACTGTTTAGTCCAGGGTCCTGCACATCCGCTCGCCCCCGACGGACAGACACAGTGTAGAGTTTTTGCGCACGTTCCGCCGTCGCGGGATCGGCCTTTTTATATTCCGGCGCGATGACGATCGTTGCGTCCGAAATAACAACGCGCGGGTCTTGATAAGGCGTCGAGCGCAGACCGCGTGTCAGCATCAACCGAATATGGACATCTTCGCTCATTTTATTTGCGGCGAGTGTTTCTTCCAACCGCGCGGTCAATTCCGCTTTCGTCAGGCCAATATCAATATCCAGCGCCGCCGCGCCTTCCCAGAGGCGCGCCAAATGTTCTTTCAGAAACGCAATCTTCCCATTGTGGACGCGGAGGCCTTCCCAGACCCCGTCGCCCAGCATGAACCCACTATCGAACACATTGACGACCGCTTTATCGCGCGGAACCAAATTGCCGTTGACGTTAAACAGAACAGACGCGTTTCGCGCATCCGGCACATAGGCGTGCGATCCAAAAGACATGCGCCTTACTCCACTTCGAGCGACCAATAGGCCGCTTTGATAACTGCCGCCTCATCGATGAACCAAGAGAAGCTGGCATAATCCGTCAGATCGACAGAGCTGACAGCCGTGTCGATATCCATGCCGGAATCGCGCGCTGTTCGCACACGATCAAGTACGGTTGCCAGCGCATCACGCGTCTTTTGCAAATCAGCCTTCGTCGCCATAGGACCATGTCCGGGAATGATGCGGGTGTTCGCATCCGTGCGGGCAAGTGCCCAATCATGGGCCGCGATCATACCCTGCAATGTCCCGCCGGCACTGATGTCGACGACAGGGAACAGGCCGTTAAAAAACGTGTCGCCCATATGCACGACATTCGCCGGCGTGAAGATCACGATGGAGTCACCGTCGGTGTGCGCCCCGGGTTGGAAATAGGCCGTGGCAGCCTGCTCATTGAAATGTAGCGTTGCCTGATCCGAGAAGGTCAGCACTGGCCAAAGCGACGGGTCTGTCGCCTCTGTCGTTCGACCAAAGGTCTTGTTCTCAAATGTCATGCCCATACGCTTGCGAACATTATCATGGGCGAGGATTGTTGCGCCTGCGGCCTTCATCTGCGCGTTCGACCCTGTGTGATCACCGTGATAATGTGTGTTCAGCAAGTAGCGCAGCGGCTGATCCGTTAGCCCCGCAATTGACGCCAGAATATCTTCGCTGACATTCGCATATTTATCATCGACCATGAACACGCCGTCCTCGCCGATGGACAGGCCGATATTGCCGCCAGGTCCTGTCAGCATGTGAAAGCCCCCGCCCAAAGGTTCAGACGCAATTTTAGAGGCGGGTACCGCCGGTTTTTCTGCCGCCTGTGAGGCCGCTTCGGCTTGATTGGCGGCTTGAGAACAGCCCGCCAGAAGAAGGTATGATACAAGGAATAGCTGTTTCATGTGAGGCTCCTAAGAGGCGATTTGAAAACTTGCCCCGGGCGGTAAGACACGGTTCGGACAAGCATGGTGATCCATCATGGCACGGATATTGATCAGCACCAACTCGCCCATCTCGCGACGGCTTTCATGTGTGGCCGACCCAATATGTGGGGCGAGGATAACGTTCGGTAGATCGAGCAATGCTGGGTTGGGCAATGGTTCGTTTTCATAGACATCCAGCGCCGCGCCGGAAATCGTGCCAGATTTAAGCGCGGCTGCGAGCGCTTCTTCATCAATAATCTCACCGCGCGCTGTGTTGATGATATAGCTGTCCGGCCGCATTTTCGCGAGACGTTCAGCGTTGATGAGGTGGTGCGTGTCTGGCGTGAACGGACAATGCACGGAGACGAAATTCACCTGCCCCAGCATAGCATCCAGATTTTCATGCCAAGTGGCGTTCAGGCTGTCTTCAATCGCTGACGGGACACGCCGGCGATTATGATAGTGGACCTTCAGACCAAATGCGGATGCGCGACGGGCGAGCGCTTGCCCAATCCGACCCATGCCTATGATGCCAAGCGCCCCGCCCCTAACGCGATGACCCAACATATGCGTCGGCCCCCAGCCTGTGAATTCCCCCGCACGCAGGCGGCGGTCGCCTTCGACCAAACGGCGCGGCCCCGCCAAGAGGAGCGCCATGGCAAGGTCGGCCGTGTCTTCCGTCAGAACGCCGGGCGTATTGGACACCGGAATCCCGAGCCCATGCGCCGTCGCAACATCGATATGGTTCGTCCCAGCCCCAAAATTCGCAATAAGGCGCAGACGATTCGGGTCTGCTGCACTGAGAACATCTGCCGTGATCTGGTCCGTCACAGTTGGGACAAAGACATCACACTCCGCGATCAAGGCTTTTAGTTGAGCCTGATTGAGCGGCGTATCATCCGTGCGCAGGCGGGCTTCGAACAGCTCGGACATACGAGCTTCGACCGCAGGTGGGAGGCGGCGGGTCACGGCGACAACAGGTTTTGACTTCATAGAGACTGATTGCGCGCATTAAGCCGCGATTGCAATGCGCCAGACGCGACCAATTAAGAATGGATTAACCCAAACACGCGCACATCTGATCCATGCGTTTTCTCTCTCTAGGCCTCTTTTTCGCTCTGCTCTCGACCCCTGCCACAGCGCAGGACAACACGCGTCGCATTGTGGAACCCGTTCCCACATCTGCGACACAAAATCTCTACCGCGTTAGTGCAGATCAAACGCCGTCTGGCTTTATTGTCCCGCGCTATGTCTCGCTGAAATTCGGCAAGGTCAACGCGCGCACCGGCCCGAGTCGCCAGCACGCCATTGCCTATCAATATCAGCGTCGGGGCCTGCCCGTGATGGTTGTCGCGGAAACGGAAATGTGGCGCAAAATTCGCGACATTCAGGGCGATGAAGCTTGGGTGAGAAAATCTGCGCTTTCTGGCAATCGCTTCACCCTTGCCACACGCGATAGCAGCCTGCGCTCAAAACCCCGTGCGGACTCGCGAGAGACAGCACGGACAGAGGCACAAGCCCTTCTGCGCCTAGAGCGCTGTGACGACGCCGGATGGTGTCTGGTAAGATCAGAAGCCGGGCTGAAAGGCTGGATACGAAAAGCAGACCTCTGGGGCGCAGGACGCCCTTAGCGTTAGGCTATTTAGACGCGCGCAAGTAGCGGCCTGCCACCGCATCCAGTTTTGCCATACGCGCCGGATCACGCGCTTCGGGCGGTGTTATCACCGCGACATCAAGGTTTGTCTCAATTGCCTGCGCACACGCTGTGCGCGCCATGCCACCTAACGTCTCGCACAAACTCGCAACCGCTTTCGCTGCTGTCGCCGCGTTTTTCTGCAAGACCGCAATGACGCTCGCCACGTCCACATTTCCGTGGTCCGGGTGCCAACAGTCATAATCCGTGACCATCGCCATTGTCGCATAGGGCAGCTCAGCCTCGCGGGCGAGTTTAGCTTCGGGCATGTTCGTCATACCGATGACATCTGCACCCCAGCCGCGATACATCTGGCTTTCTGCACGGGTCGAAAATTGCGGGCCTTCCATCGCGAGATATGTACCGCCCCGATGGACCGTCGCGCCTGCGGCTTCAGCGGCATTTCCTGCAAGTTTGGACAGACGCGCACAGACGGGGTCTGCCGTGCTGACATGCGCGACACAGCCCGGGCCGAAGAAGGAAGTCTCACGCGCGAAGGTGCGGTCAATGAACTGATCGACCATAACGAAATCACCTGGCGCAAAGGCTTCGCGCAGGCTTCCCACAGCAGAGATAGAGAGGACGTCCGTGCATCCCGCGCGTTTTAGCGCGTCGATATTCGCGCGGTAATTGACACTGCTCGGCGAGAGCGCATGGCCGCGGCCATGACGCGGTAGGAACCGCAACCGCACACCCTGCATGTCTGCAAATAGGATGTCGTCAGATGGGTCGCCCCAAGGCGAGCGCACAGTGACCCATTCGGTATTTTCCAACCCGGGCAGATCATACAAACCTGAGCCGCCGAGTATGCCGAGCGTCCATTGGGTCATTCTGCGTCTCCCGTTCTCCCTTTCGCGGGAGGTCATATGAAAAACCCGGCCGCAAGGACCGGGTCATTTAAGCTCTAATGTTCAACGTCTCGCCAAACGCGCTTGTAAGACAAATATAGCAGGACCGAGAGGATCAACAGGTAGATCATCGTCATTAGACCGGCGGACTTGCGCTCTTCCAATTTGGGGTCAGCGGCCCAAGCGAGGAATTCCGTGACGTCTGCGGCGAGTTGCTCTTTCGTCGGCTCTGGTTGTGGAAGGACTTTCACCTCTCCATCTTCGAGATATTCGATCTCTGCATATTCAATAATGCCATCGGACAGCTGTGGCGGCATGGCGATCTTGCCGCCTTCCATGACGGGATTGTAGTAAAGACCCGGGGTCAGTTCGACACCTTCTGGGACAGGCTCATCATAAGCGACGAGAAGGTTATAAACATAATCTGCGCCACCCGTACGGGCTTTAACCATGGAAGAGAGGTCCGGCGGCAGCGCTCCGCCATTACCAGCGCGGGCCGCAGCTTTGTTTGGATAGATCGGTGGGAAACCGTCAGCCGGAATACCTTTACGCTCGATGATGTCACCCGTTTCCGAGTCGATGTCTTCGATCGTCCAATCAGCAGCAAAGTTCTTCACATATGGATTGTCGTTCGGGTTCTTGAAATCTTCCATGTAGAAAGGCGCGCCCTTATCGCCGAGGTGACGAAACGCGAGATAATCCAGTGCGTGGCAGGCTGCGCAGACTTCGCGGTAGACTTGATATCCGCGCTGTGCGGCCGCTTTGTCATACGTGCCAAAAGGACCGTTAAAGGACCAATCGAGGTGCTCCATCTTGTAGTCGCTGGCATATCCACCACCAGCGGCAAAGGCGACGCCCGTGACAGAGGCCAGCGCAACTGCGCCGCCTAGCAAAACTGTTTTCAAGGATTTGAAGGCCATAGTCGGGCTCTTTTGAAAGGGTGTAGCGAGGACGTCCGCGAGATTACTCTGCGGGCGCCAAATCGGGTGTTGAGGCAGCGTTCTTACCGCGCTGGGCGCCAAGGACAGCTTTCGTGATCGAGTCTGGGCGCTTCGTCGGTTTCTCGACAAGACCTAAGACCGGCAGGATCACGAGGAAGTAAGCGAAGTAATAGACCGTCGCGGCCTGTCCCAATCGATAGAATGTGATGCCAGAGGCAACTTCGGCGCCTTCTACCGTTTTCGTACCCAGCTTGATGGCAACATCATCCGGGACGCCTGCACCGCACCAACCAAGGACGAAGCACATCACGATGAAGATGATGAAGAACCAACGTGCGATCGGGCGGAAACGCATAGAGCGAACCTTATGCGTGTCCAACCAAGGCAGGACGAACAACACGATAATCGCGCCGAGCATCAGTAAGATACCCGCCAGCTTGTCCGGCACGGCGCGCAGGATCGCGTAAAACGGCAGGAAGTACCACTCTGGCACAATATGCGCCGGCGTCTTCATGGCGTCCGCTTCGATGTAATTATCCGCATGGCCGAGTGCATCGGGCAGATAGAACAGGAAGAAAGCAAAGATCAGCAAGAATACGGCAATCGCGAAGGCATCTTTGACCGTGTAGAACGGGTGGAAAGACAACGTATCCGACTTGGTTTTCTCTGTGATCCCAATCGGGTTATTTTGACCGACATGGTGCAACGCCCAAACATGCAAGCCAACCAATGCCGCGATAACGAATGGCAGCAGGTAATGCAGCGCAAAGAAGCGGTTCAGCGTCGCATTATCGACGGCATAACCGCCCAACAGCCACTGTTGCAGGGCTTCACCCACGACCGGCACGGCGCCAAAGAAGCCTGTAATCACGGTCGCACCCCAGAAGGACATCTGTCCCCATGGCAGTGTATAGCCGAGGAAAGCTGTCGCCATCATAACGAGATAGATCAAGCAACCGAGAATCCATAAGATCTCACGCGGCGCTTTGTAAGAGCCGTAATATAGCCCTCGAAACATGTGCATATAAACGGCGAGGAAGAACATCGACGCGCCCACGGCATGCATGGATTGCAGCAACCAACCAAATGGCACGTCGCGGCGGATCCGTTGGACCGAGGCGAAAGCTTTGTCGACATCGGCGACGTAATGCATCGCGAGAATCACCCCGGAAATGATCTGAACGACCAGACACAGTGCAAGGATGCCGCCGAAGGTGTACCAATAGTTCAGATTCCGTGGCGACGGAAATGTCATGAAATCTGCGCCCATGCGGATGATGGGTAAACGCTGGTCGATCCATTTGGTCGCCGCGTATTTGGGTTCATATGTCGAAGGATGGCCAGCCATAGTTTTATCCTACCTTGATCGTCGTGTCGTTCACAAACGAATAGGGCGGAATCGCCATATTCGTCGGAGCGGGTCCTTTACGGATACGGCCCGACGTGTCGTAGTGCGACCCGTGACACGGGCAGTACCAACCATCGTAGTCGCCGGCCTCTCCCACAGGGACACAACCGAAGTGCGTACAAACACCCACCATGACGAGGTATTTAGGGTCTAATTTGCCTTCTGGCCCTGCGACTAATCGCTCGTCATCCGTTTGCGGATCTTTCAAATCAGCCAGATCGACGGCTTCAGCTTCGGCGATTTCAGCTTCTGTACGATGACGCACAAAGACAGGTTTACCGCGCCAGAGCATTTTCAGCTGCTGACCTTCGGGTATTTTTGCCAGATCAATCTCGATCGAACCGGCGGCCAGCGTATCCGCCGCCTTGCCCATTTGCGCGACGAGAGGCCAACCAACAGCGGCGGCTCCGGCGGCGGCTGTTGCGCCTGTGGCAAGGAAAATAAAGTCCCGCTTGGTGCCGTCTTCGACGGTATCTTCGGAAGATGTGACTGGGGTGTCGGACATGTGGGCGTCCACTCCTATTGGGCTGTTCGTGCGCGGGGCACGGCAGGTCTATTCAAATCGTGCGTCGTTTAGACATATATAGAGGCGATGACTAGGGCAGATTCGCGTCAGATAGCCGCAATTTGTGTAAGGATTGCAGTCACGAAGCCCGCCCCTGCACCGCTTTGCGTTAATATTCGACGGGAGGCTCCAGTTTGATGGTCATTTCATCGCTCCAAATCACGTGAAGGGCAGCAAGATTCGGTTACTACTATAGACATGAAGCAATCCCGTCTTTGCATGTCCGCCTTGCGCGCCTAGAGCCGTAGTATGCATGTGACTCTCTTCCAGCCCGAAATCGCCGGCAATGTTGGCGCTGTAATGCGGTCCTGCGCTTGTTTTGGGGCCGGTCTGACCTTGATCGAGCCTTGCGGGTTCCCCGTCGGGGACAAGCGCATGCGGCGTGCTGCAATGGATTATAATGTGCCAGGCGGCGTTCAGACGTCTTTGAATTGGGAGACCTATCAAAAGACGCCGCGCACCGGCCGATTGGTCTTGCTGACGACACAGGGTGCAACGCCCCTGCCCGCGTTTGACTTTGAGCCAGAGGACACATTCCTGTTCGGCGCAGAAGGGTCGGGGGTCCCAGACTTTGTTCATGCAGCGGCAGATGCCCGGATTGTTATCCCCATGGCGGTGGGCGCAAGATCGCTTAATCTGTCCGTCAGCGTCGCCGTGACACTCTTCGAAGCCTTGCGGCAGACGGGCGGCCTGCCGTAAAGCCAGAGCATGTTGATCCGTTCTCTGCTTTTTTCTTCCGCGATTCTCTTAAGCGCCTGCGACCCGAATTCCGGCGCGATCAGTTCTGTGCAAGAAGATGACGTCGCCCGACAGCTCGCCCAAGACGTCAAATCTGGCGAACCGATTGATCCTATGCTCGCTGACCGATTCGCCCGACTGGCATTGGATTGCGTCCAGAGAGAGTTCCCAAACAAAATCTCGCGCACAACCGCGACGGCAGACGGGATTGGACCGCCAAAAGACCTGTTCCCCGTTTTCTACGGCTGTTTCGATTGGCACAGCGCCGTGCATGGGCATTGGTTGCTGGTGCGTTTGCTGCATGTCGGGCCGCAAGATGCGCCTTGGCGCGAGGAAGCCATCGCGAAGTTAAATGCCAATCTGACCGCAGAGAATATGGCCGGCGAGTTAGCGAATTTCCGCCGGGCCGAGCGCGGGAGTTGGGAACGCCCCTATGGCTGGGCTTGGCTGCTACAGCTGGCCGCGGAATTGCGGGAATATGATGACCCACAGGCGAAAGAATGGCTGGCCGTGATTGAACCGCTGGAAGCCGATATTGTGCAGGCCACCAAGGACTGGCTGCCCAAGCTGGCCTACCCGATCCATCTCGGCACGCACAACCAGAGCGCCTTTGCCATGACGCTGATGCATGACTGGGCCGTGACAGCGGGCGACACGGAATTTGCAACGCAGATTGAGGCAAAGGCCCGCACGTTCCACGAAGGTCAGATGAATTGCCCCTTATCCTACGAGCCTTCCGGTGAGGACTTCCTCTCGGCTTGCCTGATGACGGCGGATTTGATGCAACGCGTTCTGCCGGTGGAGGCTTATTCGGCCTGGCTGGAGGCCTTTCTGCCAGTGATCCCAAAAGCTGAAGGCGAGCCCTTTAATACAGGCTGGCTGCCTGTCGGGATCGTCCTAGATGCCAGCGACGGAAAGCTGGTGCATCTGGACGGGGTCAATTTGTCTCGGGCGTGGAATTTGAAAAATATTGCACGCGCCTTGCCCGCAGGAGACCCCCGCATTGAACCGTTAATCCTATCGGCGAACGAACATCTGTTTCACGGCGTAAAGGCCGTCTCGGACGAGCATTATTCCGGCAGTCACTGGCTGGCGAGTTTCGCGACATATCTCGTGACTGATCGCGGCTGGAACGAGTAGCGCATCATGGGCCTTCTGACGATGAAGCGGAAATTTTCCGTGCCCGGCGACGATGCGAAGTGGCTGGCCAGCGCAACGGAGAAAATCAAGCTCGAGACTGTGCATTTTACCGTCACACGCAACGGCGAAACGTTGATCGACGAGATGCGTCCCGCCTCCGTCACAGCCATTTCAGAGCAAGAACACTTTGAACTCGCCAACGGCCTGAGCTTGGAGATCGGTTATGTAAGCCTGACAAAGCTCGGCGTTGTTGTCCGTGACGGAGAGACCATCCTGACTCGCGAACCGGACAAACCGTTTCGCAAACCCGGAAAACTGGATACTGCTCTGGCAAAATTAGAAGCCCTTGAGGACGCCGAACCTACCGAGCCGACGCCGGAACAAAAGGCCATCGCCGAACGCCAGAAAGCCTTACGCCCATCGATCGCGGTCGACATCGCTTTCGGCGTTTTATTCTTTTTCGTGGCGCGAGAGTTTGGGTTGGTCACGGCGGCACTGACCGGTGCAGCGGCAACGATCGTGCTAACGATTGTCGATCAGTTCGTGAAAATGGATTTGTTGGGCGGGTTCGCTGTATTTGGCGTCGTTATGAGCCTGATATCCGCTGGCATCGCGTGGGGGTTTCAGGATGACCTGGCGATCAAACTGCGTGGGACGTGGATGGCAATCATCGGCGCATTCTTTTCGCTCTTCGATGCGATTGTCTTGAAAGGCAGCTATCTGGGCAAGCGCATGGCCATGTATATGGAGGGGCTCTACCGCCTGAACCCGCAACGTGCGTCTTTTGCACTGGCGGGTGCGACGCTGATTTTGATGATGATCGACACGCCCTTGGCCTTTATCCTGACGACGGATCAGTGGATTTGGTATAATAGCTTTTTTGACAACTTCATCGGCATCCCCATCGTCTTGGGCAGCCTGTATTTCGCGCGTGAGAAAACCCCCGCATGACCGATTTATTTGCTGAGAAAAAAACGACGGCCGCCGCATGGTTCAAATCCCTGCGCGATCAGATTTGTGCAGAGTTTGAAGCCCTAGAGCGCGAAGCCCCCGCAGACCTTTACCCCGGAGAACCGGGCCGTTTCGTTTATGAAGACTGGCAGCGCAAAGTCCAAAATGGCGGTGGCGGGACAGGTGGTATGTTACGCGGGCGTCTGTTCGAAAAATGCGGCGTCCACATCAGCGTCGTCCAAGGCGAGTTCACGCCGGAGATGGCAGCTCGCACGCCGGGCGCGAGCGAAGACCCCCGCTTCTGGGCGGCGGGCGTCTCTCTGATTGCGCATATGGTCAATCCGCGGGTCCCTGCTGTGCATATGAACACGCGCTACATCGTGACCACGCAGAATTGGTTTGGCGGCGGCGGCGATCTGACGCCTACGCAAGCCGAAGACCGCGCCCCTGACGCACCAGATGCCATCGCTTTTCACGCTGGTATGAAAGCGGCTTGTGATGCGCATGAGGTCGCGGATTACGACAGATATCGCGCGTGGTGCGATGAGTATTTCCACCTCCACCACCGGGATGAGCCACGCGGCACGGGCGGGATTTTTTATGATCGCCTAAACAGCGGAGACTGGGATGCGGATTTCGCCTTTACCCAAGATGTCGGGCGGCACTTCCTCGACGCCTATGCCGGAATCGTTCGCGGGCGCATGCATGAGCCCTGGACCGAGGCCGAACGCGAGGAACAGCTGATCCAACGCGGGCGCTATGTCGAGTTCAACCTCCTCTGGGATCGCGGCACAACATTCGGCCTGAAAACGGGCGGGAACGTCAAGACGATCCTGAGCTCCATGCCACCCGTCGTGAAATGGCCGTGATGTCAAATGCCAACCCCGAATATTATGCGCTGAAGAAACGCTTAGATTGGTGTGTTCCAATCTATTTTTCTCCAATCATTATCCTCCCATTATTTGTTTTCCTGCAAGGATCTCTGAAGCTCTGGCAAGTGTGGGGAGCGATATCCGTGATCTTTGTTAGCCTGCTGGTGACAGCCATCATCAGCCTATACTTACACTATCGCATCATTGGCTTTTGGCTGGAGTCGCCGGAGCAATGTGAACGGTGCAGTCATCCCCTGGCAGAATCGTATTTTAGCGCTATACCGAGACTGTATTACCTTTGCCCGAGATGCGGAAACAACAACGCTTTCCGCTTACAATAGCCATGACCCATTCCACCCACCTCCTTTTCGACCTCGGCGGGGTGATTGTGCCTTGGGTTGGGGTTGAGACCTTGATGGATTTGACAGGTCTGGCGCGTGACAACGTCACAGCGCGCATGGTGGGGTCCGACATCTTCAACGCCTATGAGATTGGCGCGTGCGATGACGCCACTTTTTGCGCGGAAATGGTCTCTCTTTTCGATTTGGATATGGCGCCTGCGGACTTCCCCGCCTTGTGGAACAGCTGGGTACATGCTCCCTTTCCCGGGACATTGGCGGCGCTGGAGACGTTGAAAGCCACATACACCATCGCCTGTCTCTCAAACACGAACGCACTGCATTGGGCGCATTTGCAGAGCTTGATCGATCCCTATGACAGCTTTCACCACGCCTTTGCATCGCAGTTGATCCAAGCCGCAAAGCCCAACCCGCAGAGCTACCGCATACCGCTGTCAATTATGGGTGTTTCGGCCGAATCTGTGCACTTTTTTGACGACACATTGGTCAATGTCGAAGCCGCGCGAGCCGTTGGGATGCAGGCGACACATGTGGACCGCAAAGTCGGGGTTTTACCAACACTGCGACAGCTCGGACTGCTTCGTGATTAGGTGACTGTCCGAAAATGTGGTATGTCATTGCTATGACTTATCTTCGCACTGCCTGTCTCGTCCTCTCCGCCCTCGCGCTACCAACTGCGGCATCCGCACAATTGGTCGTGATCGGCCAAGGCCAGGCGGCAGAGTGCTATCAATATGCGATGTCCGGAAATGATGGCTCACGCGTGGCGCTAGAAACCTGCGACGGGGCATTTGCAGAAGCGCTCTCGCGCAATGACCGAGCCGCAACGCATGTAAATCGTGGTGTCATGCTGATGCGCAAAGGCGATCAAACGGCTGCCACTAAAGACTATCAGAAAGCCATAGCGCTCATCCCGACTTTAACAGAAGCCTATGTCAATCTCGGCGCATCGCTGATCCAGCAGAATGAATTGGAGGCCGCGTTGACGGCACTGAATACAGCGCTTGAGGACCAAGAAAGCCCGACACGGGCGGCTGCGCTTTATAATCGTGCGATTGTCTATGATTTTCAGGACAATCCGAAATCAGCCTATTACGACCTGAAAGCCGCCAAGGCGATCCGTCCGGACTGGGCGGCTGTCGATGATCTGCTCTCTCGCTATACGGTTGTCCGCAAGTCTGCCTCGTAAAGGCTTTGCTCTGCCTGCGCGTGTGGCCTAATACGTGATTTCAAATCACCCGGGCCTGCAAGCATGAAACTTATCAAACCGTCCTATGACTATGACGATCTAATCGTCAGCGGAGAAAAGAGCCTGTTCGGGCCTGGGAACGCGAAACTCCCTCTTCCCCCGATGCTGATGCTCGACCGGATCACCCACATGGATGATGACGGCGGCGAACACGGCAAGGGCCAGCTGATTGCAGAGCTCGACATCCACGAAAAGCTCTGGTTCTTCGAGTGCCATTTTGCGGGCGATCCCGTCATGCCGGGCTGTCTGGGGCTGGACGCGATGTGGCAACTCGTTGGCTTCTGGCTGGGCTGGACAGGCGGACAGGGCCGCGGCCGCGCGCTGGGCGTGGGCGAAGTGAAGTTCACAGGCCAAGTCACTCCCGATGTGAAACGCGTCCGGTATGAGATCAATTTGAAACGCGCCATCCGGCGGAAGCTCGTGCTCGGCATTGCGGACGGTAAAATGTTCGCAGATGACGAACTCATCTATCAAGCCAAAGATTTGCGGGTCGGCCTGTTCGTGCCGCCTGCTGAAGAGGAGTCTGCATAATGCGCCGTGTTGTCGTCACCGGAATGGGAATCGTGTCTTGCATCGGCAATGACGTCGATACCGTTGCTGAAAATCTGAAAGCCGGGGATAGCGGAATCGACAAGGACGAGAAAATGGCTGAGCTCGGCTTCCGCAGCCAAGTTTCGGGTCGCCCCGACTGTGATTTCAAGGCCGTTATCTCCAAACGTTCTTATCGCTTTATGGGCGATGCAGCCGGTTGGACCGCTGTCGCCATGACGAATGCGATCGAAGACGCGGGCCTCACCGAAGAACAGGTCAGCCACGAGCGCACCGGCATTATTGCTGGCTCTGGCGGGCCGTCCTCGATCGAACTTGTCCGCGCAGCGGATATTACGCGCAAAAACAACAGCCCGAAACGTATTGGGCCGTTCGCCGTGCCGAAAGCTATGTCCTCGACTGTCTCGGCAACACTGGCGACACATTTCAAGATCAAGGGCGTGAACTACTCGATCACATCGGCTTGCACGACATCCCTGCACTGTATTGGATCCGCCGCAGAGCAAATCCAATGGGGCAAGCAGGATATTATGTTCGCGGGTGGCGGCGAGGAACTGGAATGGTCCATGTCCTCCCTGTTTGACGCCATGGGCGCGATGAGCAGCAAATATAACGACACCCCAAAACAAGCCAGCCGCGCCTTTGACGAAAACCGTGATGGGTTTGTCATTGCGGGCGGCGCCGGCATGCTCGTTCTGGAAGAATATGAGCACGCCAAAGCGCGCGGCGCGAAAATCTATGCCGAAGTCGTGGGCTATGCCGCGACGTCCGATGGCTATGATATGGTCGCACCCTCCGGCGAAGGCGCAGAGCGCGCTATGCGCATGGCGCTGAAATCCGCCGATTTGGAAACCGTTGATTACATCAATCCGCACGCGACCAGCACACCGGTTGGCGATATTGCCGAGACCAATGCGATCGAACGCGTCTTTGGCTTGGAAGGCCCTTATGTGTCAGCGACAAAGTGTCTGACCGGACACAGCCTCGGCGCGGCGGGTGTTCAAGAGGCGATCTATACGTTGCTGATGATGGACCGCGGCTTCGTGGCGCCGTCGATCAATATCGAAACGCTGGACCCCGAAATCCCGCACATCAACATCGCGCGCGAAGCGATTGAGACAGAGCTAAAAACAGCGATGAGCAATAGCTTTGGATTCGGCGGCACCAATGGTTCCGTCATCTTCGCAAAGATTTAGCGTGCGGGCAGCGCTCGCGATCATCCTCTGCTTGGCTTGTGCCGCGCCTGCCGCAGCTCAGACTTCGATCTTCACGGTCGAAGAAGCACGAGCGGAAAGCTATCTCGATATTGGTGGGGCGGTTTTAACGCGTCCTGCCTATCTCGGTTCGGCACAGCAAAAGACGAATATCTACCCGTATATTGGCGGCCAATATAAAGGCCGCGTTTTTGTCGAGCCCGCGCGCGGCGCAGGTGTTTACGCGGTTAATACTGAAAAGCTGCAAGTCAGCGCCTTTGCGACACTCGGCAGTGGCCGCGAAGCGGAAGAAACGGGCCTGTTCGATGACTTGGCCTTCACGCAAGGCTTTGCGGATGAAGCTGCCGAACAGTTGGCAAAAGATGCACTCGACCTCGACACATCCGTTCTTGCGTCGATTTCTGCGCGCTACCGCTTCAAATATGCTCTGGGAGAAATCACCGCCGCGATCCCGGTTGCGGGGGATGTACAAGGCTATCGGTCAGAGGTCTCCATCGCGACGCGCCTGCCGTTTCAACCGCTTGGCATAACGATCTTTCCGGGCATGCGGGCGACCTTTACCGATAGCGATTGGAACAACGTCTATTACGGCATTAATGCCACGCAATCCGAAGCCACAGGCTTGGACACATTCGATGCGGAGGGCGGCCTGTCCGTCATTGGTGCAAATCTATTTTTGACGTGGAACAGCCTGAGCGAAATGATGGGTGATGATATTCAAATCATTGCCGTGGCGAATTATAATTGGTTACAAGGCGAC
Organism: uncultured Algimonas sp.; assembly: GCA_964414555.1. Classification (GTDB taxonomy): domain Bacteria; phylum Pseudomonadota; class Alphaproteobacteria; order Caulobacterales; family Maricaulaceae; genus Litorimonas. The sequence continues at coordinate 38,604 of CAYPWW010000014.1, forward strand.
CTAAAGCGCTCACCCCTCACCCCGGATGACGCGGGGGTGCTGGCTGTCATGGGTATTGCAAAACGATTTTAGTCACGAGACTTTAAACTGAGGAGCTCCAACATGAGCGAAGACTTTCCAACCGGCACACTGATGGCGGGAAAACGCGGCCTTGTTATGGGCGTTGCGAATAAGAACTCCATCGCTTGGGCGATTGCACAACAGCTCGCCGCGCAAGGCGCAGAGATTGCCTTTACGTACCAAGGTGAAAAACTACTTCGCCGCCTAAAGCCGCTGGCTGAAGGCATTGATATGGACACCATGCTCGACTGCGACGTCACGAATGATGATCAGATGGACGCCGCCTTCTCCGCGCTGGAAAGCAAATGGGGCAAGATTGATTTCCTCGTCCACGCGATTGCGTTCGCGGGCAAAGACCAGTTGGCCGGAAACTTCGTTGAAAACACAACGCGTGACGGGTTCAAATCCGCGCTCGATATTTCCGCCTACAGCTTTGTCGATGCCGCCCGCCGCGCCAGTGCCATTATGAATGATGGCGGCGCGATGGTGACACTGACCTATCTGGGCAGCGAACGCGTGATCCCGAATTACAACGTCATGGGTGTCGCGAAAGCCGCCCTCGAAGCCTGCACCCGCTATATCGCCGCCGATCTCGGCCCGCGCGGTATCCGCGTCAATGCGATCTCTGCCGGCCCGATCAAAACCCTCGCCGCCGCCGGCATCGGATCAGGCCGTCACATGTTCCGCTTCAACAAAGCCGCCAGCGCCATGCAAGACCACACCGACCCGAAAGGTGTCGCAGGCGCAGCGCTCTATCTGCTCTCGGATTTGGGCCTATCCTGTACGGGCGAAACGCATCATGTGGATGGAGGCTTCCACGCGATTGGTATGCCACAAGAGGCAGCGTTGAAGGCCGGGATGGAGGGGTAAGCTGGCCTATGCCTTTAATGCTTAAAGCATTCCTCGCGATGCCAAGCCAAATAACTTGGGTGGGGTTGGTTGCGTTGTAGTGCAGGTAACCGTGCCTGTCTGTCGTTGACCAACAACCGATCGATTTCTTCTGTATTGTTGATGTGGCGTGATACCAAAATTTCGCCATCATCAGCTAAGCTTAGCAGTCCACGATCGAACATCCAATGCGCGGTTCCTGACAAAGCAATTCCATTGTTTACGCTATCTGGGCCATCATGTTCGACAGGACGAATATGGGCAGCTTGGACCTCTGCTCTGCCGCCACCATTGATGAAACGCAGGCCCGTAAAGGCGCAGGTTTTATCATATGCCTTTATGATCACAGATCTAAACGTACGGTCGCGCCGCTTTCGGTTAGAAAGGACTCGGTCCCACTCTCTCGCGGGCGTGACGGCCTCTCCAAATTCGAAGGATGTGTGGTTTTCTTCGACAATAAATTCAGGACCTTGATCAAAGTCTGAGAAATCGTAGCGCGGGAGTTCTGCCGTTTCATCCGGCAAACCATAAGCAATAATTCTTGCGAAATCGGCATCTGGCAAAATTCGAACCGCACTTATAGCTCGGCCTCCATTTATCCCACCACCTGGCTTGACTAACTGGCTTTCGAACAGTCTTCCTGCTGATCTAAGTGGAACCTCACGTTCCATAGGTAAAAAGCTATTAGGCTTCACATCGGCATAATAGTGGCCATCTAATTGCAAATCAGGTCTTACTCTTAGGACTTGCGCGACCCCGATATACGATTTTCTGCCCTTATTTTTGCCGGACTCATAATAGACGATCCAGTCACCAAGAGTCTGCGAGACACGCTTTAGATACTGCTTCGGAAAATGGTAATGTCTTGCAGGATCATCATCATATTTAGATGATTGATTGTGAATGAAGACTGCCTTCGCCACTTAACTTCCTACCCGCGCAAAAAACGCCGCATGCGCCATACGCGCTTCATCTTCGCCTAACCCCACGCGGACGTCCACGCCTGCTTCTTGTAGCAGTGCTGCACCGCGCCAGTGGACGCGTGGGTCGGGGTCGATACAGGCGATGAGGACGCGAGCAACCCCCGAATCGATCAAGGCGTTAGCGCAGGGGGCGGTTTGGCCGTAATGGCTGCACGGTTCGAGCGTAACATAAGCCGTCGCGCCGTGCGCGAGACTCCCCGCGACCTGTAGCGCAACCGTTTCTGCATGAGGGCGGCCGCCGTCTTGCGTTGCGCCCTCGCCTATGATTTTGCCGTCGCGCACCAAAACGCAACCAACGGCCGGGTTCTCGCCCGTGCGGCCCGCTTGTTTCGCGCCAAGTGCTAGCGCGCGCTGCATGAAGGCGAGATCAGACAGACGGTAATTCTTTCGCGCGTTTCTTATCCATATATTCCGCACTCAAAATCTTCAGCGTGTCGGGCTCCATATCAATGAGCAGCGGATTGCCTGTCGGGAATTCAAAGCCCGGAATATCCGCATTCGGCACATCAAAGAGCTTTTTCAAAATCGCCCGCAGAGAGTTTCCATGCGCCGAAATAATGACGTTGGAACCCGCTTTTAGGAACGGCACGATCTGATCATTGAAATAGGGCAGCACACGCTCTGTCGTCATTTCCAAGCTCTCGCCCGTCGGCAAAACAGCCGGATCGATATGGGAGTATTTCGGGTCTTTCGACGGGTGATACTCACTGTCCATATCGATCGAGGGTGGTGGCACGTCAAAACTGCGGCGCCAGATGTGGACCTGCTCGTCGCCGTGTTTCTCGCGCATGTCTTGCTTGTTCAGCCCTGTCAGCGCGCCGTAGTGGCGCTCATTTAGGCGCCAATCTTTCGTCACGGGAATGTGCATCTGGTCGATACCCTCTAGCGTCAGCCAGAGCGTTTTGATCGCGCGCTTCTGAAAGCTCGTAAAACCAATGTCGAGTTGGATGCCTGCCTTGGTGATCAGCTTCGCAGCCTTCTTGGCTTCGCGCACACCTTCTGCCGTCAGGCCGATATCGTGAAACCCGGTAAAACGGTTTTCGAGGTTCCACTGGGATTGTCCATGGCGGACGAGGATGAGTTTGGTCATGGAAAAATGCTATCCTATTTAATTCAGTCTCAATAGCGCTAATGCGCGTCGTTCCAGTTCTTCGCTGCTTGTGCTTCTACACGCAATGGCACGCTGATCTCAACCGCCGGACGGTGCGCTTGCTCCATCGTTGGCGTGACGATTTTGATCAAGTCTTCGGCGCGGGCTTCTGGCACTTCAAAGACGAGTTCATCATGGACTTGCAGCAAGAGCCGCGCGCCCTCTACGCCTGCGATGGCGTCGGGCATGGCGATCATGGCGCGGCGCATAATATCGGCGGCAGCCCCTTGGATCGGCGCATTGATGGCTTGGCGTTCGGCAAAACCTCGCACAGCTTGGTTTCGATCACGGATATTTTTGATGTGACATTTGCGGCCAAAGAGCGTCGTGACATAGCCCTGCTCTCGCGCTTCGTTTTTCGTCGCTTCCATATATTCTTTGATACCGGGGAATTTTTCGAAGTAGGTCTTAATATAATCGGCGGCTTCACTCCGGCCGATGCCGATATTTTTTGCCAGACCAAACGCGCTAATTCCATAAATAATACCGAAGTTAATCGCCTTCGCATTCCGGCGAACTTCCGACGTCATCTCTGAGAGCGGAACCCCGAACATCTCGCTGGCCGTCAAGGCATGGATATCTACCCCATCCGCGAAAGCCTGCTTCATATTCGGCAGGTCAGCAACATGGGCGAGGAGCCGCAGCTCGATCTGCGAGTAATCCGCCGCGACGAGGACATGGCCCTTTTCTGCCACGAAAGCGTCGCGAATTTTACGGCCCATCTCTGTGCGGATCGGAATATTCTGCAGGTTCGGATCAGATGAGCTGAGTCGTCCTGTCGTCGTGGCGGCCAGCGAGAACGACGTATGGACGCGACCCGTGGTCGGATTGATCTGGGCAACCAACGCATCCGTGTAGGTCGATTTTAGTTTCGAATATTGCCGCCAATCCAGGATCGTACGCGGCAGAGCCTCGCCCTTATCCGCCAAAGCCTCCAAAATATCGACGCCCGTTTTCCACGCGCCGGTTTTGGTCTTTTTCCCGCCTTCGAGTCCCATCTGATCGAAGAGGATTTCGCCGATTTGTTTGGGTGAGCCCATGTTGAATTTCGTGCCTACGATCTCATAGGCCTCATCCTCCAACTGCGCCATTTTCTGCGCGAACATTGCGGACAGACGCGCAAGCTCGGCACGGTCGACCTTAATGCCCTCATTCTCCATCGTCGCGACGACAGCGGGCAGCGGGCGGTCCATGATTTCATAGACGCGGGCAACATTTTCATGGGCGAGCTTGGGCTTGAGGAACTTCCACAACCGCAGAGTCACATCGGCGTCTTCTGCCGCGTAAGGCGTCGCAACGTCCAATGCGATTTGGTCAAATGTTTTCTGGCTTTTACCTGCGCCTGCGATCTGTTTGAACGGGATCGGGGTGTAGCCAAAATAAAGCTGAGACAGCGCGTCCATCCCGTGGCCCTGCAAGCCAGCGTTTAGCGCATAATCAATCAGCATTGTGTCATCATAAGGCGCGGGATACAGCTGATAACGCTGGAAAACGCCGAGGTCATATTTGAAATTCTGCCCGACTTTCAGCACATGCGGCGCGTGGAGCAGCGGCTCCAAAATCTCGAGCGCCGTTTTCATCGAGATTTGTTTCGGCGCATCCGACCCAAACATATCATCGCCTTCACCCACATGACCCAGCGGAATATAACAGGCTTCATTTTCGTCCAGCGCGAGACACACGCCGACAATTTTCGCGGCGGCTGAGTCGAGGCTGTCTGTTTCCAGATCGACGGCGATGACTTCTTTCGTCAATCCACGCGCGACCCAATCGCGCAAGATGGCTTCATCCTGAACGCAGACATATTTCGCTTTATCAAAGCTGACATTCTCTGGCGTATCGCGCAGGGCCAGAGCTTCGGGCGCGCTATCATCGCGGCGAATACCGTCGCTGATGCCTTCGCCCATGGCCGCGCGAACGCGCGCCGTGAGCGTGTTGAAAGTCTGCTCTTCCAGAAAATCAAAGAGCGTTTCCGGGTCTGGGTCCGTCACTGCCAGATCTTCTAGCGGAACCTCAACGTCGACGTCTGTTTTCAGTGTAACAAGCAATTTCGAGATGCGCGCCTGCTCGATATTTCCGAGCATTTTCTCGCGTCGGCCTTTTTGCGGAATTTCGCCTGAACGCTCTAACAGGGTCTCTAGGTCGGGTCCGTAATCGTTCAACAACAAGACCGCCGTCTTCACGCCAATACCGGGAACACCTGGAATATTGTCGACGCTGTCCCCAGCCAATGCTTGTACATCGATGACCCGATCCGGGGTGACACCGAATTTCTCGACGACTTGTTCTATGCCGATATCGCGATTTTTCATTGGATCGCGCATCATGATTTTCTCTGTGACGAGCTGCATCAGGTCTTTGTCAGAGCTCATGATCGTCACCCGCGCGCCCTTGGCTTCGGCTTGGCGGGCATAGGTCGCGATCAGATCGTCTGCCTCAAACCCGTCCATCTCGACAGATGCTGCCCCGAAAGCTCGCGTCGCGTCGCGGGTGATTGGGAATTGCGGGATGAGATCTTCTGGCGTTTCACCCCGATTGGCTTTGTAGAGATCATAAATATCATTGCGGAAAGTGATCGAACCTGCATCGAAAATCACCGCAAAATGTGTTGGGCGATCCATATCATTCTGATTTTGCAGCAGCTTGAACAGCATATTGCAAAATCCTGCGACAGCCCCAATCGGCAGGCCATCTGTCTTTCGCGTCAGGGGTGGCAGGGCGTGAAAGGCCCGAAAAATATAGCCTGAGCCATCCACCAACACGACGTGGGAGTTTTTATCGACAGGTGCAGGATGCGGGTGATGTTTCGGCATGGCGCTTGAATGGCCCTGACATCGCCCAATTTCAACACCGGAATCGGCTAGCCTGCGACGTAGACGGGGATTATAAACCCACAATGTATCAAATGATCGAAGATCCGGATGAAGGGTTAGACGACAGTCGCCCCGGCTTGCCGATCTGGCCCTTTGTGGTCGGATTGGGCGGCGCTGTGCTGGTCTTTACGGCCGTTTGGCTCGTTTCGCCCGGCGCGCCTGCGGACTCCCCGCTTGATGTAGAAACACCTGAAGCGCGGACCGCTTACCTCAAGGCATTGTCTGAGCCATTGCCATCCCTGCGGCGCGCACGGTTGATGGACTTCCAAAACGCCTATCCCGATAGCGACCGCGCGGGTGCCGTACGGGACCATCTGACCGTGATCAATGCGGCCGAAGTTCAGGACTGGAGTGCGCTGACTCGGGCTGTCTATGACGTCCGCGCCGAAGAAAACGCAAAGCTCGAATCGCTTACAGCATATGAAGTCAAATGGGGCAGTCGCCTATTGGGCGGGCGCGGCGAAGAACTGGATGCACTGCGCGCAGAGGTGAGCCAGATCGAGGATGCGCAACCCCTGCCCGACCGAACCCTAGACCCCGGCGTCAGCCCGATCCCGGATAATGTACCCAGTGATGTGCTCGCCGGTGGGCCACAAATCGCGCCGCCCGTTATCTTCGTGCCACCGCCCCCCATCGAAGAACCCGAAGTCGTCAAAAAAGTCGATCTTGTTGTCCAGCCGACTGTGCGGCGCGATGTCAGGCCTCGCTATCCGCGCAAAGCCCAACGTCGTAAGATCGACGGCACGGTTGTTTTAGCTCTGAGTATCGATGCGCGTGGGCGCGTCTCTATGACCGATGTCGTCAGCGTCGAGGCGGATCGCTATGCCAAAGATTTTGTCAAAGCTGCAGAGCGCGCGGCCTTGAAACTGCGGTTCAATCCCAAAACAGTGAATGGCGAAGCCGTGCCCGCGCAAGGTATTCGCAAACGCTATCTCTTCCGGTCCAACAACTAATGGCAGAGCTCCTTATCCTCATCACGGGCGGGACGCTGGACAAAATCCACGACACGGTCAGCGAGAGCCTCGTCTTAGATGCCGCAGAGGGTACAGCCGTACCACATGTCCTGGCGCAAGGTCGCGCTTGCTCGGTGAGAACGCAAGTGCTGATGCAAATCGACAGCTTGGATATGACGGATGTTCATCGTCAGTTGATCCTAGATGCGGTCCGCGCGGCAACGGAGAGCCAAATCGTCATTACCCATGGCACAGGCACAATGGAGCTTACGGCGAAAGCGCTGGACGGCAACATTGCGGATAAAACGGTTGTCCTCACGGGTGCGATGCGGCCCCATTCATTGGGGCGGTCTGATGCGGGTTTTAATATCGGCGGCGCAATGATCGCGGCGCAGACCTTGCCCGCAGGCGTTTACGGCGTGATGAATGGGCAAGTTTTCACGGCCTCTCATCTCCACAAGGACGTCACGACCGGGCGCTTTGATTAGGCCTCTGTCGCCTCGACACCGTCCGTCACCCGGCCTAGGTTATGCGTAATTTACGACAACCATAGGCCCCGCCATGACCTTCCGCCCTCTTGCTTTTACCCTGCTGGCTCCGCTGGTCCTGATCGGTTGCAAAGGCGTCGACGCGCCGCGCAGTGACGCACCAGCCCTAACGCTAGAAACAGAGAAGTTCACACTGGAGAACGGCCTCGACGTTGTCTTCCATGTCGATCGATCAGACCCTGTTGTCGCGATTAATCTGGCCGCCCATGTCGGCTCCGCGCGCGAGACAGAAGGCCGGACAGGCTTTGCCCATTTGTTCGAGCATCTGCTGTTCTTGGATTCCGAAAACCTCGGCTATGGCGGGTTGGACGAGATGAACACGCGCATTGGCGGCGAAGGCACGAACGGCTTCACGACGAATGACATGACGCAATATTTCCAAGCCGTGCCAAAAGACGCACTAGAAAAAGTCATCTGGGCAGAGGCAGATAAGCTGGGCTGGTTCATTGAGACCGTCAACCAAGACGTCATCGACAATGAAAAACAAGTCGTCAAAAACGAGAAGCGCCAGCGCGTCGATAACGCGCCCTACGGCCATAATTGGTACGTCATCGGCAAAGCCCTCTACCCGACGGACCACCCTTATAATTGGCAAGTGATCGGGTCGCTGGAAGACCTAGACGCCGCGACTTTACAAGACGCCAAGGATTTTTACGCGCGCTGGTATGTGCCGAATAATGTCACTCTGACGATCACGGGTGACTTCGATGTCGCCGAAGCTAAGCGTTTCGTTGACAAGTATTTCGGCGAAATCCCGCGCGGGCCAGAGGTCGAGAATTACGCGCCGCGGCCTGGCGTCCTGACCGAGACGATCAAGCTCTACCACGAGGACACCTTCGCGACCCTGCCGCGCCTGACCTATGTCTGGCCAACAGTCGAGCAATACCACCCTGATAGCTATGCGCTGGAATATCTCGCGACCTATCTGACAGAGGGCAAAACGGCACCGTTTAATGAGGTGCTGGTTGATGAGATCAAAGTCTCACCCGGCGCTGGTGCCTTTTCCAGCGTCTCAGAAATTGCGGGTGAGTTTTACCTGATCGCGCCGAGCAATGCCGGCACAGATTTGGACGATCTCGCACCAGCCGTTGAGACGGCCTTCGCCCGCTTTGAGGCCAATGGCATTGCCCCGCGTGATCTGGACCGGATCAAAGCCAAAGCGGAAGCCGAGTTTTACAGCGGCGTGCAAAGCGCGTTGGAAAAAGCCATCGCACTCGGCGAATATAATCTCTTCACCGACGACCCGCAGTTCTACCAGACAGACCTCCAAGGCTATCGAAATGTCACACCAGACGACTTGATGCGCGTCTATGAGACTTACCTCAAAGACCGTCCCTTTATCGCGACCAGCTTTGTCCCCAAAGACGCGCCTGAGCTCGCACTAGAAGGCTCAACCAAAGCCGATGTCGTGGAAGAAAAAGTCGTGGCGGGCGAAGGCGCTGCGGTAGAATTTGATCCGGCCGCGCGCGTGATCGCAAACCCGACGGCGTCCAGCTTTGATCGCATGGTCGAACCGCCTTTCGGGCCGGGATACGACCTCCCTGCCCCCGATGTTTGGCAAGCGACGTGGGATAACGGCCTGTCTGTCGTCGGCATCCAATCGGATGAAGTGCCACTCGTGAATTTCTCACTACGCCTCGACGCGGGCCGCATTCACGGCAATCCCGGCGCGCCTGCCGTGCCAGGTCTGACCGCAGACATGCTAGAGAAAGGCACAGCCAATCGGACAACTGCCGAACTAGAAGATGCGATTGGGCAACTCGGCTCGACCATTAGCATTAGCGCCGGAAACACCGGTGTCTTCATCTCTGGAACAACTCTATCCCGCAATTTCGATGCGACCATGGATATCGTCAAGGAAATGGTCTTCTCACCCCGCTGGGACGAAGATGAATTTGAAACACTAAAAAACCAAGTCGAACAATCGATCACTAATGCGGAAGGCGATCCAAATGCTATTGCGCGTCGTGAACTCGCAAAACTTCGCTACCCGAATAGCTCACCTCTTAGCCGATCTGGCGGTACAGGTTACGGCAGCAAAGAGGCGCTAGAAGGCGTCACGCTAGAAAACCTAAAGGCGTTTCATGCTGCACGGTACACGCTGAACGGATCAAGTCTTCGCATTGTCGGAGATTATGAAGCAGACGCCGTACAAGGTGCTTGGAACCTTGGCGATCTTGGACCTTATCTGGAAATATCACCCAGAAGCTCGACATTAAACGACGTCGGTACTTCAATCATCTATTTCTATAACGTGCCGGACGCCAAGCAGTCTGTGCTGCGCCTCTCGCGCCCCGCGCTGTCCGCGACGGACCCAGATTACCCACTGGCAGAAGCCATCAACTTCCCGCTGGGTGGTATCTATACGTCGATCTTGAACACGACCTTGCGCGTCGAGAAAGGCTACACCTATGGCATTCGCTCCGGCTTTGCGGGCGACAAAGATAATGGCACTTTCGCTGTGTCCTCCTCGGTCAGGTCCAACGTCACGAAAGAGTCGTTGGAATTAATTCGCGACATCCTAGCGAGCTATGGGCCAGAGTTCTCGGAAGCCGACCTCGCCACGATGAAGGACGCGCTCCTACGTGGGCAAGCGCTGAAGACGGAGACCCTGTCAGATAAGCTCGGCCTCGTGGGAGAAATCGATGCCTATGACTATGCGCCCGATTTCCGCGCACAAAACGCCAAAGCCATCGCCGCCATGACACTCGATGATGTGAAACGCATAGCGGCAGAACATATCCGCCCCGACGTGATGCAATACCTCGTCGTCGGCGATGCTGCGACGCAGGGCGAAGCGGTTGAAGCGCTGGGCCTGCCGGTGGAGATGATAAAATAATTTCTTTCCAAGGATTTGCCCTTGGGATGCGTCTTACTCATGACACAGACACAATCGTAGTCAGGACAGACAACATGATGAAACATCTCTTGCTAGGGCTCTCCGCTCTCACACTCGTCGGATGCGGCGGGGCAGAAGCGCCGATGTCGGTCGTCGCGCCAGAAGCGGGTTTTTACGCTGAGGATATGGCCGAGGCGAAGATGATGGCGCCTGAGCCGTCCCGGCGCGGCCAACAGATCGAGCCAACGGAAAACGCCGGGGCCTTCCTGGCCTATCGCTACGGCTATGGCATCGAGTTACCCGCCGCGACGGTAAAACCGACCATGGACGCGCATATGCAGGCTTGCCAAGCGGCAGGACCGGCCCTGTGTCAGGTCATGGGATCCAACGCCAACGCCTATTCCGACAGCAACGTCCAAGCACAACTCTCCCTACGGGCAGAGCCCGACTGGCTGGACGGATTTGTCACCAAAATGCGCACAGATATTGACGCCGCCGATGGTCGGCTAACCTCTGCCACGACCAATGTGCAGGATTTGACGCGCTCGATCCTCGACACGGATGCGCGGCTATCGGCGCAGAAAACGCTGCGCACACGTTTGGAAAATCTCCTGCAAACGCGGGATGCCAAGCTGCCTGATTTACTGGCGTTGGAACGTGAATTAGCGCGGGTACAAAGCGAGATTGAAAGCGCGACAGCGAACCTGAAAGCCCTGCGGGCGCGGGTGTCCATGTCGACCGTCGATATCAGCTATACCAGTGAGTCAGTTGCCGTCAGCCGCAGTGCATTTGCCCCGATCGGAAATGCCATCAAAGGATTCACACGAACATTGTCCGAAGGGTTGTCCGGCGTGATCTACTTCTTCGCCGCGATCTTGCCTTGGCTGATTTTCGTGATCCTGCCCGCACTCTGGGTCCTGCGCTGGTTCTGGCGGCGTAGAAAAGCGGCCTGAGAATAGAGGCCCGGTATTTGACAAATAAAAAACCCCGGAGCGATCCGGGGTTTTTTGACTACTGGTCCAAGAAACTGCGGAGTTTTCGGCTTCGACTTGGATGCTTTAGCTTTCGGAGGGCCTTAGCTTCGATTTGGCGGATACGCTCGCGAGTAACCGAGAATTGCTGGCCGACTTCCTCGAGCGTGTGATCCGTGTTCATCCCAATACCGAAACGCATCCGCAGCACGCGCTCTTCGCGCGGGGTCAGGGACGCCAGCACGCGAGTCGTTGTCTCACGGAGGTTGGACTGAATCGCGGCCTCAATCGGCAGGATCGCATTGCTATCCTCGATGAAATCACCGAGCTGGCTATCTTCCTCGTCGCCGATGGGCGTTTCGAGAGAGATCGGCTCTTTCGCGATCTTCATGACCTTACGGACTTTCTCCAAAGGCATGGAGAGTTTCGCAGCGAGTTCTTCCGGCGTCGGCTCACGACCAATTTCATGGAGGATCTGACGCGAGGTCCGAACGATCTTGTTGATCGTCTCGATCATATGCACAGGGATCCGGATGGTCCGCGCTTGGTCCGCGATAGAGCGCG
>CAYPWW010000015.1:0-16844 GCA_964414555.1 uncultured Algimonas sp.
TTGAGTCGTGTTTTGTAGAGCGTCTTGCGTGTTCTTATATTGTAAGTTGACATAGGCTGAGACGTGCAAGGCCGAAAATTTACTGAACCAATCGCCACTATCTACGAACTGCGAAATTGCCGCGAGCATTGTGGCCTCATCCGCATTCGCTTCAATCTGTTTGGCATAGGCACTGTAAAGATCAGAAACGCGGAGAACAATTTTAGCTTCATCTTCGGTTTCAGCTGTATCCTGAAGCGCAGAAATTGACTCATATATGTACTGCGTATCTTTAGAAACGGTCGACAATGTGAGCTTTTTCAGAGCATCAATCATCGCTTTGTTGTTCTGTGTCGAACCACTTGCCTCACTCGCAGGTCTTAAACTCGGCGCATCTCGATGACTGGCTTTATCCTTTATCCGCTCAACAACTTCTACAAGCTCGGCGTTTGCAGGTCGCGCGTCTTGGGCGCACGCGATTGCGCAGCAGGATAAAAACCCTATCGCCATCAAAAAGATTTTTGTTTGTCGGATCACAACAGCCACACGTTCAAATTTGAACTAGGCCTAATGGGAAATCCTTAAAATTTAGGCACAAAAAAGCCCGCCGAAGCGGGCCCCAATTTTTAGCTGAAAAAAGAGCTAGAGCTCGACGATGATTGGCTGTCCGCCTACAACGACTTCGAGTTCTTCTTGTGTCAATTCACGCATGGTAAACTTCCCGGGTTTGGTTAATGAAAACACAAGGCCCACCCCCTGCGGTAAGATAATTGATGTATCCCACAAGCTTATCAGAGCGATTTGCGTGCCAAACGGCGCAAAAATCGTCCCAGATAGGCACAAACTTCGCATATCCTTAAGAAGTATGGTTAACGGCGCCGTAATACGCAAGCAAAATCCGTTCTACTGGGACATTTTGCCTATTTTTGCAGATCAGGCAGGACGCGTCACACGGATGACACGGTCACTGGCGTCTAAAAACGCAGGCCGGTGTGCCACAATGATACGCGTGATCGGAAGGTCGCGAATGACGCCAACGATGGCGCTTTCCGTCTCGACGTCCAGATTGGCCGTTCCCTCATCGAGGAACAGCACCGCGGGATCTTGATAGAGTGCCCGCGCCAGCAGAACACGCTGCTTCTGCCCACCGGATAGAACAGAGCCCATATCCCCAACGACCGCTTGATAGTTCATCGGCAGCTTGACAATCATATCATGGATTTGTGCCGCCATCGCCGCGCGATAGACACGCTGCATGTCGATATCTGGGTCAAAGAAAGAAATATTATCCGCCAAGGTTCCAGAGAGCAGGCGATCATCCTGCATCACGACACCGATGCGCGACCGCCAATCCGCCATATCGACGTCTGCCAAATCCACCCCGTCCACGCGGACCGCCCCGGAAGTCGGCGCATAGAGACCCAACATGAGCTTCATCAGCGTTGTCTTACCGCCACCTGACGGCCCGGTCAGGGTCACCATTTCGCCGGAAGTAATGTCGAGCGAAAAGTCCTTCAGCACCCACGGGTCCGTCTCGGAATATTGGAAATCCACCGCGTCGAGACTGACGCCGCCTTTAAGCGTGCCCAAGGTCGCTTCGCCGGCATGTTGGGCATCTGTCGGCTCAAAAATAATATCCGCCAAGCGGTCCAGATGCAGGGACAGCAGATTAAACTCGATCCCCTTCTCTAGGAGCTGGGTCACGCTATCCGTGAAATATTGGCGATAGGCGAGGAAGGCGACGAGCATGCCCAGAGTGAAGGCACTCCCCTCGATATTTTCTGGTCCCATCATCAATTTCGCCGCCGCCCAAACAACGATCACAACTTGCAGGCCATTGAACAATGTCTCGAAAAACTTCCGCGCGACGACCCAGCGGCCATAGGCGACATTGGCGTTGATGAAATCGGTGTAGAGATTGGCCCAAGCCGCTTCGCGCTCAGCCTCACGCCCAAACAGCTTGACCGTCGTATTCGCGCGGATGGACTCGATGACGTGCGAATTTTCCAGCGCCTTGGCGTAGATGCTCTCTTCTTGCGTGCGGCGCAGGTGCGGATAAATCAGCCAGGTTGCCACGATCAATCCCAAGACGCTGAGCAAAACAATCGTGCCCAGCAGGGGCGAATATAAAAACATTACGATCAGCATCAGGACCGCCATGACACCGTCGATCATCGCCGCGACCAGCGATTGCGTCAGTGCCTCTTGGATTGGCGTGGTGGAGCCCATCCGGCTGATAATATCGCCCACGTGTCGTCGCTCGAAATAGCGCACGGGCAAACGGATGAGATGACGGAAGACATTGCCGACCATCTGCAGCGACATCTGATTGCCATAGACAAGGATCGCCCACCCACGCACGGCTTCGGCGACGGCGCGCAAAATGACTAGCCCCGCGAAACCAATACCGAGCGCGAGCAGCAGGTTTTTATCGCCGGCTGGCAGTACCGCATCAACGACAAGCTGCAAGTAAAACGGCGAGAGCAGGACGATAGCTTGCAAAACAATCGACAACAGCAGTGTTTGAAAAACGGCGCGTTTCACGCCGACGAGGCGCGACCACAGCAGTGAAATACGCGGCTTCATCCGCGCCTGAACCGGCGTGAAGTCGGACTGCGGCGTAAACTCTACCGCGACGCCAGAGAAATGTTGGCTGAGCTTGGCGAGTTTCATCCGGCGCAGACCCACGCCAGGATCAATGATCTCAACGCGGTCTCCTTTGACGGATTTCAGCACGACATAATGGTTGAGGTCCCAATGCAACATGGCGGGCGTTTGTAACTTGTGCAGATGATCGAGGTCCACGCGCAGGGGCCGGGCCGAGAGCTGCAACCCATCAGCAATCGAAATCACCGACTTCAGCGACGCCCCCATCATCGAGATCATGTGCTTTTGCCGGAGCACGTTCAGATCAATATCATGCCCGTGAAATCGCGCGACCATCGCTAGACACGCCAAACCACATTCCGTGACTTCGGTCTGTAAAATAATGGGAAGTTTCGCCATTAGGCGCGACGCCCCAATAACCAATCCAGCAAACGCACAGACCCGTCCGCCGTCTGCACATCCAAGAGGAACAGGGCCGCGGTAATCTTCACCGCCACGGCAAGGACAATGATCGTCGTAATCCATGTCGCGGGCGGCGCTTGCAGGCGAACTTCACCAAACAGGGCACGCGTGCGATGGGCGAGAGCTTCCTTGCGGTATAAATCAGACATGCGGGTGGCCTAGGTTTGGCGAAGCCTTTGGTCAAGCCGATGCAGCGAAGGGTCGCCTGTTGCCCGCACCGCAACCCTGCCCTAAACCCTGCGCATGAAATATATTTCCATGACCGCGCTACTTCTTCTCTCTGCTTGTAAAGCGGCTGAGGCCCCATCGCCCGACGCCATCAATATTGCAACGACGCCCGCGCCCAAAACGGCGATGGTGGCGGCGGCAAATCCACTGGCGACGGAAGCGGGATTAGAGATTTTACGCGCGGGCGGGTCCGCTGTGGATGCCGCCGTTGCGGTGCAAGCCATGCTGGGCCTTGTCGAGCCACAATCCTCTGGCTTGGGCGGCGGGGCATTCATGGTGCTATATGATCCAAAGACGGCGAAAGTCTGGGCTTATAATGGCCGCGAGACAGCCCCTGCAGGCGCGACAGCCAAAATGTTCCAAGACCCGGAAACGGGCAAGTCCCTGCCCTATTTCCAACGTGTCGGATCTGGCCAAGCAACGGGTGTCCCCGGCGCGATTGTCATGCTGTCTGAGGCGCATCAGGACTATGGTAAGCTCGACTGGGGCGCGCATTTCGCACCCGCGATTGAGACGGCGGAAAATGGGTTCGCGATCTCGCCCCGCCTGGCCGGGCTGATCGAACGCTTTGGTGGCTATATTCTGAAAAACGATCCTGCCACGCGGGCCTATTTCTTCGATGCGGACGGAGAGCCGCTGCCAGAAGGGTTTAACCGGACAAACCCTGATTATGCCGAAACGTTGCGCGCGATTGCGGATAATCCCCGCGCCTTGGTCGAAGGCCCCCTCGCCGAAGCCATTATTGCCAAGACGCAGGAGCCGCCCCTACCCGGGACGCTAACGCTTGCCGATATGGCCAATTATCAGGCCATCAAGACCGAAGCACTTTGCACGGAGTATCGCGGCCATGCGGTTTGCGGCGCGCAACCGCCAGCCTCGGGCGGCGTGGCGGTTCAGTCCATCCTCGGCACATTGGAAAATTTCGACATGGCCGCATTGGGCCAGAGCACGCAGGGTTGGCACGCTTTTTCTGAGGCCAGCTTCCTCGCATATGCGGACCGGGATAAATATGTCGCCGACCCGACATTTGTCGAGGTGCCCGTCACCGAGATGTTAGACGACGATTATCTCTCGTCTCGCGCAGAATTAATTAAAATGGACGGCGTGATGCAGACCGTCACAGCAGGTGACCCTGTCGCTTTCGCACGCGGCCAAGACGCGACGCCGGACACCCCCGGCACGTCGCATTTCACCATCGTCGATGCGGATGGTTTGACCGTCTCCATGACAACAACGGTCGAAGGCGCCTTTGGCAGCCAGCGCATGGTCGGCGGGTTTTTGCTGAATAATCAACTGACGGATTTCTCTGCATTAGATGTCGATGCAAACGGCGTAGAGATCGCCAATCGCGTCGCGCCCGGCAAACGGCCGCGCAGTTCCATGGCCCCGCATATCGTCTTTGCGCCGGACGGCGAGCTGTTGTTCACAACGGGCAGTCCGGGCGGAAATTCCATCATCGCCTATACAGCGAAAACCATTGTCGCGATGATCGACTGGGGCCTATCCCCGCAAGAGGCGATTGAGCTACCCAATGTTATCGCACGCAATGGCACCGTTCGGTTGGAAGCACAGAACCTGAAAAAAGCCGATAGCGACGAGTTAGACCGCGGCGCGGGTGCTAAAGAATTTGGCATGGATGAAGCGACGGTCTCGGCACTGGAAGCACTCGGCCATAAAGTCCGGCGCTCGGGCGGTGAAATCTCTGGCCTGCATATTATTTATCGCCAAGACGATGGCACCTTGATCGGAGGCGCAGACCCGCGCCGCGAAGGCACCGCGCAAACCCCTTAGGCTGCCGGCAAGGTCAGTTCGAACCGCGTGCCTGTCGCGTCGGTGGAAAGCAGGGTCAAATCGCCGCCCTGCGCCTTGGCGAGTTCTTTGGAAATCGACAAACCCAGCCCCGTCGAGCGGGTGCCTGCGCTGTGCGCCTGACCACCCGAAAAGGCTTTGAACAGGTTTTCCCGCGCGCGTTCTGGTAGGCCCGGCCCTGTATCCGTGACGATCAGCGCGACACTGTCATCGCGGGGGTCAGCGGAGACATACAAAAGACGCTCTTGCGACTCGCTGGCCGCCATAGCTTGGGCGGCATTGCGAAAGAGATTGTGGAAAATCCGGTAGGCGTGATCGGGGTCCGTTTGCACGCAAAGCTCTGTCGGGACCGTGTTGCGAAAACGCGTGCCCGGGAATTGCGCGATGACGTCAGCGGCAGCTTCGCCAATTGTGAAAGCGATGCGCAATTCTTCGGGTTTGGGGTCGGCGGTTTCAGCCTTGGAATAGGCCAGCACGTCCTCAGATAGACCGATCCCGCGTTCGACGGTGCGCGTCAGCTTCTCGCCCATATCAGCCATCTTCGGATCAGGGTTCATCGACAGGCGATCCGAGATTAACAGCGCCGAGGTCAACACATTGCGCAGATCATGATTGATCTTCGCGACAGCCAGACCCAGCCCAGCGAGGCGTTCACGCTGTCGAAAGGCGGCGCGCAGAGATTGTTTTACGTCCAGAAATTCGCGTTGCAACTGGCCCAACTCGTCCACACGCGCAATCCGTTGCTGTCTTGCGCGTCGCGTTTCCGGATCATTTCGAAAAGCCGTCATATCTTCGGCAAGTCGCTCTACGGGCCGGATAATCAGGGCTGACATCGCCCAATAGATCAGCAGTCCGGTAATCAAGGCAATGGCCAGCGAGATCCAGAATATACGTTTTAAATAATTCCGTAAATCATCTCGCAAGGCGCTACGCGGGACCAGCAATTCGAGCGCGTCTTGTCCGGGGACAGGACTGTCCGCAATCACGCGAAAGGTCGTCTCGCCACTGGAGAATAAATCACCAAATGGCGCGAAGGGCGATGGAAAGCGCGGCAGGTTTTGCAGGTCGATCATTTCGATTTCACCGGAGTCTTCTGGTGGAGCGCCCAGCACCAGCTCTGTCATCCCGTCACGTTTCGCCGCGAGCAGGACAACATCCGTGTCTTGCATGAACTGCTCTAACAACCCTTGGGAGGCCTGATAATCTGGCACACCTGTCAAAGCTTGAGTCAGCAGGCCAGCTTGCTGCGCGCGTTCTGAGAACCAATCTTGGCGAAACATCGCCGCCGAAGGCACGAACAGCACCATCTCGGCCAGCATGACAAAGCCAATCGTCAGCAAGAGCAGCTTGGACGACAGCCTGCGCGCTATGAACCCGTCAATCATAGGGTGGCTTATATGGGCCTGACGCGCGCGCGTAAATGGATAGTCAAATTGTGATCGCTAATGGAACTTCGTCCAAAGCCCCGAGAGCCTCTTGGCTTTGGAACCAAAAACCGCATCTGCAT
Source organism: uncultured Algimonas sp. (assembly GCA_964414555.1). GTDB lineage: Bacteria > Pseudomonadota > Alphaproteobacteria > Caulobacterales > Maricaulaceae > Litorimonas. The sequence continues at coordinate 6,593 of CAYPWW010000015.1, forward strand.
ACCAGCTCGACGCCGCACGTTTGACGGCTTCGGACCGGGTCGGATAGGGCGAGATAATCTGTGCAAGTCCAGAGATTTTCGTGCCATTCGTCATTGCCATAGACAGCAGGTGAATGATTTCACCCGCATGGTCGCCAACAACGGACCCTCCGAGGACTTTGCCTTTTTTGGTCGCGACGATCTTGACCCCACCGAGGGTCGAACGCTCGGCAATGGCGCGGTCATTTTCGTCAAAGTCAAAATGCACCGTGCGGATATTATCGCCGTGTGCTTCGCGGGCTTTGGCCTCGCTCAGCCCGATATTGGCAAGTTCTGGTTCTGTGTAGATCGCGCCGGGCATTCGGTTGGTCGTAGCCTTAGTAAAGACGCGACCAATGACGGGTGGCATATAATAGAAATTCGTGACTAATTGCTTGGCATGGAAGCCCGCCGCATGGGTCAGGCCGCCCATGCCTTTAACAATATCCCCCGCCGCATAGACGCGTTTGTTGGACGTACGAAGATTGGCATCCGTTGTGATCCCGCCGCGATCAAAATCAACGCCGGCGAGCTCTAGCCCGAGATTGTCCGTGTTCGGCTGACGCCCTGCCGCGACGAGCAAATGCGAGCCGGAGAGGACGGTGCCGTCTTCGAGCTCAATGATGACGCCTTTGCCGTCCTTGCGGACTTCTTTCGTTTTGGCGGGCGCGTGGAAGACAACGCCTTCCGCTTTCAATGCGTCCACGAGCACCTTGGCATGTTCCGGTTCATTCCGGCCCAGCGGTTCAAAGAGGTCGACGATGGTGACTTTCGCGCCGAGGCGATGAAAGGTCTGGCCTAGCTCTAGCCCAATCGGACCTGCACCGATAACGAGCAAGTGTTCTGGAAATTCCGGCAAGCTGAAGATGTTTTCATTCGTGGCATAGTCCACCGTGTCGAGTCCCGGAATGGGCGGGGCAGAGGCGCGGCTACCCGCGGCGACGATGAACCGTTTCGCGGTAACACGTGTCGTATCCGACTCGACCGTATTGGCATCGGTGAAGCGCGCAAACTCGCTGATAACGGTCGTACCGAAACCCTCATAGCGTTCTACCGAATCGACAGGCGCAATCGTGGCGATGACCTCTTGAATGTGTTCTTTGACGCGTTCCCAATCAACCTCTGGCTCGACAGGTTTAATGCCGAAGGCTGCGCCTTTCGTGCGCGAGTGCGCGATCTTGCCAGCTTTCAAAATGGCTTTGGACGGCACGCAACCGTGGTTCAGGCAATCGCCACCCATTTCTGCGCCTTCAAATAAGACGACAGAGCGTCCCAAATGCGCCGCGCCATAGGCAACGGACAAGCCAGCGGAACCGGCCCCGATGATGCAGAGGTCGACATTTAATTCGCGTTTCTGGGACATGAGCTCTCTCTTTACGCACAGCTAACTGGCGGCGGGTGCCTTGAAAAATTTCTTATAGATAACGGGGATCATCGCCACCGCGCCGAGCGCGAAAAAGGCGGGGATTAGATTGGACGCCGCCGCCGAAATCAGCGCGCCGAGGTCGATGTCTTCACCCGCTGCGGCGGCATCTAAAATCGTGCCGCGCAGACCCGCCCCAATCCACGTATAGGCGACTGTGCCCGGAATGATGCCCAGCAATGTCGTCAGCGCATAATCCCGAAATTTAGCCCCCAAAACGGCGGGCGCGATATTGCTGACCGCGAACGGGAAAATGGGGATCAGGCGTAGGGTGAAAAGATAGGAGATCGCGTTCTCGTTAAATCCTGCTTCCATCTTGCCAATGAAGGGACCGGCGATGTCTTTGAGCGAAGCGCCGAGCGAGGATCTCGCGACGAGGAAGAGGATGATAGCGCCTGTTGTCGCCCCAATTATTGTCGCCGGAACACCCAGCCCCAAACCAAACAAAAACCCGCCGCCAATCGTCAGCGCGCTGGCGGGGACCATGAAAACCGTGGCCGCGATATAAATACCAACAAACGCCAGTAGGACGAGCCAGACATTGTCCTGAACCTTTTGATTCAGGGACAGCGCATTTTGCTGCAAGCCTTCAGGCGACAACTGCGTGTGCCAGCCTTGAGAAATGGCAAAGGCCAACCCTGCCAAGATCACATAGACGGGCCAGAGTTTGATCCAAACAGGCCGAGATTTAGGGGTTGCGGTCATCGTGAGCCTATTCGTTCAGGGACCAGTTATAGTCATAACCATCAATCTTTGCACCCGCATCAATCGCGGCCGCCAGATCAGCATCAGCATGTTCGCGGATATGCGCGAGGACAGAGGTTTTCGAGCCGCCAAAATCTTCATCAAACCATTTATAGATGGAAGACACGGTCAGTTCGTCGCCGTCCACCACAACACCACGCGGCGAATTGATAAAATCACGCGCCGCTTGTTTCCGGTCCGCCTCCATGGTTTCTGCCGTCCAAGGCCGGTTCATCAGGTTGGGACACCCGACGCTGGCGCAATTCACCATGTAATGAATATAGGGCGAAGCGAAATCGACGCGCAGGATTTCATGCTCAATATCGTCGAGGGAGAGCGTCTGGCCCTGCACCGTAATCGCATCGCGTTTCCACGGGCCCATCGAAAAGGCACCAGACTTGATCTTGCGGATCGATTTAACGGGGTAGTTCTCCAGCACGACTTTCAACGTGAGCGCATTATATAGGTTCGCCCAATAGGCAGTGGCTTCTGCCTCGGACATCTCGGCCGCATTCAGCGCCGCCAGCGCATCCGTGTAGGCTGTGATCGCAGCCAGCTCTCCCGCTGCATCCGCACCCGCATAGTCGAAACGATTCAAACCCTGCGCATCCGTCTCAATCCGGCGCGACAGAATATCGGCATAGCTTTGTTGGACAGTCGATTCTGTCATAGGAGCAGACTCCATTTGCGCCTGCGCCGTTAGGGGGGCTGCGCTTAGCAGTAAAAGCGGTATCAGTAATGTGCGCATAGGACGACCTTTCATCATGCGCAGCCTTTACGCGACATAATCGGCGGTGTCAGGCCACGCTTGGCTCACAGATGCTCACGATTGCGTGGTTGAACCGGTAAATCTGCGTGAGAGCGCGGCTTGACAGTTTGCGCCTACGCGCCTATCTGGCGGCTCTTGAGATACAGGTCTGTCCGTCAGACCCTTTGATGAGTGAGATTTTTCGATGAAACGCACATTCCAGCCATCCAACCTCGTCCGCGCCCGCCGTCACGGTTTCCGTGCCCGTATGGCCACGAAAAACGGCCGCGCCGTTCTGGCTCGCCGTCGTGCCAAAGGCCGTAAGCGCCTGTCCGCATAAGACGAGCGTTTCTCGCGGTCATGACCGCTGAACATCATATGCCTGCCAAACTCGGGACGCTGAGAAAGCGGTCCGAGTTTTTGTTTGTGCGGGACGGTTTTTTTGCCGCCAAAGGCGCCGTGGTTGTGCAAATGCGCGCCCGCACACCAGAAGACACCGCCCCACCGCGTCAGGGGTTCACCGCGACCAAGAAAATCGGCAATGCCGTCACCCGTAATCGGGCCAAGCGCCGCCTCCGCGAAGCCGCGCGCGCTCTGTTGCCGGAACTTGGCCTGCCGGGTTACGATTACGTCTTTATTGCGCGAGGCGCGCATAAGGGCGCCGCCACAACTGCACGGGAATTTACCGCACTGCTTGACGACGTCCGCAAAGCCCTCATAACCCTTTCGCGTCGGGCTGATACGTCCGGCACGGGCAACACGACAAAAAAGACGACCTGACATGAACGACCAAAAAAGATTTCTGCTCGCCATGGGCCTGTCGCTGATCGTGGTGCTGTTCTACTTCACCTTTGTCGACACGACGGCAGACCGCGCCCGCATTGACGCCCAGAATGAGGTCAATCGCGCCACAGCCGAACAGGTCATGCCCGAGGGCAACGTCGAAACAGCGCCTGCGCTGGTCGCGGAACCCCGCTCTCGCGAGGAACTGGTCACAGAAGGCCGTCGTATCAAGATCGACACGCCGAGCCTGTCCGGCTCATTCCTGACAACAGGGTCGCGCCTCGACGATATTACATTGAAGAAATATGATGAGACGCTCGACCCTGAAGACGGGCAGGTCAATCTGCTCAATCCCGATGGCGGTGAACGCTCGGCCTATATCATCGATAACTGGACAGTTGTGGGTGGCGGAACCGGCGCATCGACGCAATGGGCCATTATTTCTGGCGATACGCTGACACCAAACACGCCGATCACCCTGCGCAAGGACGTTGGCGATATCCGCGTCGACCGCGTTATGAGCGTCGACGAAGAATATCTAATCACCCTGACCGATACGCTGACCAACACAGGCGCAGCCGAAAGCTCTATCGAGCGCAAAGGCGTCACGCGCCAAGTCGGCCTGCCCGATAATCTGACAAACTTCTTTATCATCCAAGAAGGCCCGATCTCTGTCATCGAGGGCAGCTATCACGAGTGGAAATATAAAAAGCTGCGCAAAAAAGGTGCGTGGTCTGAGTCCGGCACGGGCGGCTGGGTCGGTTTGACCGATAAATATTGGATCCAAGCCGCGATTGCGCCGCAGGACCAGCCTCTGACCGCCAGCTATAATTATCGCCGCCTCAACGCGGATGATGTCTATGAGAATAGCTACACCACCGCGCCGATCACTCTTACACCGGGCGCGTCGATTACCTCTATTGGACATATGATCGCCGGACCAAAAGAGCGTCAAATGCTGGCGGGCTATGAGGATCAGGGCATTGAAGACATGTCCAACGCGATTGGCTGGGGCAAGCTGAAGATCCTCGTGAAGCCGATCAACTTGGCGCTGTCTTGGTTGGGCGAGAAGCTGGGCAATTACGGCCTTGGCATTTTGGCGCTAACGCTCCTTATCAAGATCCTGATGTTCCCGCTCTATAACAAGCAATATGAGTCACAGGCCAAGATGAAGAAGGTCGCGCCAGCCCTGAAGAAACTTCAGACGCGCTATAAAGACGACCGGATGAAGCTCCAGAAGGAGATGATGAACCTCTATAAAACCGAGGGCGTCAATCCGATGGCGGGCTGCTTACCGATCATCCCGACGATCTTTGTGTTCTTTGCCCTCTACAAGGCCGTGTTTATCAACATCGACCTGCGCCACGAGAGCTTTATGGGCTATATTCAGGATCTCTCCGCCCGCGATCCATTGTCCATCCTCAACGGCTTTGGCCTGTTCCCATGGGACAGCGCGCCCGCGGGTATTCCGGCATTTCTTGCTATTGGTCCGCTCGCGATCCTCTACGGCGCATCGATGAGCCTGATGTATATGTTGCAGCCGCAGCCAACGCTGGGCGCGTCCGATCAAGCCGCCATGCAGGCCAAAATCTTCAAGTTCATGCCATGGATTTTCATGTTCATTCTGGCCGCTTTCCCAGCGGGCCTGCTGATCTACTGGATCTGGAACAACATTCTGTCTTTCGGCCAGCAATATTACATCACCCGCAAATTTGGCGTCGATACGCCGGTCGATAAATTCTTCCGCAAGATCACGGGCAAGCCGGAACCTGTCGCGGCGGGCGAGGCCATCGAGGTCGAGCCGAATAAGGTGAAGAAAAAGCCCCAAAAGACAAAACCAAAGAAAAAATAGTGCAGCCGCCAAAGCACGAACCTGCGGAACCCCTCGCCTCTGCGCCGGAGTTCACACAGCAAGAGATCGAGGACGGCCGGCTGCTGTTCGCGCGTGACGTGACCTTTATGCTCTCGGTCGTAAACCTCGAGAGCTTGCCGCCCCCAGACCGTCCCGAGATTTGCTTTGCTGGCCGGTCCAATGTCGGCAAGTCGAGCCTGATCAACGCGCTAACGAACCGCAAGGGCCTCGCGCGGGCTTCCAACACGCCGGGGCGTACGCGAGAGCTGAATTATTTCAATGTCGATGAGCGGCTCAACCTCGTTGACCTGCCGGGCTATGGCTATGCGAAAGCGCCCAAGACCGAGATCGCAAACTGGACGCGACTGACGCGGGCATTTCTGCGCGGACGCGCGGGACTGCGGCGCGTGTTTTTGCTGATCGACAGCCGCCACGGGATCAAGCCCTCAGATATCACATTGATGGAAATGTTGGACGAGGCCGCCGTGACCTACCAGCTGGTGCTAACGAAAACGGACAAGATCAAACGCGCAGAGCTGGACAAAGTTATGCGCCGGACGTCGCGCACCATCGCCAAGCGCCCAGCGGCGCATCCAGAGCTGATGGTGACAAGCTCGGAAAAGAAAACCGGCATCGACCTCTTGCGCGCTGAAATCGCAACTTTGGCCCTGCCGCCAAACGCGCTATAGCAACAGCCATGCAACGCAGAAAAAACGAAACAGGTTGGACGAGCGCACAGGTGCTGTCAGAGGCTTTGCCCTTTATTCAGCGCCATGCGGGTCGCTGGATCGTCGTGAAATTCGGCGGTCATGCGATGGGGAGTCCAGAGCTGACAGCGGAATTTGCTAAGGATATCGTCCTACTGCGACAGACAGGATTGCGCCCGATCGTCGTCCATGGCGGCGGGCCGCAGATCGGCTCTATGCTGTCGCGGCTGGATATTAAATCCGAATTCAAAGACGGCTTGCGCGTGTCCGATATGGAAACCGTCGGCGTCGCGGAAATGGTCCTTAGCGGGGCGATCAACAAATCCATCGTCTCGGCCATCAATGTTGCCGGCGGGAAAGCCGTCGGAATATCTGGACGCGATGCGCGGCTGATCACGGCGCGCGCGGTCAATGCGGATCTGGGCTTTACGGGCGAGCCTGTGTCCGTTGATGTTGGTCTGATCGAAACGCTGGCGCATCAGGACGCAGGCTTTATCCCCGTGATTTCGCCCATCAGCGCGGATGAAAACGGCGACGGCTATAATATCAATGCCGATACAGCCGCAGGCGTCATCGCCAGCGCTTTGGGCGCGGCACGATTGATGCTGCTGACCGATATCGAAGGCGTGATGGACAAAGACAAGAACCTACTGACGGATTTGTCGGTGGATGAAACCCGCGCACTGATCGCGGATGGCACGGCGCAAGGCGGGATGATCCCGAAATTAAATACCGCCATTGATGCCGTTGAAGGCGGGGTGAGCGCCGTCGTGATTCTCGACGGACGACGCGCGCATGGCTTGCTGGTGGAGCTGTTCACCGATGTTGGTGCCGGGACGTTGATCCGATGAGGATGGCCCGTTGATGCTGCGTGCAAGTCTCCTAACGATAGGCCTTCTGGCCAGTGCCGCGACAGCGTCGGCGCAAGACACGACGCCCGAGCAAACACCTACACCCACACCTCTGACAGGGGCCACGACGGATTGGGACATTTGCAACGAGACGAGCTTTATTCTGCGCTTTGCCGCTGCCTATGTTCGCTCTGACCGGATGCAGGCCGTGGGGTGGACCTCTGTCCAGCCCGGTGTGTGCGAGCGGGTCAAGACGCCGCGCTCTAGCCCGCGATTCCTCTATGCCGAGAGCGCCGACATACATCGCGGCGGCATCCGTGAATGGAAAGGCGAGATCGAACTTTGCGCAGCAGAAACAGACTTCGTGTCGGATGCCACGGATAATTGTCAGCTAAAGAACCTTGGCACGCGCGATTATTTCGCGGTCAAACCGACCGAGCGCCGGACGGCCTTTATCGAACCGTCTGATTTTGGCGACAAAGCTGATATCGCGGGTGTGCAGCGCCTGCTGCGCGATGCGGGCTATGCCATTACGCGGGTCGATGGCCTGTCCGGGCGACGCACAGCCCGCACGATTGCAACAGCTAAATCCGACCTTGGCTTAGAATCCGATGCCACGTCTCAAGACCTCATGGCGGCGCTGATCGCCCCCGCCGAAACGGCGCGTGCGGATGTTGGGTTGAACATTTGCAATGACAGCACGGAAAATGTCTTCGCCGCGATCGCCATTCAGGCCAATGGAACCTGGACCTCACGCGGGTGGTGGGCCGTCGCACCCGACAGCTGTACCAAGCCCTATGACGAGAGCCTGATCGGCACCCAGGCGCATGTCTTTGCCTTGCAAGCCGCCAAGAACGCGGACGGCACACCCGCGCCCGATCGCCGTTTGCAAGCCGGCACAGCCACGCCTTCGCAATATTGCATCGCGGAGAGTAAGTTCTCGGCTTTGGGCCAAGAAAATTGCGCGGACAAAGGCTATGCCGCAGCCAGCTTTCGCCCCGTCCCAACGGATGTCGACGGGCAAGTCATGCGCTTAACGGACGCCGATTTCGCTGCACCCTCACCGGACGGCTTGCGTCGCTAGCCACACACGTTAAGGCGGGCGCATGCACGCAGACCTCGCCCATGTGAACAACTGGATTTTCGATCTGGATAATACGCTCTATCCGGCGGACGTCGAATTTTTCGATCAGATCGTGCGCAAGATGAACGGTTTCGTCTCGCGCTATCTCAGCCTCGAGCCGGAAGCCGCGCTGCATTTGCAAAAAGATTATCTCGCTGAATATGGCACGACCCTCTCCGGCATGATGGCCGTGCATGGCATGGATCCGGCCGTGTTCTTGGATTATGTCCATGACGTCGATCTGGACTTCCTGAAGCCCGATCCGAAACTGCGCGAGCATATCGCGGCGCTGCCCGGGCGAAAGTTCATCTATACGAATGGCTCAAAAGCCCACGCCAAGAATGTTGCCAGTCATCTGAAGCTGTTCGATCTGTTTGACGGGCATTTCGGGATTGAAGACGGCGACTATGTGCCCAAACCCAAGCGCCCGCCCTATGAGACATTCCTCGATGTGTTTGACATCGATCCGACACGCGCGATTTTCTTTGAGGATAATTTGCGCAATCTGAAAGTCCCGAAAGACATGGGCATGGTCACGGTCCTCGTGACATCTAACGCCGATTGGAGCCACGAACCCGAAGCCGCCCGCCCCGCCAACGCAGACGCGAAAGCCGATTTCGTGGACCACGTGACTGGGAACCTGACGGCTTGGTTGGGTGCGAGATTAGCGTGATGAAAGATGCATTGCAGAACAATGAAGCACTCAAAAATCTCTTCATTGTATTTCAAAACGTCGACAGACCTGACAAACTCATATCTTGCGATTGCGGAAGTTGTTTTTCATCGCGAAACGCAGAAGCTCTGTATTCTCAAAGTTTAGAGAATATGCCCTCAAGCCTCGTCTGAAAATTCTTCAACGATCAATTGGTCTTGGCCGACAAAAAAGGCTTCAAATATTTATTTCCTGCCTTTGCAAAAACACTTTCAGACCAAGCCGAAACAGGAGAAATCAACACTGAATTTATGATGTTTGTATTCGGCCGAAGTTTACAGCAAGCCGACCTGGAAAGCTGGAGCAGCTCAGAGCAGGCTGTCCTTTGGGATTGGTTTGAAAGCCTCATGTGTGAATTCCTACAGCGAGGGAACTTGGACGACTTTGATGAGATGGTCTGCAGTCTTATTCGCCCAGAATATAATTGGACGCGGTATACAGCACTACTTTTGAAACCAAGGTTTAGATCGGCTAAGCTCGGACATATTGCCTATTTTTGTCCGTGGGCGAACAACTATGAGGCTGCGCCCAGTGGTTTCGAGATCACGTCGTCGGATAGCGATGGTCTCGCCCCAAAGCACAAAGAGGCTTATTATGGCTGGATGCTCGATAACATAAGCGAGTCCCAAATTTAGCAAATCAACCTCCCAGAAGGGGACGATCAGCACTTTTTACCAACGCCAGATGAACGACGCGTGCCTGCGACATCCTTCACCTTGACCGGGCCAACGACACCACCCACATCTATCATATGACCGACCGCACCAAACCTGCCATTGCGATCAACCTGAACAAGGTGAACTGCCCGCGTTGTAAATTGGCGCAGCCAAAGTTCCGCCTGCCTACGAGCTGGCGTCAGTTCTTTTTCGGTGGCTGGACGTGTGAGCGCTGCCACACAGATATGGACAGCTTTGGACGCCCCATTTTCGATTGAGGCGTTTGACTAGTCGCGCAGGGCTTCCTATCTGCTCTGCATGACTGTTAGACCAATATTGACCGTTCCCAACCCGATCCTGAAACAGGTGTCAAAACCCGTGGCCGAGGTCACGGATGAAACCCGTAAGCTGATGGATGATATGTTGGAAAGCATGTATGCCGCCTATGGCATCGGCCTCGCCGCCGTGCAGATCGGCGAGCCTGTCAATGTCATCGTCATGGATCTGGCCGTAGACGGCGAAAAACCTGCTCCCCAATATTTCGTGAACCCTGAGATTTTGGAAACGGTCGAAGAGACCAAGCCCTATAATGAAGGCTGCCTATCCGTGCCGGATGTCTTTGACGATATTGATCG